>JAPPHF010000118.1 GCA_028821115.1 Deltaproteobacteria bacterium | reverse complement strand
GTGCAAGCCCGAGGACCGTGACATCCTGCTGCAGACGTTCTCCCACGTCGAAGGCATGGACATAAGCCTGCTGCGGCGCGCCGTCGAGTGGAGCTGGACCGACATGGCCGGCTACATGGACGCGGTGGAGGCCATGGGCCCAGCCCTCAACGTCGGCATGCTGGTGGGCCACTGTCCGTTGCGCCAGTACGTCATGGGTGACGACGCCGTCAGGCGCGCCGCCACCGCGGACGAGATCGCGGCCATGCAGGCGCTCCTGCGCGAGGCCCTGAACGCCGGCTTGCTGGGCTTCTCCACCAACCGCAACGAGCGCCACTTCCGCGAGGACGGCGAGCCCCTGCCCAGCCGGCTGGCGGAGTGGGAGGAACTGGAAGCGTTGGGGCAGGTGCTCACGGACATGAACCGCGGCGTCATTCAGATGAGCTCGGCGGGCCAGAACGCCGAGCGGGTGGCGTCCCTAGCCGACTTCTCGCTCCGCACCGGCCGTCCGGTGGTGTGGAACTCCATCCTCCACCGCTGGGCCAGGCCTGACGAGTGGCGCGAGCTGCTGGACGCCACGGTGAAGGGCTTCGAGCGCGGCGCCCAGGCGTGGGCCAACACCAACGTCCGGCCCTTCAACAACCGCTTCAACCTGATCGACGGCCAGGAATTCGACGAGTTCCCCACTTGGCGCGGCCTCATGTTCAGCCCCATCGAGGAACGCCGGGCCGCCTTCCAGGACCCGGAGGTGCGCAAGAAGCTGCGCTGGGAGGTGGTGGAGGACACCACCACCTCGGCCTTCCACAGGCGCTGGGACATCGTCTACATCGTCAAGCCCGCCACCGAGAAGAACGCCCACCTCAAGGGCGCCAACGTGGCCGACTACGCCCGCTCCGTGGGCAAGGACGTCTTCGACGCGTTCATGGACCTGTGCCTGGAGGAAGACCTGGCGACCGGTTTCCAGACCGCGCACACCAACGGCGACGCCGACGCCGTCGGCGCCATCGTGGCGAGCCCCTACACCGTGCTCGGCCAGTCCGACGCCGGCGCCCACGTGGCCATCGACGCGGGCTTCGGCTACTGCACGCTGCTGCTGGACAAGTACGTGCGGGAGCGCGGCGACCTCACCCTGGAAGAAGGTGTGCGCAAGCTCACCTCCATGCAGGCCGACATCTGCGGCATCGCCGACCGCGGCCGGCTGGAGGAAGGGATGGCCGCGGACGTAGTGGTGTTCGACCCCGCCACGGTGGCGCCGCGGGAACCGGAGCTGATGCACGACTTCCCCGGCGGCGCGGCTCGGCTGATCCAGCAGGCCGACGGCATCCGCACGGTCCTGGTCAACGGCCAGGTGGTGCTGGAAGACGGCGAGCCCACCGGGGAACGCTCCGGCAAGTTGCTGCGAAGCAGCGTGTGACGGCGCGTCGCGGCGCCACTTCCCGTCCTTCCGGCGACCGCCGGAATCCAGGGGCGGGGTGGCGGGGTAAGGTAGGAAAGCGCTTACTCTACTTGATCTTCAGGATCTTCTTCATGGCGGGCGTGTACTTCCGGTAGAGCGCCGCGAGGTCCGCGATGTCCTGGGTGGCCCGCTTGGAGCCGCCGGGGTCCAGCACCAGGCCGGACTTCTTGATGAACGCGTTGTAGTCCTTGTCGTTCATGGCCTTCATCAGCAGCGTCTCCAGCGCCTTCACCCGGTCGGGCGGCGTTCCCGGAGGGGCCGCCATGTGCCGGGATGACGACAGCGTGAAGTTGTAGCCTGCCTCCTTGGCCGTGCGAACGTCGGGAGCGTTGATGGCCCTCTTGGGTCCCAGGGTCAGCACCGGACGGATCTCGCCGGTCTGAAGGTACGGCACGATGGACGGATGGTCGATGGGCTGGAGAAAGACGTCGTAGTCGCCGCGCAACAGGCCGGGAAGGTTCTCGCCCGTCCCGCGGTAGCCGGACACCACCTCGAAGGGGACGCCCAACTCCTTGGCCGCGATGAATGCGTCGAACCAGCGTCCGGCGCCGATGGCCTCGACGCCCCAGGTCACGCGCTTCGACTTCTGCAATTCCTCCAGTGACTTGTACTTGGAGTCCTTGCGCAAGAGCAGGGCGTAGGGTTCGCCGCCTACCCGCGCCACCCAGGTGAACTTCTCGAAGTCGTAGCCGGCCTTCGCCGCGCCCCTGAGGAAGGGCACGGGCATCATGCCGCCGTACATCTGGCCGATGGTGTAGCCGTCCGGCTTGGAGCGGTAGAGATAGACCGTGCCAGTGACGCCGCCGGCGCCGGTGACGTTCTTGACGATCATCTTGACGCCCTTGGGCAGATACTTCTCGCCGAAGCGGGAGATGGCCCGGGAAATGGTGTCGAAGCCCCCGCCCGGCGAGAAGGTGACGATGCTGTTGATATTCTTCTTCGGGAACTCCGCGTAACTCACCGTGCCGAACAGCCACAGTGCGGCGAGGCCGATCATCGCGGCGCATAACGAACGCTTCATGGATATACCTCCCTCAGGGCGACAACAGCCGGGTTCGCCGGGCGGGGAACAGTTTCCCGCGCCGGTTCAGGGCCGTTTGAACCTTACTTCGTCTTCAGGACCTTCTTCATGGCGGGCGTGTACTTCCGGTAGAGCGCCGCGAGGTCCGCGATGTCCTTGTTGGCCCGCTTGGTGCCGCCCGGATCCAGCACCAGACCCGACTTCTTGATGAACGCGTCGTAGTCCTTGTCGTTCATGGCCTTCAGCAGCAGGGTCTCCAGGACCTTCACCACCTTGGCGGGGGTTCCCGGCGGGGCCGCTATGTGGCGGGCTGAAGACACCGTGACGTTGTACCCCGCCTCGATGGCGGTGCGGACATCGGGAGCGTTGATGGCTCTCTTGGGTCCCATGGTCAGGACCGGCCGGATCTCGCCGGTCTTGAGGTAAGGCACCACGGAGGGATGGTCGATGGGCTGGAAGAAGACGTCGTAGTCTCCGCGCAGCAAGCCCGGAAGGTTCTCGCCCGTCCCGCGGTAACCGGAAACGACCTGGAACGGGATTCCCAGCTCGGCGGCAGCAATGAAGGCGTCCACCCAGCGTCCGACGCCGATGGCCTCAAGACCCCAGGTCACGCGTTTTGACTTCTGCAACTCCTCCAGCGACTTGTACTTGGAGTCCTTGCGCAAGAGCAGGGCGTAAGGCTCGCCGCCCACCCGCGCCACCCAGGTGAACTTCTCGTAGTCGTAGCCCGTCTTCTTGACGCCCCTGAGGAACGGCACGGCCATCATGCCGCCGTGCAGCTGTCCGATGGTGTAGCCGTCCGGCTTGGAGCGGTACAGATAGACGGTGCCGGTGATGCCGCCGGCGCCGGTGACGTTCTTGACGATCATCTTGACGCCCTTGGGCAGATACTTCTCGCCGAAGCGGGTGATGGCTCGGGAAATAGTGTCGAAGCCCCCACCCGGTGAGAAGGTGACGATGCTGTTGATATGCTTTTCCGGGAACTCGGCGTGGCCCGCGGTGCCGAACAGCAGCAGTACCGCGAAGCCAATGACAACGGCGTGAAGAATACGAGCCATGGGTATACCTCCGTACAGGCGGTAGCCGCCGGGTTGGCCGGCGCGGGTGACGATTTCGCGCCGATCGAAAATCGCCATGTTTATTCAGGCCGGGGGCGCATGTCAAGCCGGCAGACAACGTGGATGCGGGTGCGTCCGATCGGTCCGGCTGGGCAGGAGGCCTACTCCCCCTTCGCCCTCGTGGCGCCGAAGCTCGGCATGACCTCTTCGCCGAACAGCCGCACCGAATGCTCCGCGTCAGCTAGGCTCATGTCGTTGAAATTGACCTGGAGCGAGGCGTCGTCGATGCCGCCCACCGCCTCGTCATAGGCGGCGATCCGGTCCGCCAGTTGGCTCGGCGTGCCCACCCAGGCCGCACCCGCCTCGACCTGGGACTCGAAGGTCTCGCGCTTGAGTGCGGCGATGATCTTGTCGTAGCCCTTGTAGTCCGCCGAAGAAGTGCCGGTGATCCAGCCCGAGGCCGCATCGACCAGCGCGGCGAGATAACGGTTCAGGGGACCGCGCGCGATCCGCACCGCTTCATCCGCGTCTTCGTGGCAGTACATGTGGAAGGCGAGCATCACCCGGCCCTTGCCCGGATGGCCGGCCTTGTCCCAGGCTTCGCGGTAGATGCCGCAGAGCTCGCGCATGGCGGAGCGGGCGATGGGGATCGCCATGATCCAGTTCCCCTGCCGGCCCGCTTTTTCGAACGATTGCGGCGTGCCGAGGGCTGCCGTCCAGAACCGGGGGCGCGGCTTCCGGGTGGGGCGGGGCAGCGAGGTGATGTTCTCGAAGCTGTGAAACCGCCCCCTCTCGGTGACGTTTTCCTCTTCGAGCAGACGGCCCACCTGCGCCATGCCCTCGTCGAAACGCGCCACCGACTCGTCCGGCGAGATGCCGAAGCGCCGGAATTCGTGGGGCAGGAAGGCGCGCGCGAAGCCCACCTGCAGCCGTCCGCCCGAGATCGCGTCGAGCATGCCGATCTCGCCCGCCAGCTTGAGCGGGTTGTTGAACGCCGGCAGCACCGCGCCGGTGATCAGGCGCGCCGTCGCGCTGCGCTGCGAGGCTGCGGTGAGGAACACGATGGGGTTCGGGCTGTAGCCGCCATAGAAGTGGAAATAGTGCTCCACCGTGCGGATATGCGTGTAGCCGTACTCGTCGCACAGTTCGCATAATTTCAAGCAGTCATCGAAGTACTCGGCCGCAGAGCGTTGCTCCGGCCCCACGCACGGAAAGAACTGCATACCGAATTCCATGACCTCGCTGCTCACCGCTCATTGCGCCCGATGCGGACGGCCACTCTAGCCGATGCCCGGCTGTCTTGACAATGCACACACGATAGCCCACTGTGGCAGCGATCAAACCAATCGAGGAGGCAAATCATGGCCAGAGACATCGAAGTCATCGATGCGGACGGACACATCACCGAGACCGACGAGCAACTCAAGAAGTACATGGAGGCGCCGTGGGTGGACCGGACCGCCACCCTCTACCCGATCGACAACTGGGACCGTTCCATCGGCGGGACCCTGGGGACCACGGCCGGTGACGCCAAGACGTGGCTCAACGCCATGGACGAGGGCGGGCTCACCACCGCGTATCTGTATCCGACGGGCGGCCTCGGCATCGGCTGGATCCGCGAGCCGGACCTCGCCGTGGCCCTGTGCAAGGCCTGGAACGACTTCGTCTCCGAGGAGTTCCAGAAGGTCAACCCCCGGCTCAAGGGGGTGGCGTTGGTGTCGTTCCAGGACGTGCCCGAGGCGGTGAAGGAGCTGCGCCGGGCGGTCACGGAGCTCAATCTCACCGGCTTGATGCTGCCGGCTATCGGACTGCGCCTGCCGCTGGGGCACAAGGACTACTGGCCCATTTACGAGGAGGCGGAGAAACTCAACTGCATGGTGGGAGTGCACGCCACGGTGCGCGGACCGCAGGCTTTCGGCGCCGACGGTTTCGACCAGTTCATCGAGGTCCACACCCTGTCCCACGCCTTCGCCCAGATGATGCAGATGACCAGCATGATCTTCCAGGGCGTGATGGAGCGGTTCCCTGACCTCCGGGTGGCGTTCATGGAGGCGGGCTGCTCGTGGGCGCCCTACTGGGCCGGACGCATGGACGAGGAATGGGAGAAGCGTGGCGCCGCGGAGGCGCCGCTCTGCAAGAAGAAGCCCAGCGAGTACGTGCGCGGCGGCAACATCTACTTCCACGCCGAGGACTACGAGCCGTTCATCGGCGAGACCGGCAAGTGGATGAGCCCGGACGTGCTCTACTACGCGTCCGACTACCCGCACTGGGACATGGAGTTCCCGGAAAACATCGACCACCTCGGCCGCAGGGAGGATCTGTCCCCCGAGGACAAGAAGTGGCTGCTGGCGGATTCGGCCAAGCGGCTGTACGGGGTCACCAGCTAGGCCGTTCGAGAGGGGACTCGGAAATGACGGATCCACGGCCGCCGGCACGTTCGTGTCGGCGGCCGTTTTCCTAGAACTCGGGGATTTCCCGCAGCCGCATCTTCTTCTTCAACGCCTGTCGCAGCACGTAGGTGCCCACCGCCAGGTCCTCGTCCGGGATCCCGTTGGACTGGAATAGCACCTTGCGGGGCTTTCCTTTCGGGCCGTTCGCGACGATGGCCTCCAGCGGCACGACGTCCCGCCAACGTAGCTGCCTCCGGGCGCACGCGTCGATGAGGTCGCCGCTGTCGTTCCGCGCGGTGGCGAGGTCGTCGGTGACCACCAGGTCCATGGACCGGATGAGCCGTCCGGACACCTCGTGCTTGACGGTCGAGTTGGCGCCGATGGTGGCCACGAGCACGTCGTCCTTGAGCTTCCGGCCGTCGACGATGGATGTCGTGGAGTTGGTGGATATCACCAGGACGTCGGACTCGCTTTCGACCTCGTCCAGGGACCTCGCCACCTTGAAGGGTGTCTTCACCACCTTGCTCATGGCCTCGATAAAGCCCTGGCGCCGCTCGGCGTTGCGGCCGTACACCAGTACCTGCTTCGGCCTGCAGGCCTTGACCACGGCCTCCACCTGGAAGGTGCCCTGCCACCCGGGGCCGACGAGGCCCAGCACCGACGGCTTGGAAGGGACGAGGTACTTGGCCGCCACTCCGGTGGCCGCGCCGGTGCGCAGGCTGCTGAGATAGGCGGCGCTCATGACCGCCTTCAGTGCGCCGGCGCCGCCGTCGTACAGCGAGATGGTGTTGGCCTTGGCGACGTAGCTGCGCAGCGCCATGAGGTCCGTGTCCTGGTGCCACGCGGCCATGACGTTGAGCTGCTTGGAGCTGCCCTGGAGCCTCCGGCGCGGGACGGCCCGCACCTTGCCCGCCGCCCGGTCGCGGAACATCCGGTCGAGGAGGCGGATGCAGGTGGTCATGTCGACGAGTTCGCGGGTCTGCTCCGCGCTGATGATCAGGGCCATGGGGACTCCTTTCGCAGCCTTACGTTTCCGGAAACACGTGCCAGTTCTTCTCGGGCAACGAGATCGCGACGGTGTCGCCGCGCCCGTACTCGGCGTCGCCCACGGCCTTGACGGTCAGCTCCACCTCGCCCACCTGTACCTGGCAGTGGAGCGCGTCGCCAAGGTAGGTCTGCCGCAGCACCTGACCGCGCATACCCGCCGGCGATTCGCCCATCGCGATGCCGATGTGCTCCGGGCGAATGCCCAGGGTGACCGCCGCGCCCGGCGCGCATCCCGGCGGCACGGCGCACTTGATGGTCCCGAGGCCGGACTCCACACGGCCGGCGTCCACCACCCTGGCGGGGAGGAAGTTCATCTCGCCGACGAAGCGGGCGACGAATAGATTGGGAGGCTCGGAGTAGACCTCCTTCGGCGTGGCGAGCTGAAGTATTTCTCCCTCGTTCATCACGCACACGCGATCACCCAGGCTGAGGGCCTCGGCCTGGTCATGGGTGACATAGAGGGAGGTGACGTTGACGGACTCGGCGATGCGCCGCAGCTCGTCGCGCATCTGGTCGCGCAGGCGTGCGTCGAGGTTGCTCAGGGGCTCGTCCATGAGCAGCACCTTGGGCCGGGTCACCACCGCCCGGGCCAGCGCCACACGCTGCTGTTGCCCGCCGCTCAGGTCCGTGACCGGGCGCTCTTCCAGACCGTCCAGTCGCACCAGACGCAGCGCCTCCAACGCACGCTCGCGCACTTCGGAGCGCGGGATACGCCGCTGCCCCTCGGTGAGCGGCAGGACCACGTTCTGGAACACGTTCAGGTGCGGCCACACGGCGTAGCTCTGGAACACCATGCCGATGTCCCGGCGCTCGGGCGGTACGTAAGCCCCGCCTGCGGCGCTGTCCACCAGCTCGCCGTCGATCTCGATGGAACCGCCCTCCGGCCGCTCCAGCCCGGCCACGCAGCGCAGGGTAGTGGTCTTGCCGCAGCCGCTGGGCCCCAGCAGCACCATGAACTCGCCCTGGGCCACCTCCAGGTCGATGCCGCCGACGGCGCGCACCGGCCCGCGTGCCGAGTCGAAGATCTTTTCCAGCTTGCGAATGCTGATCATGAGCGAGCTTTCCACCAGTCGCGTAGATCGAAGGACGCCATTTGCCTCATTGCTCCGCCAAGGCGCTGCGCCGGCCGAAGATCCAGAACAGCAACAGGAGCGGCGAGAAGAAGAGGATCATCAGGGTCGTCACCACCGAAGCCTCGGTCATGCCGGCGGCGGCCCAGTAGCTCCACACTACCGCTGTGAGGGTGATGTTGCTCTCGGTGGCGAGGAACACCGCCACGGTCACCTCGCGATATACCAGCAGCGCGGTCCAGATCCACACGGACATGAGGGTGGGGCGCAACAGGGGCAGCAGCACGCGCCGGTTGGCCCGCAGCATGGTCAGACCGGACACGTAAGCGGCTTCCTCGAGTTCCTTGTGTATCTGCAATAGCGCGCCGTTCAACGCGCGGGTGGCGAAGGGCAGCCGGGTTACCAGGTACACCAGCGCGATAAGCCACACCGTGCCGTACAGCGGCACGTAGTCCTTCAGCACGAACAGGGCCACCAGCAGCGCGCCGATGGCGAAGAGCAGCTCGGGCACGGTGTGGGGCAGGAATGCGCCGAACTCCAGGGCGTAGCGCCCGCGACTGCGGGTGCGCACCACCAGCCAGGAAATGGCGAAGGCGCACACCAGCGCCAGCACTGGCACCACGAGCATCAGGATCAGCGTGTGCTTCATGCCGCGCCACACCAGCTCCCAGTTGACGTTGTAGAAGTTGTTGAGCGAGAGCTGCTCCCACATTTCCAGCGACGGCGGCGCCACGTAGGGCGCGAACGCGATGAAGCCCACGAGAGCGATGGGAACGAGCTTGGAAAGGACGGCGTAGAAACCGATCATTGCCCAGGCGGCCCAGTTCCACCCGCCCAGGTCCAGCATCTTGGGGCGGTAGCCCTTGCCGGTGATGACCTGGTAGCGGTTGCCCTTCTGCAGCACCCGGCCGTACCAGGCGGTGAGCGCCAGCGCTACCAGGATCATCAGCACCCCCACCGCGCCGGTGATGCCGTAGCGCGGCTCCATGTCCTCGGGGAACGTCAGCGTAAACAGATAGGTGCTGAAGAGGTAGACCCGGTTGCCGAGCCCGATGACCGCGGGCACGTCGAACGTGGCGATGCCGACGATGAAGATGTAGATGACCGCGGCCAGGATGGCGGGCCCGGCCAGGGGAAGCGTGACCCGGCGCAGGGTGGCCGCGGCGCTCATGCCGGCGGTGCGCGCCGCCTCCTCCAGCATGGGGTTCATGGCCCGGAACATCTGTGTGGTGAGGATGAAGGCCAGCGGCGCCAGGTTGAGCCCCTGCACGAAGCCCATGCCCAGCGGGGTGGCGATGTTGATGGGGCCGTCGTCCAGGGCCAGCAGGTCTACCAGCCAGCGGTTGATGAAGCCGATGCGCGGGTGGGCGATGAAGGTCCAGCCCATGGCCACGAAGATGCCTGGGATCAGGAGCCCCAGCGTCATGATGACGTAGATGGCGGGCTTGCCCGGAATCGTGGTGCGCTCGGTCAACCAGGCGATGGGAAGCCCGATGATCAGGGCGAAGAACACCGTGGAGCACGCGAACCACAGCGTGTTCCACACCACGCCGTAGATCTCGGAGTCTCCGAGGACGTCCCGGTAGTTCTCCAGGGTGTAGGTGGAGTGGGCGGTGCCCAGGGTGCCGGTCTGGAAACTCACCCACACGATCACCAGGATGAACACCGTCACGAGCCCCATGGGGGCCAGCGCGATGGGCAGCAGAGGGGAAACCTGGCCGTTAAGACGCGGCAGGCGCAAGGCTACGGGCCTTTCTCAGTCCGGGTGCGGGCAACTTGTTCCCGGTCGGGGACATGCCTCGGACTCGATGCGAAGCATGCCCCCGACGCTGATCGGGCCGCGGGAGAGTCGTGGCTCCCGGGTCGCGGCGACTACTTTCCGCCGTCCTTGAGGATCTTGCGGAATTCCGCCTGGATCTTCCGGAGCGCCTTGGGGTCGTGCGTGTTGTTGCGCTCCACCGTGTCGACGAAGAGCAGGCCGCCGCCCTTGACGATATCCAGGACCGGCTTGCGCGTGTTGGCTTCCGGGTAGATGTGCAGGTCATGGCCGCCAAGGTCCCACTGGAGCTTCTGGCCCTCCGCCGTGTTCATGAAGTTCGCGAACAGGATGGCGGCGTTGGGGCGTTGCGAGTGCTTGGGCACGCCCAGGTACATGACGTTGATCCGCGAGATCTCCTTGATAGTCGCCTGCTTGACCGGCGCGCCCTTGCGGGTCATGCGCAGGGCGTCGTCGTGGCCGCAGTCGAACACCAGCATCAGGAACTCGCCGCTGGCGATGCGCTCCTGGGCGTTGCAGAGCATGAGTCCGCCGATGTGCGCGGCCAGGCGCCTGGTGTAGTCGGTCATGCGCTCGCGCCCGAGCATGTCGTCGGCGGCGAACTGGTAGAGCCCGGTGGCGTAAGGGGTGGAAGCGATTTTGCCCTTGAACTTGGGCTTGAAGACGTCTTCCATGCTCCTGGGGACGTCATCGCCCTTGACCAGCCGGGAGTTGTACGAGATGCCCACCACCCGCGACGCGATGGCCACCGCCGCGCCCTTGGGGGCCGTCCGGTTGATGTTGGCGTCCTTGGGATTGGGCCGCTCCAGCAGCCCCTCCCAGTCCAGTTGCATGAGCATGCCCTTGGCCGTGCCCTGGGAGATGTGGTTCGAGGTGCCCAAGTGGATGTCGCTGCTGGCGGGCTGGCCGGCGGCGTGCTCCTGCAGCAGCTTGGCGGTCATGCGCGGGAAGCTCGGTCCGGGCGTATACCGCACCTTGAGATTGGTTCCATAGCGCTTGTTCAAGGCCGCGACCATCTTGCGGAGCCCCACGTCTCCGCCCAGCCGCCCGGGCGTCCACTGGATCTTGAGCTCGCCTTCCTTCTTGGCGGCTTCGATGACCTTCTGAAGCGCGGGTGAGATCTTCTCTTCCGCGAAAGCAGGCAGGGTAAGGCCGAGCACGGCCACTGCTACGAGCACTCTTGAAAACATGGGTGTTCCTCCGTTTCCTGGGTGTGCTTCAGGGCCGTCCGTCGGCCACGGTTTCCGGGGTGTGTTTACGTCATTGCCGGGACCGTCGCAACCCGTGCGGACAGGTTTAGGGGAGGCGGTGAGGGGACTCAGTCTTTGGAGCCCAGCTTGCGGTCGAGGTTGAACGCCGCGCTGATGAGCCCCAGGTGCGTGAAGGCCTGGGGGAAGTTGCCCAGCGCCTCGCCCCGTGGGCCGGTCTCCTCGGAGTAGAGGCCCAGATGGTTGGCGTAGCTCAGCATCTTCTCGAAGATGAAACGGGCGTTGCCGAGCCGGCCGGCCCGGGTCAGCGCCTCCACCAGCCAGAAGGTGCACATGCTGAAGGTGCCTTCCTCTCCCGCCACCCCGTCGGCCGTCCGGGCCACGTCGTAGCGGTAGACCAGGCTGTCCGACACCAGCCCGTGCTCGTGCGGCGGGCAGTTGATGGCCTCCAGGGTGGAGAGCATCTTGGGGTCGGTGGGGGAGACGAAGAAGACCAGCGGCATGAGCAGGTTGCTGGCGTCCAGCGTGTCGCTGCCGAAGGCCTGCACGAAAGCGTTCCGTTCCCGGTTGAACCCTTCGGCCATGATCTTCTGGTAGATGGCGTCCCGGTTCTGGAGCCAGCGCTCGCGGTTGGCCGGGAAGGAGCGCTTCTCCGCCAGCCGCACGCCCCGGTCCAGGGCCACCCAGCACATGAGCTTGGAGTAGACGAAGTGCTGGCGCCCGCCGCGCACCTCCCAGATGCCCTCGTCGGGCTGGTCCCAGTGGTCGCAGACCCACTCCATCAGGCGCGAGAGGTTGGTCCACAACTCCGAGTCGATGGGGGTGCCGTACTTGTTGAACAGGTAGACCGAGTCCATCATTTCGCCGTAGATGTCGAGCTGGAGCTGGTCGGCCGCGGCGTTGCCGATGCGCACGGGAGCGGACTGCCGGTAGCCTTCCCAGTGGTCGAGGGTGGACTCCGGGATCTCCTTCTCGCCGCGGATGCCGTACATGATCTGCAGCGAGCCGTCGGGCTTGAGGTCGCCGCAACGTTCCTTGAGCCAGTCCATGAACCGGCCGGCCTCGTAGGTGAAGCCCAGCCGCATGAGGCCGTAAAGGCTGAAGCTGGCGTCGCGGATCCAGGTGTAGCGGTAGTCCCAGTTGCGCACGCCGCCGATGTCTTCCGGCAGGCTGCAGGTGGGCGCGGCCACGATGGCGCCGGAGGGCTCGTAGCACAGGAGCTTCAGCACCAGCGCCGAGCGGTCCACCATCTCGCGCCAGCGTCCGCTGTAGCGGGACTGCCGGAGCCACTGGTGCCAGTACCGCTCGGTGTCCTCCAGCAGTCCGAGGCAGCCTTCCACCTCCGGACAGTCGCAGTCGATGCCGCGGTCGTCGACGCCCTGGAACACCGCCGCCAGCACGCTGTTTTCACGCAGGGTCCCGCTGGCGACCACGCCGCCGTTGCCGTCGGGGCGGACGGACACCAGGGTCCGGTGGCCGCTCTGGGATACCTTCAGCATGCAGCCGAGCCCGTCACTCTGGAACACCGCCCGGTTGTCGCGGACCTCCACGGTGTGCTGCGCGCGCCCGTAGTCGAACGCCGGAGTGCATTGCAGCTTGAGCGACATGGTGCCGCGCACCACCTTGGCGATGCGGATGATGCGGCCGTGGTAGTTCTCGTCGGCGGGCCCCGGCGGCATGAAGTCCATCACCTCGCTCACGCCTTCCTCTGTCATGAAGCGGGTGATGAGGATGTTGGTGTCCGGCAGGTACAGCTGCCGGCAGGTGACGTTCTCCACGTCGGGCCCGATCACGAAACGTCCGCCCCTGGCGTCGTCAAGCACGGCGGCGAAGACGCTGGGCGAATCGAAACGCGGGTAGCAGAACCAGTCGATGGAGCCGTTGTTGCCCACCAGGGCGACGGTGTGAAGGTCGCCGATGACACCGTAGTTCTCTATGGGAGCGTACATTGCGCGGTCAATCTAACGCATCCGCACCGGTAATTCTATCGGCCCTCGGCGGCTCTTCGGGCCGCCTCGTGCCGTGTCCTGCAGGTTCGTGTGCTAAGATGCATCAAGGTGGAAGAGCACCCGTGAAAGACGGGTTCGAGACGAGACAGGCAGTTGTCCAAGGAGGCTGGCATGCAGTTGGGCATCATCGGTTTGGGAAGGATGGGCGGCAACATGGCGCGGCGGCTGATCAAGGCCGGACACGAGGTAGTGGCGTTCGACAGGCACGCCGACGCCGTCCAGGGACTGGTGGCGGACGGTGGCGTGGGAAGCGCCTCGCTGGAGGAGATGGTGGCGAAGCTCGAGAAGCCCAGGGCGGTGTGGATGATGGTGCCCGCGGCGGTGGTGGACCGGACCATCGAGTCTTTCGTCCATCACCTGGAGAAGGACGACATCCTCATCGACGGCGGCAACTCCTACTACATCGACGACATCCGGCGCGCGAAGGATCTGACTGCCAAGGGCATCCACTACGTCGACGTAGGCACCAGCGGCGGCGTATGGGGCCTGGAGCGCGGTTACTGCCAGATGATCGGCGGAGAGACGGGCGTTGTGCAGCACCTCGACCCGATATTCGCGGCGCTGGCGCCCAGCATCGACGAGGCGCCGCGCACGCCGGGGCGGGAGCCGGGCAAGGGCACGGCGGAGCACGGCTACCTCCACTGCGGGCCCAATGGAGCCGGACACTTCGTCAAGATGATCCACAACGGCATCGAGTACGGCATCATGGCGGCCTACGCCGAGGGCTTCAACATCATGAAGCACGCCAACGTCGGCAAGCAGGGGCACGAGGCCAGCGCCGAGCAGACGCCGCTGAGGGACCCCGAGCACTACCAGTACGACTTCGATCTCGGGGAGGTGGCGGAGTTGTGGCGCCGCGGCAGCGTGGTGGCGTCGTGGCTGCTGGACCTCACCGCCAACGCGTTCCTGGAGGATCCCGGGCTGGAGCGGTTCGCGGGCCGGGTGTCGGATTCCGGCGAGGGGCGCTGGACCATCCAGGCCGCGGTGGACGAAGCGGTCCCCGCCCACGTCCTGACCGCCGCCTTGTTCGAGCGTTTCAGCTCCCGCGGCGAGGCGGACTTCGCCGACAAGCTGCTGTCGGCCATGCGCTTCCAGTTCGGCGGCCACGAGGAACTGCCCGCCAAGAAATAGCCGTCGGCCGAGCGCATGAATATCGAGGTTCTTCTCGATGCCGATGCCGTGGCGCGCCGCGCCGCGGCTTTCATCGCCGATGCCGCCCGGACGGCGGTGAGCGCCCGCGGACGGTTCGTGTTCGCGGTGAGCGGCGGACGGACCCCCTGGATCATGCTGCGGGTGCTTGCGGAGGAAGAGCTCCCGTGGGAGGCGGTAGAAGTCGTGCAGGTGGACGAACGGGTGGCCCCGGAAGGGCATACCGACCGGAACCTCACCCATTTGCGGGAAAGCCTGCTCGAGCGAGCGCCGCTCAAGCCGGGGCAGATACACGCCATGCCGGTGGCGGCGGAAGACCTCGCCGGCGCCGCGCGAGAATACGGCGACGTGCTCCGGAACCTGACGGCGCCGTCCGGCCGGCTGGATCTCGTTCATCTCGGCCTCGGCCCGGACGGCCACACCGCGTCTCTGATCCCCGAGGCGCCGGAACTGGAGGTCCTTGATGCGCCCGTGGCCGTCACCGGTGTCTACCAGGGGCGGCGGCGCATGACCCTGACCTATCCGGTGCTGAACGACGCTCGTCAGGTTTTATGGGTGGTAACGGGCGATGACAAGCGGGAGATGCTGTTGCGCCTGCGCGAGGGCGACGCCGCCATCCCCGCGGGCCGGGTTGCCGCTGGAGCTGCGGTGGTGCTCGCGGATCGCGCGGCGGCGGGCCACGGGCGGGTTTGAAACTTGGCCGTGTAGGGTTTGCCCTACCGCCTGCCGCCCGTAACCATCTGAAAACGAAGAAGTAAAACGTTCCTGGTGGTGAACCGCCGGCGTTTCCGCGTGCTCTGCGTCATCGTTGGCTACAACGCCAGGAGGCCGCATACGAGCCTCCAAGGACTCACACCCATGGAGTTTGCATCCCGGTCCCGAAAGGAACGCGCAAGGAGTTCCGGGACTAGCTGTCAGTTTCCTTGATCGCCACGCCGTTCAG
>JAPPHF010000160.1 GCA_028821115.1 Deltaproteobacteria bacterium | reverse complement strand
ACGCCGAACAGGATGGCGGGGATGGGTTCGGTGATGTCGCTGGCCGCCATGTGGAACACCACGATGGTGATGGCGACCCAGGGGTCGAGGTGGACCGCCAAGCTCAGGACCACCACGGACACCGGCAGGCCGCCTCCGGGCATGAGCCCGGAGAACAGCGCCACCGGCAGCACCAGCAGCATCGCAAGGAGCGGCCCGGTTGAAAACAGCTGGAAGAAAGCGTCGATGGAAGCTTCGAGCATGAAGCCCCCGGCAAGGGGCTAGCGCCCCGGAATCCGGTCCCGGAACACTAGCGACCTATGCTGCGGTGGACCCCCGTAGGAGCGACCCGTCGGTCGCCCCTACGATCGCTGCTACACAATGACTCGAACGGGTCCCTAGCGCTTCTCGCCCATCAGCTTCTGGAAGAACAGCGCGCCGTCCGCGGGCAGGTCCTTGATGGTGGCGAGCTGCTTCTCGTAATGCTCCGGAGAACCGTAGCCCACGTCGTAGCCGGCGACGGTGGCGATCTTCACGAACTCCGGGTCCTCGATGGTCGCCTTGAACGCTTTGCGCCAGACGTCCACGATGGGTTGGGGCGTCCTCGGCGGCAGCATGAAAGCGCGCAGGGACTGGTGAATGTTCACGGCCGTGTTGAACGCCAACTTCTGGGACTCACTGATTTTGAGACCGGGCAGCTTGAGGATGTTGCGCGGCATCTTGGCTTCCATCCGGGCGAGCCACCCCTCGCTGGGCGGTGCGTTCCACCAGAAAATCGGCAGCAACCGCTTCTTCTCGATCAACTCCGGGTACATGCGCGGCAAGCGGCGCTCCAGGCAGGTCACCACCTCGGTCTCGCCCCGGGCGAAGGCGGCCAGCTCCTCGGCGGTGGACTTGTAGCCGTAGATGAGCTTCATGGGACCGCCCACGAGCTGCACGAACTCGCCACCCATGGGGACCCGGCCGATGCCGGGGCGCTGGGACGCCATCCGCAGCGGCCGGCCCATCTTGAGCATGTCCTCCCACGACTTCACCTTGTTGCGGTCGGCGCAGATGGTGTAGTTGTCGTCCACCAGTGTGGGCGCGCCCAGGATGATGAGTTCCTTGACGTCGAAGCCGGGCACGTCCACCCCCGCCAGCTCCTTCATGACCAGACTGGTGAAATGCGGACCCACCGTGAGGCCGTTGGGCTTTTGGCGGTTGATGTACTGAGTTCCCTTGAGGCCGGCGCCGCCGGGAACATTGCGCACGATGAACCGGGGACTGCCCGGCAGGTGCTTGGGGGCCACCTTGGCGAACAGGCGGGCGATAATGTCGTAGCCGCCGCCGGCCCCGGTGCCGACGATGAGGTTGACGGTCTTGCCCTTGAAGTTTACGTCCTGCGCGGCAACGTTGCCGGCAAGGAACAGTACGAACAAAGCGGCGACTGCAAAGCGCATGTGTCTCATGGCGGATTCCTTTCTCCGTGTCTCCCACGGATGGTGACCTGCTACATGAGCTACAGGCCACTAAACCCATATATTCGCTCGCTTCTTACCGTTGCTGAATTCGGGCGGGCCTCCCGCCCGCCCTTCGGAACTCCTTACGCGCTTGGATAAAGGGCGTCGACCATCCGGCGCTTGTGATAGTCGGGCGTGCCCAGATACTGGTATAGCGTGTGCGCCAGCACGCTGTGCACCATCAGCGGGTGCAGGTAGTCGGTGCCCGGTCCGGCGTGCACCATGTGTGAGTAGCTGCACGCCTGGTGGTAGCCCTCGCTGGCCGCGGCCTTGGACTCGTGGATGCCGGCCTCCGCCGGAAGCCCTTCGTCAAGCTCCCACAGGGTCTCGTAGGTGGCCATCCGCGCACGGTCCATGTGGATCGAAAGCTCCACGCAGTGGTCCTGCACCCGCTGGAAGCGGCCGATGAGCTGGCCGAAGGCGCGGCGCTCGTTGGTGTACTCGACGGTGAACTCGTAGATCTCCTGGCACGCCCCCACCTTGTAGGCGCACAGCAGCGGGATGGCCTTCTCCGCCGCCCTGTCAAGCAGGTCCCAGCCCGCGCCCGTCTCGCCGATGACACTCGCGGCCGGAACTTCCACCCCGTCGAAGGAGACCTCGCTCACCGACACCATGTAACCGTTGTGCGGCGTCACCGTCACCCCCGGCGCGTTCCGGTCCACCAGCACCACCGAGACCCCGCCGTCGCCGCCGCGGGCCGCACACAGGAACGCCGTGGCGCCTTCGGCGTCGTAGACGTGGCGCTTGGTGCCCTGGAGGGTCAGGGTGTCGCCTGACTGCGAGCACGTGGTGGCGACCGTCTCCGGCCCCCAGTGGGCGCCGTGGTCGCCGATGGCCGGGATGACGATGGCCTCGCCGCCGCAGATGGCCGGCAGCAACTCCTGTTTCTGAGCGTCGGAGCCGCCGTCGCGCACGATCTGTGCCGCCAGCACCCCGGACGAGAACACCGGCCCCGGCACCGGCGCCCGCCCGAGTTCCTCGAACACCACGCCGCAGTCCAGGTAGGACAGCCCGGCGCCGCCGTACTGCTCGGGCACGAGCATGCCGAGCCAGCCCAGCCCGGCGATCTTCGTGTAGAGGTCCGGCAGAAAGGTCTCCTTCTTGAGGAACTGCTGGGTCAGCATGGTGGTCGGCGCCTCCGCCTGGACGAAGTCCGCGGCCACCTTCTTGAACATCTCCTGGTCTTCGTTGAGTCTTAGATCCATAATGACACCAAATAAGATTATCTAATGATTTCAGTGCAGTGTGGCTTATACCTAATTAACTACCTAGTTTTAACGGTTTCTACACCGTATCCGGCGCCTTCTCCTTGGTCGCCCGGCCGATGCCGGCGCGGCGTGCGAAGATAAGCCGGTCGGTGTCGAGCGTGCCCCCGCCGTGGAGTTGCCCGGGGCCGCTGCGGATGACGTACTCGAAGTCCAGCACCTCGTGCACGTTGTGGTCCGGAATCAAAGCATCCGCTCCCATGATCTTCTGCAACCGCTCGCCGTTCCGGAGCCGGACCATGCGCTGGTAGTAACGGAACTGCGCGCCGCCGTAGGCGTGCGGCTCCTTGACGAAACGGTGCCAGAAGATGCGCCGGTTCATGCGGTTGACCGTGTTGATCTCCAGGATCATGTCGGCGATGGTGTCGCGCACGTGCGGATCGTCGATGAGCGGCTTGCCGCCCACCTCGTGGTTCCGGCAGTACTCCACCACCCGGTCCACCACCGGGTCGGTGCCTACCCGGCCGTCGCCGCCATGCTCCAGCTCCAGGTGGGTGTGGGCCACCTTCCAACCGTTGTTCTCACCACCGACGAGGTACTTGGCGGGCACCCGCACGCCGTCGAAGAACACCGCGTTCTTGATGCCCATCATGAGGTGCATGTGCTGGATGGTGACGCCCGGCAGGTTGGCCGGGATGTGCAGCCAGCTCAGGTTCTCGTGGCGCTTGCCGTCGGGGTCCGTGCACACCAGCGTCCACAGGACGTCCGGCGGCAGGTGGTGACCCACCATCACCTTCTGGCCGGTGACGATGTAGTCGTCGCCGTCGCGGATGGCGCGGGTCTGGCAGTTGGCCACGTCGCTGCCGCTCTGGGGCTCGGTCAACACCTGCCATACCACGATCTCGCCCCGGGCGATGGGCGGCAGGAACTCGCGCTTCTGGTCCTCGGTGCCCCAGTGGAGCAGCACCGGCGAGATGATCCGGGCCAGGGTGTAGAAGATGTGGGTCAGGTTCAGGCTGTAGCGCGCCAGCTCGGTTTCCAGCACGAACTGGTGGTCCACGGTAAGGCCGGCGCCGCCGTACTCCTCCGGGAACATCGGGAACAGCCAGCCCTTCTTCCCCAGCTTCTCGCCCAACCCGCGGCGGAAATTGTACTCCTCCTCGTTCTCCCGGGTGGACCACGAGGCCGACCAGCGCAGATGCTCCGAGCCCTTCATGTTCTCTTCCATCCAGGCCCGGACTTCCTTCCGGAACTCGGTCATCTCCGGTGAGTCTTCTTGCAGGTTGAAATCCATGGACACTCCTTCGCCGCGAAAAGCGACGCTGTTCGATTACGGGCGAGATTATTCCGTCAGGCCGTCCGTATAGGCTTGGTGACCGCCAGCGTGTTCCGGCCCGTCCACATGGGCAGCAGGACGCAGTGGCGGTGCTTGCCGCCGGTCACGATCACCATGATGTCGTCGGGCCGCGTGGCCAGGTGCACGATCCCGTCGGGGGTGACGTTGGGGGACTCCCGCAGGAGCTCCTCGTCGTTCTTGGTCCCTTTGCGTCGGTCCGGGATGCTGGCGAAGGTGATGGTGGAATGCTCCCACAGGTACTCACGGACGTCCGCCCGGGTGATGCCGTCCCGCGCCAGGATCTCGGCGTCCTCGCTGCACAGGGCCACCAGCGGCGTGCCGCCGCCGAAGCTGCCCACGTCCAGGTGACTGCCGCCATGATGCATGGCGATGACCTCGGCCAAAGAAGACAGCGCCTCCTGCCCCGTGCTGCCGGCGGTATGCATGGGGATGAAGCCGTTGATGCCGCACACGGTCACGGTGCTCTGCTCGGGCTTGTAGCCGCGGCTCACGTGGTAGGGCTCCCAGGGGCTCTTCTCCTCGTTCTCGCCGAAGCAAAAACTGTATTTGCCGGGCCAGCCGAAGGTGGCGCGGTCGGTGTCGCCCGGGTAGCCGCCGCCGATGGTGATGAGGATCAGGCGGATGGCCCGGCCGATGGTGGCGTTGGCGCGGTGGCCGGGGCCGAACGCGCCGGCGTCACAGTTGATGCCGATGTCGTTGCGGACCGGGCCGTTCACCAGCAGCGCGGGACCCGCGTAGCCGGTGGTGGCCTGAACCCCGTAGAGGTTGAAGCGGGGCTCCATGATGCCTTCCACCGCGGCCAGGACCGCCGGCAGGTATTCCGGCAGGCAGCCCGCCATCACGCAGTTGACGGCGATCTTCTCCACGGTGGCCGGCGCCCACTTAGGCGGCACCTGACCGAGGACCTCCTGGGGGTCGCGGTGGGTGCCCGCGAGCATGCGCTCCACCCGCTCGCGGGTGGGCGGAACGATGGGGAGTCCGTCGCTGAGCTGGCGGTCCAGGAACCAGTCGTTGGCCGCCTCCAGCGAGTCCTCCACCTCGATGACTTCGGAGACGAGCTTCACCTGGGATGAGTCGGTGGCCATGTGTGAGAGTTCAGGAGGGCGCCGCGATGCGAGGAAGGTCCGCGCGGCCCTATTCCGCCGCCCGTGCTTCCGCCCCCGAAGCGCCAGCTTCGGCCGGGTCGCCGGCGTCCGTCAGGGTTTCGCGCACCGGCCCGATGGCGATCCTCGCGTCCTCGGCGTGCTCGCCGGGCCGCGCGCCGCCGCTCGGATGATGCGGGATCTGCACCAGCGGCAGCTTGGGCATGCCGAAGAACGTCGCCTCCTTCCGCCCCAGCTCCATGAAGATGGTCTGGCAAAGGGTCACCGTGGGGGTGCCGCGCTTCTGGATCTCGATGGCGTCGTGGACACTCCACGACGTGCACGACCCTCAAGCGCCCAGGCCGGTGACGACCGCGTCACACCGGCTCAGCATCTCCTCGATCATTTCCCCCGGCGCCGCATTCATGTGGCTGGGCTTCTTCCGCAGCAGCACTTCCGCCGCGCCGGTCTGTTCCTCGATCAGCCGCGCCAACTCCTCGAACATCGGGCTCGAGTTGGCCTGGCCGTTGTCGAGGATGCCCACGACCTTCCCGGTCAGATCATCCAGCCCGGGTACCGGCGGATGGTTCTCCAGGAGAACGTCGGCCCTCGGATCCAGCATCGAAAGCTTTCCCATGAGGCCCTCCATTGCTCGCGTGATTCACCTGCGAGACCTTACCCAAGGCGGAATCGAGTTGTCAACGGCATGACGAACGTCACAAGAGTTGGGACAAAAAGGTTCTGGCCGGCACAACCAGAGGCGGTCCCGGCCTCGCGAAGCAGTCGGCGCCAACGAAGTCGGCATCGATGACGGCCTGAAACGCAAACGGCGCCTTGAGCTGATCCTGGTAGTACTTCAGGGTCCGGCTCATGGACTCGTCACGGTGCTTCACCTCGACCAGGAACCAGGGGCGCCCGTCCCGGGCCACGAGGAAATCCACTTCACGTTTCTCCCGATCGCGCAAATAGCCGAGCTCGAAACGGCCGAATCCCATATCATTCCAGCCGTCGACCGCCTTGAGGAGATGGCACGCCAGGAAGGTTTCCGCCTTCTCGCCTACATCCTCGATGTCCGCCCAGTCCCTCAGATACCACTTGGGTTCCTTGCGCAGCGATCGTGAGACGTTCCGGAACCACGGCCTGACGAGAAAGCCCAGATGGAAATCGCACAGAGCAGCGACCCACCGGCGCATCGTGTCCGCCGACACGCGCACCTCTCTCGCAAGGTTGCCGTACACGAGTTGCCGTCCGGACTGACGGCTCAGTCGCTGGACCAGCACCTCCATCTGGTCGATCTGCTGAACCTGTGTCAGGTCGCGGACATCTTCCCGGACCAGTTGTTTGAGGCGTAGCGACTGCCACCTCCGGCTGAACCGGATGTCGCGTCTGAGAAATGGCTCCGGATAGCCCCCGTGATGCCAGAGGGCTTCGAAATCGGCTGCTTCGATCATGCCGGGAGGCCGGACGATCCGCTCCACATCGGGAAGCTCCCGGCTCACCGTCTCGGCCACGGAGAACGGGTGCATCCGGTAGGCGAAGTACCGCCCCATCAGGCTGTCACCGCCGCGGCGGTAGACGTCCATGCGGCTGCTGCCGGTGACGAGGATGCGAAGCCTGTCGCCGTAGGTGTCGTAGATGCCCTTCAGGAAAGGCTTCCAGTCCGGAAACTTGTGAAGTTCATCGAAGAGCGCCACCGGAATGGTCCCGGAGAGCCGGTTCGCTCCCATTCTGGCAGCAAGTCTCGCTGGACCCGCCAGGACGAGTTCCCGATCATCGACGTTGTCCCAGTTGCAATAGTTGTCAGCGTGACGCCGGCAGGTCGTGGTTTTGCCGACCTGCCGCGGACCGCTGATGAACGCCATCTGCCGATTATCGGCCAAGTGCTCGGCTAGCAAGGCGTCGTAGATACGCGATTCCGTCCCCATCCTTGACCATTATCCACGGTATCGTATTTTGGTCAAGACAATTCGACGATGGATCGTATATCGGCCAACGCCCGCCGGCACCGTCTTTCAAAGATTTCGGATCGGCACCGGATCGATGTCGTCGGCGGGGGTGAAACCGAAGACACGGCCGTAGAAGTAGAGTTCCGCCTCCAGGGCGCGGACGATGGTCTCCGCTTTGCGAAATCCGTGGCCCTCGCCTTCGAAAGCCAGGTAGGCGACCGGCAGGCCCTTGGCGTCCAGGGCCGCCACCATGGCCTCGGCCTGATTGGGCGGCACCACCTTGTCGTCAAGTCCTTGGAAGAAAATGATCGGGCAATCGAAATCGTCTAAATGATGCACAGGAGAACGTTCTCTGTAGGTGGGTTCCGAATCCGGCAGGGGACCGATCAACCGATCCAGGTAGCGGCTTTCAAATTTGTGGGTATCCTGGGCCAGTGACATCAGATCGCCGATTCCGTACAGGCTTGCGCCGGCCCGAAACGTGTCGCGGAAGGCGAGCGCGGCCAGCGTCGTGTAGCCGCCGGCACTGCCGCCCCGGATGATCAGGCGATCCGGGTCCGACCGGTCCGAATCGGCGAGAAACCGGGCGGCGTTGACACAGTCGTCCACGTCGACGATGCCCCACCGCCGGTCCAGACGCTCCCGATAGGCGCGCCCGAAGCCGGTGCTGCCGCCATAGTTTACGTCGACGACCGCGAAGCCGCGGCTGGTCCAGTACTGGATGGCCAGCGCAAAGCCATCGCTGGTGGCCCCGGTGGGACCGCCGTGAGAGCGCACGATCAGGGGCGGCAGTTCCCCAGCCGGGGCCGCATGGTCCCGATTGCGAGGCGGGTAGTAGAAGGCACGGGCCGACAACCCATCCGCGGTGGGGAACTCAATGGCTTCCGCTTCCGAAATGTAGCCCGTATCGACGGTCGTCTCCGTCGCCCGTTTCAGCACCTCTTCGGCGCCCGTGTCCGGGTCCCACAGGCTCAGCCTGGTGGGCTCCGAACGGGTGGCCCCGATCAGGGCGAGCCGGCCGCTCAGGGACTGGGGCAGCCCAGGGTGCGAGAACGGCGTCGACAGGGTCTCCAAGCGGCCTTCGGCGATGATGGCAAGCCGGCCAACCCCGTCCTCGATCACCCAGCAAACCAGGCGGCCGTCGGCCAGGAATCCGAAACTCCGCATACCGAACTGCCACAGGGGCAGGCCGAACTCCGCCTGCCGAGGACACAAGGGTTCCCGGTCCCCGTTGCGCCAACGGTACAAGTTCCACCAGCCGGTGGAATCGTCAACGAAGTGGAGCGCTCCATCCGGCGACCATTCCGGTTGGAAGACAGAGATATCGGCGCCGCCGGCGACCTGGCGCCCGTTCGTGGCTACGCCGTCAGGGGCGATGTCGGTCAACCACAAAAGGGTGCCGTCCCACGGCATGTTGGGGTGATCCCAGGACAACCAGGCAACCTGCCGGCCGTCCGGAGAAAGGCGCGGCGCAGCGTAGAAGTCGGCCCCGGACGCCAGGACCCGGCCCTCGTCTCCGTTGCCTTCGAGATCCAGCGTTACCAGGGCGTTCTCCGGCTCTCCGCCGTTTCGGTGGTCTTCGCGCACGCAGACCGTCCAACCGGCCGACGGTTCCAGGTCGAAATCGGCGTAGCGAAGGGGACCTTCGGGCGTGATGGGACGGAGGTCGGCGCCGTTCTCCAGGCGGTACACCCGCTGATCGGCGAAGTTGGAGAAAACCACCAAACCGTTCCGCACGCCGCAGGCGCCACCGCCGTACTCGTGGGCACGAGTGCGTACATTGAACGGGGCGGGCGTGAGGTCGGTCACGACGCCGTCGGCTGTCCGGCACACGAGGACCGACCGGCCTGCCTCCGAGGGTCGGGCCTCAAGCCAGTAGAGACACTCCCCGTCCGCCTTCAGGCTGCCGATTCCCACCGCCCCCTCGGTCATCATGCGGGCCGTGATAGGACTCTTCCAAGCGCCAAAGGGCGCGGTCGTGGGAGGCGTCACGAGGGCATGCCCTTCACCCCCACAGCCGCTCGCTCGCCAGCCGTACACCCTCGGACATGGCCTGGAACTTGGCCCAGACGATGGCGGGATGAATCTCGGGGACTTCCAGAGCCTGGGTGCCGAAGCCGCAATCGCTGCCGGCGATGACGTTCTCGCGGCCCACCAGGCTGGCGAACCGCTCTAGCCGCTGGGCGATCAACTCGGGGTGCTCCACCACCACCGACGACTGGGTGATGACGCCGGGGATGATGAGCTTGCCGTCGGGCAGCTTCACGTCCTCCCAGATCTTCCACTCGTGCTCGTGGCGCGGGTTCGAGGCCTCGAACGAGAAGGCGCCGGCGCGGATGTTGAGCACGATGTCGATGTAGTCCTTCATCTCCATGTCGTAGACTCGGGGACCCATGTTGATGCCGTAGCACGTGTGGTAACGCACCCGGTCCTCGGGGATGTCCCTCAGCGCGTGGTTGATGGCCTCGATCTGCCCTTCGGCCCAGGCGCGGCACTGGGCGATGCTCAGGTCCGGGTTCTTGACGTAGTAGTTGATAAGCAGAGGGTCGTCGATCTGGAGCAGGAAGCCGGCGTCGACGATGGCCTGGTACTCCACCCGGAGGGCGTCGGCGATGGCGAACAGGAACTCTTCGTCACTCTTGTAGTACTCGTTCTCCTGGTTGCCGGCGACATCGCACGGAGAGATGGCGGGCACGAAGGCCTCCACGGCGCCGGCTTCATCCACCGCCGCCTTCAGGTTCGCCAAGTCCTGCGCCAGCCTGTCCTGGGCCTTGTAAGCGATGGGGCCGGTGCACGCCATCTGCATGTTGCTGGGGTTGGGCTTGGCTCCGGGCACCGGGCTGTAGTAGCCGTAGTGCTCGGGGAACGCCTGCGATTCCCGGGAGTTGTCCCAGGGCGACACCCGCACCCGGCCGGTGGGGCTAAGGCCGTCCAGACGCTGGTGTGCGTAGACCGCGAACCCGCGCTTGCTGAACTCGCCGTCGTCGACGACGTCGACGCCAAGTTCCATCTGCCAGCGCACAATGTCGTGCACCGCGCGCTGGAGCTTGTCCTCGTACTCCGCCGGATCGACGGGCCTGCCCTCGTTCTCCGCCAGGATCATGTCGATGAGCTGCCGCGGGCGCGGCAGGCTGCCGGTATGGGTGACGAGAATGCGATCGGTGCTGTGCAGCATGATTACCTCCGTTGGAAACGCCACCTCCTCCCCTGGATTTCCGCTTTCGCGGGAATGACGGAGAGGGGCGCTGGGTTTGCTAGCCCTACGGGTCGTTCACGCGCTTGAACTTGTACAGGGTCCGGTCGTCGGTGACGTCGTCGAACACCACCTCCACGGGCATGTCGCAGCTCAACTCTTCCGGCTTGCAGCCCACCACGTTGGTGGTGAGACGCGGGCCTTCGTCCAACTCCACCACCACCAGGGCGTAAGGCAGCTCGTCGGCGAAACCCTTGTGGTAGGCCCGGTGGTAGACGCCGAAGGAATAGATCTTTCCCTTGCCGCTCACCCGGGACCAGACCCAGTCCGTGCTCCAGCACTCGGGGCAGGTGGTGGTGGCCGGGAACCAGTGGTGCGAGCAGGCGTCGCAGCGGGGCACCAGCAGCTCGTGGCGCCGGCAGCCGTCCCAAAAGGGCTCCGACTCCACCGACGGCGGCGGCAGCGGCTTGTTGTACTCGCTCATCCCGCTTCCCTCCCCAGGATCAGCGCCGATTGGCACACGGTGTTGCCGCCGTGGCCGGTGACCAAGGCGATGTTGCAGTCCTTCACCTGCCGGTCGGGAGTGTGCTCGCGGCGCACCTGGCGGGCGCCTTCCAGCACCTGGAGCATGCCCTCGATGTGACCCTCGGACAGTTGGCCGCCGGAGGTGTTGGTGGGCAGCACGCCGCCGGCCTCCAGCGCCCCGGAGGCCACGAACGGTCCGCCCTCGCCCTTGGCGCAGAAGCCGTAGTCCTCGAGCTGGAGCAGCACCATGTGGGTGAAGCAGTCGTAGACCTGGGCCGTGTCCACGTCCCTGGGGCCGATGCCCGCCATCTTGTAGGCAGCCTCCCCCGCCTCCCTGGCGCCGGTGGTGATCATGTTGTCGTCGGTGAACCAGCCGCTCAGGCGGTTGCCGAAACCAAAGCCCAGGACGTAGGCGGGAGGCTGTCGGAGGTCGCGGGCGCGCTCGGCCGTGGTCACCACCACCGCGCCGGCGCCGTCGATGAACACGCTGCAGTCGTAGAGGCATAGCGGGTCCACGATGAGGCGGGCGCTCAGGTACTCGTCCAGGTCCAGGGGCTTCTGCATGAATGCGTGGGGGTTCCTGCGCGCGTGGTTGCGAAACGCCACCGCGATGGCGCCGAGCTGCGCCTTGGTGGTGCCGAAGCGCTCCATGTGGCGGCGCGCCGCGATGGCGTAGTTCACCGGCGCACCGAACTGGCCGAACTCGGACCCGAACTCCGAGTAGGTCCGGGGTCGCGAGGCCACCGCCTGCTTGGCCTCGGCATTGCGGTGGGTGCGCGACCAGGTGTCGCGGCCGTAGCCCACCACCACGGTGTTGCAGACCCCTGCCTCGATGGCCATGCACGCCATGGCAACGGCCATGGTCTGGCTGGCGCCGCCGTTGGCGGTGGAGGTGCTGAAGGTGACGTTGAGCCCCAGCGCCTCCCCCACCCGCTGGTGGTGGCAGTAGACGTCGTCCGGTCCGCGGGTGATAAGGCCGTCGACGTCCTGCTTCGTAAGGCCCGCGTCCTCGATGGCGTTCCTGGCCGCCACCGCGAAGAGCCCGATGGGTCCCATCTCCGGGACCTTGCCGAGGGGGCTCTGGCCGACGCCGACGATGGCGTATTTGCCGCTGAGGTTGGTGCTCATGTTTTCCTCCTGTTCCCCCGGCTCCCCTCCCCTGGATTCCGGCTTTCGCCGGAACGACGGGTTCGGGGCTTCTGCGCCGTTTCGTACCAGCGGCGGGTATCGGAAATCTACCGGGCCTTCCAGACTGCCGGGCGTTTCTCGGCGAAGGCGCGAGAGCCTTCCTTCTGGTCCTCGGTGGTGGAGAGCGCCAGGCCCAGGTCGCTCTCCAGCTTCAGGCCCTGCTCCAGGGGAAGCTGGATCCCCTTGGTGATGGCCTCCTTGATGGCGATGACCGAGAGCGGTGCGCCCAGACAGATCTTGGCCGCGATCTCCCGGGCCACGTCCATGTACTGGTCCACCGGCGCGACCTTGTTGACGAGCCCGATGCGCAGCGCCTCGTGGGCGTCCACCGCCTCGCCGATGAGGGAGAGCTCCAGCGCCTTAGCCATGCCCACGAGCCGCGGCAGGCGCTGGGTGCCGCCACCGCCGCCCAAGCGCCCGCGCCGGACCTCGAACATGCCGAGCTTGGCATCCTCCGCGGCCACGCGGATGTCGCAGGCCAGTGCCAGCTCCAGCCCGCCGCCCACGGCATAGCCCCGAATCGCCGCGATGGTGGGCTTTTCCATGGCGGCCACCAGGAGGTTCTGTCCTTGCATGCTCGGCCGGTTCCGTACCCGGCGTTTCTCGAAGAAGGTGGAATCGTCCACTTCCCGTGCCCGCTCCTTCAGGTCGAGTCCGGTGGAGAAGGCCCGCTCGCCGGCGCCGGTGATGATACACACCCGCACCTCGGGATCGGCGGACACCCGGCCGCAGGCGTCGTGCAGCTCGTCCCGGGCCTTGTAGCTGATGGCGTTCATCGCCTCCGGGCGGTTGAGGGTGATGGTGGCCACGTGGTCGGTCACTTCGTAGAGGATGTTCTCGTAGGTCATCAAATCTCCCATTTTGGGCGACCGCCAGTCGCTCCTGCCTAGCCCGTTTCGGCGGCCATCGTGATCAGCGCGTCCGCCACCGCCACGCCGAGGCCTTGGGGACGGACCATCACCGGGTTCATCTCCACCGCGGTGAAGCGCCCGGCGTTGTGGGCGACGAAGTCGCCGAAGCGGACCACGCAATCCACCAGCGCATCCACATCACGGGGCTCTCCTCCCCGAAGACCGTCCAGCAGGGTGCCCCCGCGCAGTTCCGCCAGCATCTCGCGCACGTCTCGAGCGTCCAGCGGCGGCAGGCGGAAGGCGGCGTCCTTGAACACCTCGACGTAGATACCGCCCAGCCCCACCATCACCAGCGGCCCGAACTGTGCATCGTGCACCATGCCGACGATGACTTCCAGCCCGTCGGAGACCATTTCCTGCACCAGGACGCCGTCGATGCGGGCGTTGGGGTGCGCCGCCTTGACGTTCCTGACAATGCGGAGGTAGGCGCTCTCCACCTCCTCGGCGGTCGTGGCGCCCAGGTGGACGCCCCCGGCATCCGATTTGTGGGGCACGTCGGGTGACTGGACCTTCAAGGCTACCGGGTGACCGAGGTCGGCGGCTATCGCCACCGCCTGCTCGGGCGTCTCGGCAAGTCCTTCACGGGTCACGGTGATGCCGGCGCGGGCGAGGATGCGCTTGCTGTCGTGCTCGGCCAACGCACCGACGCCTTCCGGAGCATGGAAATCCACCGATTCCGCTGCCATCCGAACCGGTTTCCCCCTGCGCCGAAACGCCCCGTGGTCCACGAGCTTGCGCACGGCCTTCATCCCGCCGGTCACGTCTTCGAGCATCGGCACGCCGGTCTCGGCGGAGAACGTGCGGCAGTCGGCCGTGAGCCCGTTGGACACCAGTGACAGCACGAACAGCGGCTTTGTCGTGGTCCGGGCGCAGGCGGCCACCTGGTCCAGCAGCTTCTTTTGAGTGGGCACATGTACCCGTTTGGTGCTGAGAGCCAACCCCACCAGATCGATACCGTCGTCGTTCAGCAGCGTGTCGAGAACCGTCGTGAGATTGTTGCCCTGTTCGATGCGCGGCATCCCCACGGTGTCGATGGGGTTGTTGAACGGACGATCCTCGACTCCGAGGATCTCCCCGAGCTTCGCATTGGTAGCCGCGGACAAGGCCGGGCACTGGAGGCCGGCGACGGCGTTGACGTCGCTGATAAGGGCCGTGGCGCCGCCGGAAATGGTCAGGAACACGACCCTCTCTCCCGCCGGAAGGGGGGCATGGAGGAACAGCCCCGCGGTCTCCACCAGCTCGTCGAGGCTGTCCACCTGGGCGACGCCGGTCTCGCGGAACAGCGCCTCGTAGGCTTCCCGCTGGCCCGCCAGGGTGCCGGTGTGGGCCACCGTGGCCCTCTGTCCCGACTCGGTCCGGCCGAGCTTCAACACTACCACGGGTTTCTTCCGGCCGGCGGCCGCCAGCACCCGGCGCAGCTTGGCGCCGTCCCTGGCACCTTCCATGATACAGGCGATGACTCGGGTCTCGGGGTCGTCGGCGAGGTATTCGATATAGTCGGCCATCTCCACCACAGCCTCGTTGCCGCTCGAGATGATGTAGTTGAAGCCGATGTTGCGGCTCGCCCCGAGCTCGGTGACGGCATTGGTCAGACCGCCGCTCTGGGAGATGAGCGAAACGCCCCCGGGCGTCAGGTCCTGCGGAATCGAGAAGTAGGAGTTGGCAAACCCATAGCGGAGGCTCGCCACCCCCATGCAGCACGGACCGGTGACGGCCATGCCGGCGGCGCCCGCCAGACGCTGGAGTTCCTCCTGCCGGCGCCGCCCCGCCACCGTATCCCCGTCCGCGAACCCCTCGGCCACGACGATGCCCGCCGGCACACCGGCGTCCGCCGCCTCCTCGATGACCGCCAGAACGCGGGAGACGGGCAGCGCCACGATCACGCAATCGGGCACCTCCGGCAGCCCGTCGATGGACGGAAAGCACGGCTTTCCCCGCACCTCGGTATAGTTGGGATTCACCGGATACACCGCCCCCTGGAAGCCGGACCCGAGGACGTTCCCCAGGATCCGTCCACCGGTGCTGCCCTTTGGGGATGCCCCGACCACCGCCACCGATCGCGGCCGGAGCAATGCGTGCAGGTTCGCGTTCGCGCTCATAGTCTATTGGGAATCAGCAACTTAGCAGTAGAAGGGTCCGGGGCGGGCTCGGTACGGAGCCTCCTGATACTCACGGCCTTTGGGACCTTCTATTCGCAACTGCACGGTTTTTTGAGAAAAAACGGTGCGCAGAAATTATGCAATCGGCTGAATACCGGATGAATAGGGCGATTTCCCGCGCATCGCGGACTAATACACAGGGTTTTTCCACAGACCCTGTTACCAAATTGGCACACTCGCGTAACATTGACACTTGTGCGAAATCGCCCTGCCCGCCGGCGTCCCTGGAGCCTGTCCGGGTAATACGTCGGCGAATCTGCTGTCCTTCTTGCCGTCGGCTGCGTTGCTCCTCCTCGCGTGGGGGCGGCCCGGGGGCGACCTACGGTCGCCCCCACTCGTCGTCGCGCCTTGCCGACAACAAGAAGTCCTGCGCATCTTCACCAACGTATTACCCGGACAGGCTCCTAG
>JAPPHF010000163.1 GCA_028821115.1 Deltaproteobacteria bacterium | reverse complement strand
CTGGACCATCGACGCAAAAGAGCCGCACCCGTCCGAGTAGGATTCGTGGATTGTGCCGCCGTGGTCCATGTAGAGGAGGATGCGGCCGTCGCGGCAGGCCAGGTAGAACGCGCGACCGCAGACGTAGCAGTCGCCGGGGTTGTAGCGGTAGCGTGTACCGCACCGGCCCGTCCAGGTGGCACCGCTGGGGTAGCGGACGGTGAAGCTCGAAGGCCCACGGACCCAGCGGTGGTTCGGGAGCAGGCCGCCCCGCTCACCCGTGCGGCGGCTGACGGAGAAGTGGGTCACGCCGTGCATGATCTCGTGCGCCCGCACCACCCGCGCGCCTACGGCGGCGCCGATGCACTGGTGCCCCAGGCACACGCCGAGGATGGGGGTCCGCTCGCCGAACCGCCGGATCACCTCGCACGAGACGCCGGCCTCGTTGGGTGTGCAGGGGCCCGGCGACACCACGATGGCGTCCGGCTTGAGCTCCTCGACGCCGTCCGCATCGATGCGGTCGTTGAGCGCCACGCGGACCTCCGCGCCGAGCTCGGCCAGGTAGTGGTAGAGGTTGTAGGTGAAAGAGTCGTAGTTGTCGATGAGCAGGATCATGGCGCTACCGCTCTTTCCTCCAGGCTTCCGCCAGCTCGATGGCCTTGAGCATGCCTCGGGCCTTGTTGAGGGTCTCCTCGTACTCCGTGGCGGGATCGGAGTCGGCGACGATGCCGGCTCCGGCCTGGATGACGGCGGTGCCGTTGTCGACCGTGATGGTGCGGATGGCGATGCAAGTGTCCATGTTGTTGTCGAAGCTCAGATAGCCCACGGCGCCGGCGTAAAGCCCGCGCCTCTGCGGCTCCGTTTCGCTGATGATCTGCATGGCGCGGACCTTGGGGGCGCCGGAGACCGTCCCGGCCGGAAAGCAGGAGCCGAAAAGATCCAGGGGCGTCTTTCCCCGCGCCATCTCCCCCTTGATGTTGGAGACGATGTGCATGACGTGGGAGTAGCGCTCGACGGTCATGAGCTGGTCTACCTCCACCGAGCCTACCTTGGCCACCCGGCCGACGTCGTTGCGCCCGAGATCCACCAGCATGATGTGCTCGGCCCGTTCCTTCGGGTCCGCCAGGAGGTCCTTCTCCAGCTCCCGTTCCTCCCGCGCGTCCCGGCCCCGCGGCCGGGTGCCGGCAATCGGGCGAAGCTCGATGTTCCGGCCGGTGAGGCGGACGAGGATTTCCGGCGAGGAGCCGATGATCTTGAGGTCGTCCAGCTCGAGGAAGAACATGTAGGGAGAGGGGTTGGTGAACCGCAGGGCGCGGTAGATCTCGAACGGCTCGACCTGCGTGCGGGCTTCCAGCCGTTGGGAGAGCACCACCTGGATGACGTCGCCGGCGGCGATGTATTCCTTGCCCTTGCGCACCATGCCCTGGAACACCTGCGGCGTGACGTTGGAGCGGTACTTGACGGCCGATCCGGTGCCCGTGAGGCTCCTGGCCTCCAGGGTCTTGGGCGATTTCCGCAAAGATGACCGCAGGTTCTCGATGCGTGAGACGGCGTCGCCGTAGAGGACGCGTGGGCGCGCGCCTGGGTCGATGGGCACGTTGTCGATGATGGTGATGGTGTGCTTGAGGTTGTCGAAGCTCACGAGAGTGCGCACCAGCAGGAAGTAGATGTCCGGATAGCGGCTGGCCCGTTGTGCCGGGTTGGGGACTCCGTGCAGCATTTCCACCGCGTCATAGGATACGTAACCCAGCGCGCCGCCGGCGAAGGGAAGATCCGGCAACGTGGTTGCCGGTTTGTACCCGTCGAGGATCTCCGCCAGCACCCCCAGCGGGTCGTCGCTGGTCCGCCGCTCCGTCTTCCGTCCGCGGGTGATCTCCACCTCGCGCCCCCAGGCCTTGAAGACCAGCTCGGGCGCGGTACCCAGGAACGAGTAGCGCGCCCAGCGCTCGCTGCCCTCCACGCTTTCCAGCAGGAAGGAGTGGCGGCTTTTCTTCAGACGGTTGTAGAAGGATACGGGGGTTTCCAGGTCCATGAGGATTTCCTCGTAGACCGGCACTACGTTCCCCTGCCTGGCGAGCTCCGCGAACTCGCGGTACGAAGGTTGAATCATGGGTGTCGTGGAGGGTGTTGAGCGACTACAGAAACGGGCTTGATTCCTGGAGAGCTATTCTAGCCGATATGCATTCATAGCGCCAATGTCCGGCTGTGCACCCCGAATACCCCGTCCAGATCTATTCAATTTGATAAGTTTATTGACAAGTTAACCGTTGCTTGTCATGATAATCAGCGGCTGGAGTACTGTTTGTCACCATGGACTCACCTATCATTGCACGTCATCTCGACGCCAGGGAACTCGTGGGGCAAAGGTCCTGTTTCCTCTTCGGTCCGCGGCAGACAGGGAAATCCACCTTGATCCGCCAGCAACTGGCGGACATCCGCACCTACAACCTGCTCGACCAGACGCTCTTCATCCGCCTCTCTCGAAATCCCGCATTGATCAGGGAGGCGCTGACGCCGGAAACCAGGACCATCGTCATTGACGAAATTCAGAAAATGCCGGCGCTGTTGAACGAAGTCCAGCTCATGATCGAGGAACACGGCGTTCGTTTCTTCCTGACGGGGTCGAGCGCGCGCACGTTACGACGAAAAGGCGTCAATCTGCTGGGCGGCAGGGCGCGTTCCCGCGTGTTGCACCCGTTCGTCAGCGCCGAGCTCGGTGACCGCTTCCAACTGGAGAGGGCGCTTGAGTTCGGGCTGTTGCCGCCCATCTATTTCTCCGACTCGCCTGCCGAAGACCTGGCCGCTTACGCGGGAGATTACCTCAAGGAGGAAGTTGCGGCGGAAGCTCTGGTGCGGAATATCGGCGCATTCAGCCGTTTCCTCGAGGTCGCGGCGCTATCGCACGGGCGGATGATCAACTTCGCGCAGATCGCGAGTGATGCCCAAGTGCCGGTGTCGACGGTGCGGGAGTACTACGGGATCCTGAAGGACACGTTCATCGCCCACGAGATACCCGCCTATACCGAGACCCGCAGGCGAAAGGCGATCTCGACCTCCAAGTACTATCTCTTCGACGTTGGCCTGACGCGGCACCTGCAGGGCCGTCGCGGTCTGCCCTTGGGAACGGCCGAATACGGCGAGGCTTTCGAGAGCTTCGTGTTGCAGGAGATCAAGGCCTTCTGCGACTACCGCCTGCTCGGCCCGCCCAGCTATTGGCGTTCGAAGTCCCAGTTCGAAGTGGACTTCGTGGTCGGCAAGCTCGCGATAGAGGTGAAGGCCAAAAAGGTGGTATCCAACCGCGACCTTAGGGGCCTGATGGCGTTGCGCGAAGAGAACATGTTCTCACACTTCGTGGTCGTATCCCTGGAACCGGTGCCCCGTCGGGTCGACGGCATCGATATCCTGCCGTGGCGCGAGTTCCTTACCCGGCTGTGGGGAGATGTGTGGCCGACATCGTGAAGGCATGCCGCACAAGAACGCGCCTGTTCTTGTCCCTGGGTTGTGCGTTCCTGCTATGCGTCCAGGCCGCCTGCCACAACGAACCGCTGGTGGTCTTCGAGGACGCCGGCGGAACCAAGGCGAGTTTCCGGGTGGAGGTGGCCGATACTGCCCGGAAGCGGAATTGGGGGTTGATGTACCGGAACGAGCTGGGGACGGACGAGGGCATGCTGTTCGTGTTTCCCGACGAGCGCGATCAGTCGTTCTGGATGAAGAACACTCCCTTGTCCCTCGACATCATCTTCATGGACGCGCGCGGGCGGGTGGTGGGAATCGTCCATGACACGGTACCGTTCTCCACCCGTTCGGTCGGCATAGGGGTTCCCAGCCGGTACGTGCTGGAGGTCCGCGCGGGACTGGCGCGCCGGAACGGCATCGCCGTGGGCGACGCGGCGCGCTTCAAGCGCGTTCCGGGTATCCCGTAGGCGTATCCGAGGGCCGCGCCGTCAGGGTGTCGGGCGGCCCGGGGCGTAGAAGCTCGCGGACTCAGATTTCCCGGAAAAAGTAGGGGCGGATGGGCTGCAGGCGCTCTTCGTAGGTGTCCGGGTTCAGCAGCCACAGGGTGGCCGCGATGCTGCTCAGGAGCGAGTTTCCGTCCTGGGAGGTGAAGCACATGCCCACGACCTCCCGGTCCCCCCGCAGCGCGATGCTCTGGGTGACGATGGCGGTGTGGTTGAGGATGCGCCCGAACAGGCCGTGGTCCCGGCCGAAGGAGAACACCGACGCCGACGACTTCTTGTCGGTGACGGCGATGCGGGCGTTCGCCCGGATCCTCTGCATGAGCTGCTCCAGGGCGATGGCGCGCTTGAGGATCAGGTTGAAGTGGATCGTGTGCATGTACTGGGTGTTGATCTTGAGAGCGGAGGAGTAGATGTTGAGGTCCAACCCCAGGGACTTGAACAGGTAGTAGGCGTCCCGACCCTGGTGGGTGCCGAACCTCTCGTCGTCATGGCGTCCCACCTCGGGCGCGGGAATGAAGTCCCCTTCCTGGCTGATGTCGTTGGCCCGGCGCATGCACACGAACCGTCCCGCCTCCAGGTTGTCTTCCTTCTCCGGCCCCAGGGCCAGGGTGTCGATGAGCACCGCGAGGTTGTGGGTGTTGCAGCTCACCACCTGGACGAAGCGGTCCTCTTCCCTTTGCAGGGCCGCGTCGTTGATGCCGCGGGCATACATCTTGCCGAAACCGAATTCGCTGCCCTGGGCGATGAATCCCTTGCCGTTCTTGCCCGCGAACTGCTGGTAGTGCTTTTCCTTGTTCTGATTCCCCACCGGGGTGCAGTCGATGACCACCGAGGCCCGATCTATGGCTGCTTCGGAGTCGAAGGACGGATCCATTCCAAGCTTGACGAACTCGTCCCAGTGGTCCTTCTCGACGCTCAGCCGGGCGCCCTTGCCCTGGAGCGCCGTAACCTTGGAGCGGTCGGTCACCCGCGGGGTCTGCTTGTTGAACGTCACCTCGTCGATGCCGAAGGCCTCCCTGAAGCTCGCGAGGATACCGATGAGCGGCTCGCCTATGGTACCGGTACCGACTATGTGAACGACCTTCTTGCTCATCGATCCAACTCCTCGAAACGTCCGCCGAACGCACGCCGCGTCCTTTCAAGTTCCATGTCTTGCCGGTAGACTGTTCGTGTACCGGAGGGGGGTGGAGCGGCCGCGAACCGGCTCTTCCCATAGTATACTAGCTGGGCTGATGTAAGGAAAGGGAAGCGCTTTGGACAAGAGCCTTTCAAGCCGGCCCGAGTTCTCGCCGGCGGCATTCTTCGACGAGCGGTTCGGCGTAACCGCGCGCGATCTGGACCGGGTCCTGGGCCGGGCGATGGCGCGGCAGGCGGACTACGCCGACCTCTATTTCGAGTACCGGACCAACGACCAGGTTCATCTGGAGGAGGGTCTGGTCAAGCATGCCTCCGTCTCCACGGCCAACGGCGTGGGCGCGCGGGTGCTGGCCGAGGACAAGACCGGATACGCGTTCACCGACGACGTCACCATCAAGAACCTGGATTCGGCGGTAAGGACGGCCAACGTCATCGCCAGCGACCGGGGTTCGGAGCTGCCGGCGCGGGTTCCCGCTCCGGCCGGACCGCGGCACGACCTCTATCCGGTGCCGCACTCCTTTGCCGATGTTCCCCTGGAGCGCAAGATCGGTCTGCTGCAGGACCTGGATCGGTTCGCCAGGAAGGCCGATCCCCGGGTGAAGGGGGTCTTCGCGTCGCTGCTGCTGGAGAACAAGGTGGTGCTCATCGCCTCGTCGCAGGGCTGGGTGCTGGGGGACCTCCAACCGCTGGTCCGCTGCAACATCCGCTGCATCGTGGAAGCCGACGGCAAGCGGCAGGCCGGGTACTTCGGATGGGGCGGGCGCATGACGCTGGACGACTGCACGGACACGGAGCGGTGCGAGGCCCATGCCCGGGAGGCGGTGCGCCGGGCGCTGGTGAACCTCGAGGCGGCGGCGGCTCCCGCCGGCCCCATGGACGTGGTCCTCGGCCCGGGCTGGCCCGGCATCCTGCTGCACGAGGCCATCGGGCACGGACTGGAGGCCGACTTCAACCGCCGCAAGACCTCGGCCTTCGCCGGGCGCATCGGCGAGCGAGTGGCCACCGAGCTCTGCACGGTGGTGGACGACGGCACCATCCCGTCTCGGCGGGGCTCCCTCAACGTGGACGACGAGGGGACGCCGACCCGGCGCACGGTGTTGATCGAGGACGGCATCCTGCGCGGCTACATGCACGACCGGTTGAACGCCGCGCTGCTGGGCATGGAGCTCACCGGCAACGGGCGGCGCGAGAGCTACGCCCACGTCCCCATGCCGCGCATGACCAACACCTTCATGCTGGCCGGGGAGGAGAACCCCGAAGACATCATCCGCTCGGTGAAGGACGGCCTCTACGCGGTTTCCTTCGGCGGCGGCCAGGTGGACATCACCAGCGGCAAGTTCGTGTTTTCCGCCAACGAGGCCTACCGGATCGAGGATGGACGAATTACCCATCCGGTGCGGGACGCCACCCTCATCGGCAACGGCCCCGACGTGCTCACCCGCGTCAGCCGGGTGGGGACGGACCTGGCGCTCGACGACGGCATCGGGACCTGCGGCAAGGACGGCCAGGGGGTGCCCGTCGGTGTAGGCCTGCCGACCATTCGCGTGGACCAGATCGTGGTGGGCGGCACCAGCGTCCGCGGCGCCGGCTCCTTCCAGGGTTAGCCATGGAGCGTTTACCGGTGGATCTGGAGCTGGCGGCGGGGCTGCTGGCGCGGGCCAGGGAAAAGGGCGCCTCGCAGGGCGACGTGACCGTGGCGGAGCACGAGGGCGCCCAGGTGAAGGTGCGGCTCGGCAAGGTGGAGACCGTGAGCCAGGCCCACGAGACCCGGCTCGGGCTGCGGCTCTTCTTCGGAAAGAGCTCCGCCGCCACCTCGACCTCCGACCTGTCGCGGGCGTCCCTGGACCGGTTGCTGGAAGAGACCTGCGCCATGGCCCGGGCCACCGCCAAGGACGAGTTCGGCGGCTTGCCGGAGCCCGGCGAGCTGGCCACGGAGGTGCCGGACCTGGATCTGCTGGACCGGGAGGCGCGGGAGATGCCGGTGGAGCGCTGCCTCGACGCCGCCCGCGAGGCCGAGGAGCACGCGCTCCAGCACGACTCGCGGATCACCAACTCCGAGGGCGCGGAGTTCGGCACTTCCTTCAACCGCATCATCCACGCCAACTCGGAGGGTTTTGCCGGAGAGTACGCGACCTCCGGCTTTCGTGTCTCCGTGGCCCCGGTGGCGACCTCCAACGGCTCCATGGAGCGGGACCACTGGTACTCGGCGGCGCGACACCATGACGGGCTGGACGCTCCCGAAGCCGTAGGCCGCGAAGCCGGGCGGCGGGTAATCCGGCGGCTGGGCGCGCGCAAGGTGCGCACCCGCGAGGTGCCGGTGGTGTTCGACGCCGCCGTCGCCGGCACCCTGGTGCGGCACGTGGCCCAGGCGGTTTCAGGGTACGCTCTCTATCAGCGCGCGTCTTTCCTGTGCGACCGGCTCGGGCAGCGCGTGGGTTCGGATCTCGTGCGCATCGCCGATGACGGCACGATTCCCCGGGCCCTGGGGTCCCGTCCGTTCGACGGTGAGGGCGTCGACGTGCGGCGCAAGGACGTGGTGGAGTCCGGCGTCCTGCAGAGCTATCTGCTGGACGCCTACAGCGCCCGCAAGCTCGGCGGCAAATCCACCGGCAACGCCACCCGCGGCGCGGGCCAGGCCTCGGGGGTGGCGCCGATGAACCTCTACCTCACCCCCGGCGAGCACGGCCTCGGGGACATCATCGGCTCGGTGGAGGACGGCTTCTACGTCACCGAGCTGATGGGCTTCGGCGTCAACCTCGTCACCGGCGACTATTCCAGGGGCGCGGCCGGCGTCTGGATCGAGAAGGGCGAACTGGCCTATCCCGTCTCCGAGCTCACCATCGCCGGAAACCTCAACGACATGCTGACCCAGATCGAGATGGTCGGCAACGACCTCCGCCCGCAAAGCCCGGTGGCCTCCCCCACGGTCAAGATCTCGCGCATGACCGTGGCCGGGGACTAGCCCCCCGAGCCGACCCCTTCCACGTGACCGATTGTCCCCCGGCCCAACACCATCGGTGACGGGGCGACCCGGGCTCTACCCAATCCCAACAACCCGCAATCTGTGGTTGCTGACTGAAAAAATGCAGCCTTTTTTCAGTTTTCAACCGCAAATTGCGGCCGTTTTGTCCCACAGCAGTAGGTTGTGTCCGTTTAATGATCAAATCATTGAATTGACACACTTTGGGAGTCTTGGCAAAATAGGTAGCATGTTACGCCGCCATTTGACTGAAGCGCTCCGGGCTGCCGCTGCGTCCTATCCGGTGGTGACGCTCACGGGGCCGCGGCAATCCGGGAAGACGACGCTGGTTCAGGCGTTGTTCGGCGATCATCGTTACCTGTCGCTTGAGGCGCCGGATGTCCGGGCCAGAGCCATCGAAGACCCGCGCAGCCTTCTGGCCCAAGGCGACAGGCTGATCCTGGACGAGGTCCAACGCGCGCCCGAGTTGCTCTCGTACATTCAGGGGCTGGTGGACGCCGATCCCCAGCCTGGTCGCTTCATCCTGACCGGTTCCCAGAACCTGCTGTTGATGGAAGCCGTGTCCCAGACCCTGGCGGGGCGCACCGCGTTTCTCCGTTTGTACCCGCTGTCGCTCGCGGAGTTGTCGGAGAGGGAACCCCTCGATCCGCTGAACCTAGATCGCATCGACGGCCCGCCGGCCGCAACCGGCGTCCCCCCGCTGGACAGGACCCTCTGGGCCACGCTCGTCGACGGCTTCTATCCGCGAATTCACGACCGTGGCATTCCTGCGAGCGAGTGGCTGGCCGACTATTTTCGTGCCTACGTTGAACGGGATGTCCGCGAGGTCATGCAGATCTCGGATGCAAGGGGCTTCGAGCGTTTCGTGCGGCTGGCCGCCGCGCATACGGCAACGGAGCTCAACCTCGCATCGCTGGCCAGCGATGTCGGCATCACGCAACAGACCGCCAAGCGTTGGCTCGCGGCGCTGGAGATCGGATATCTGGCCACTACGCTCCCGCCCCATCACGCGAACTACCGCAAGCGCTTGCGCAGGCGTCCACGGCTGCACTTTCTCGACACGGGGCTGGTCTGCTATCTGCTCGACATCCGCGACGCCGCGACGCTGGAGCGCCATCCGCTACGCGGTGCCGTATTCGAATCCTTCGTGGTCTCGGAGCTGGTCAAGAGCTTTGCCGCCATACGCCGCGATCCGCCCCTCTACTTCTGGCGGGATGCCACCGGGCACGAGATCGACATCCTGATCGACGCGGGCGGCCGTGTTGTCCCTGTAGAAGTCAAATCGGGCCAGACGGTTGCTGGCGACGCCGTCGATACCCTGGCTTGGTGGACGTCGATTCCCTCCAATCCAAACCAGGGAGGCGTCCTGGTCCACGGCGGAGAGGAGACCTTCGATTTCAAGGGGTTTCGGGTTCTGCCTTGGTTCCTGAATTGACGACGGTCGTGGCTTCGTTGCTTAACCGATCAAGCGAAGCAGCATGAAAACGCCGACAACGAGGATCAGGCCGATCACCGTGGCGGCGCTCAGGTGGCGTTCGATGAGCGCGCGAGCCGCGGGGCCGAAGTACCAGAGTAGCGTGGCTTCGACGTAGAAACGAAATCCCCGGGAGAGCAAGGACGCCAGGATGAAGACGCCGACATCGAGCCGGGCAACACCGCATGCGACGGCAACCAGCTTGTAGGGCAGCGGGGTGAGTGCGCCGGCAACGACGAACCACGCGCCCCACTGGCGCCGGTACGCCTCGAATACATCGAGTTTTCCCTGATATCCCCAGAGGCCGAGTAGGGGTTCGCCGACCGTTTCGTAGAAGAAGTAGCCGATGGCGTACCCGGCCAGACCTCCGGCCGTCGATGACAGGGTGGAGATTGTGGCGAAGCCCCAGGCCTTGGCGCGTCGCGCCAGCACCATGGGGATGAGAAGCAGGTCCGGCGGCACCGGCAGGACCAGACTCTGCAGAAAGCACACCACCGCCAACGCCCACACGGCATGCCGCGTCCCGGCGCTACGGAGCGTCCAGTCATAGAGTCGTTCGAGTGTGCGGGAGTCCTTCCCTGGCACGGTCGAGTCCGCAACCTGCTGCTTCGTGGATCAAAGACGCTTCAAAGGATCTTGTACCCCTTGCCCAGCACCACCCGCATCAGCGCGTCGATGTGGGTTACTTCGGGATCGAACTCGATGACGGCGACCTGCCGCTCCACGGAAAAATCCACCTCGGTTACGCCGGGAGTGTTCTCGAAGGCTTCGGTCAACTCCGGTACCGCTGTCTCCGTCAGGTCTTCGATGGAGATGATGGCCGTCTTGGTGTTCATGGCGTGGCGGTTCCGGTGGCGGCCTTGCCTGAGTCGAGCAGCCGTTTGATCGCTTCGCCGGCGCGCTCTGCGTCGGCCTCTGGCACGCGCATCTCGAAGACGGCAAAGAGTTGGCGCTCTTCGCTGCGGATGTGCTGCTCGAGCAGGTCGCCGAAGTCGAACAGAAACTTGCGCAGGCCTGCCGCATCGCCGGACCGGGCAACCATCTCGCGGAACTTCCCGTGCTCGTCTTGGAGCCGGGCCACCAACTCCCGGGATTCTTCATGAGCGGCCATCAACGGAAAAAGGACCGTCTCCTCGGCCTCGAAATGGGGTTTCAGGTTCTCGTTGAAGAAACGGCCCGCCTCGGCCGCGCACGCCTCTATGGCAGCGGGGTCACCCGGGTTGAGCTGTCCGAGCGCGTGCTTGCGGCAGCGCAGGGCCAACGCCAGTCCGTGGTGGTGGTCGTGGGACAGGGGTATCAGCGCTGGGTGTCGCTTGGCCATGGGGTTCGACGCAAATTGACGGTATCGAGGCTATGGGCTACTCTTTTGGCCCATAGTCATCTTGGAGGTTGATATATGGCGGACGACATGATCGTCAAACGCGAAGTCGTGATGGAGGCCGACGCCGAGATGCTGGAGCGGCAGCAGAAGCGCGGCGAGGCGCGCGGCTTCACGGTGATGTGCGACGAGGGCGGGCGCATCGGCGGCGACAACACGGCGCCCCCGCCGATGGCGTATTTCGCGCTTTCCATCGGATTCTGACTGCTCACACAGCTTTCCCGGTACGGGGAAATGATGAAGGTGAAGATCGACAAGGCGCGCGTGCACGTCACCGCGCGCTTCAGGAACGAGGGCTCGGTGCTGCGGGAGACGGTGCAGGCCGAGGGCGTCGGCGTCGAGACGAAGCTCGATGTGGAGTCCGACGAGCCTCCAGAGCGGGTGGCCGCGGTGATCCGCAACTCGGAGCAAGGCTGCTACATCATGCAGACGGTCAGGAATCCGACTCCGGTGGAAACACGGGTGACGCTCAACGGAGCGGATTTCGACACGAGCAGGAAGTAGCTGACGATAATCGGCCCAAGGGCAGGATCGATACCGCGTACGGGAAGGCGCTATGCAGGGTTCTCAGGAAGGAATGGAAACGCTGGTCTTCGACGTCGACCAGACGGAGTTCGAGGCGCGAGTGCTGGAGCGCTCGCGGGAGACGCCGGTGGCGGTGGACTTCTGGGCGCCGTGGTGCGGACCGTGCCGCGTCCTGGGGCCGGTGCTGGAGCGGGTCGTGGAGGAGTACCAGGGCAAGGTGCTGCTCGCCAAGGTGAACGTCGACGAGAACCAAGAGCTGGCGGCGGGCTTCGGCATACAGGGAATCCCGGCCGTCAAGGTGTTCAAGGACGGCGCCCTGGCAACGGAGTTCACCGGCGCGCTTCCCGAGCCCGCGGTACGTGAGGTGCTGGCCCAGGTCGTGCCCTCCCCCGGGGATGAGCTTGCGCTGGAGGCCGGCCGGTTGTGGGCCGGAGGCGAAGCCGAAAAGGCATTGGAGATCTTCGAGCAGGTCTTGGAGGAGTCGCCGCACCACGCGGGTGCGCTTTTGGGACTGGGGCGCGGGCTATTGGAGACCGATGCGGAGCGCGCCCTCGTGCTGCTGGAGAGGGTCCCCCCGGGAGGTCCGGAACGCAACGAAGCCGACCGGCTGGTCGCCCGCCACAGGCTGAGCGCGGGTGACGGCGCGGACGTGGAGTCCCTGCGGCGGGAGCTGGATTCGGCCCCGGACCGCATCGACCTGCGTTTCCGTCTGGCTCAGGCGCTGGCCGCGGAAGAGCGCTACGAGGCCGCTCTCGAGGAGTTCCTGGCGGTGCTGAAACAGGACCGCGCCTTCGAGGACGACGGCGCGCGCAAGGCCATGGTGCAGATCTTCGAGGTCCTGGGGCGCGGCGAGCTGGCCGACCGCTTCCGGTCGGAGATGGCCAAGGTGCTGTTCAGCTAGCCGGGCGACCCTCTACCCTGCCGACATTCTTCCGCCCGCCGGATCCCTCAGGCGTGGGCTCCGGCGGCTTCCCTCGACGCCACCGCCGTGGCATCCAGCCGCGCCCGCAGACGCGGGTAGAACTTGAGCGGGTTCTCGAACAGGATCTTTTGCTTCAGCTCGTCGCTCATGTCGTCGCGGCCCAGCAGGTGCGGGATGTCCTCGCTGAAGTCTCGCTGATCCCTCTCATGGGGGTAGTCGGAGGCCCACAGGAGGGTGTGCTCCGGTACCAACCGGGCGGTCTCGGGCAGCAGCGTCTCCTCCACCTCGGCGGCGAAGTAGATGTTGCCTTCCCGGAAGTATTCGCTGGGCTTGCGCTTGCAGTTGGGCGAATAGTGCCCCTTGCGCTCGTACTCCTCGTCCAGCCGGTCCATCATGTAGGGGACCCAGCCCGCGCCGCATTCCAGCACGCCGAAGCGCAGCTTGGGGAACATCTCGAATACGCCTTCGCAGATCATCGCCACGAGTTGCCGGAACTGCGCAAAGGGGTGCTCCAGGGTGTGCGCCACCATGAAGTTCCGGGTGTCGTCGATGCCCAGGTCGGGAAAGCTCATGCCGCCGTGGGGCGACACCGGTACGTCGAGCCGTTGCGCCTCCTCCCACAAGGGGTGGAAGTCGGGTCCGCTGAAGAGCTTCCCGCCCGGCGTGGCCGAGGGCAGGACCGCGCCCACCATCCCCAGCTCCTCGACGCTGCGGCGGAGTTCCTTGACCGCCTCGTCGATGTCCTGGATGGGCAGCAACGCCACGCCCACCAGGCGCGGGCTTACCCGCATGAAGCGGTCGTGCAGCCAGTCGTTGTAGGCCCGCGCCATGGTGATGGCCCACTCGTGGTCGCGGATGGCGGCGTGGGTCAAGCCCTGGGTCGGGTACAGCACGGTCAGCTCGATGCCGTTCTTGTCGAGGAAGTCGAGCCAATGCCGCGCGTTGGGTCCGGTGCCGGCGCCCACCCAGCCGCCCGGCTGCCTCAACGAGCGCAGGTAGCCGTCCATGGTGAGGCCCGGCCAGAAACCGTAGGACCGGTGCCATTCCAGCTCGGCGTACGGGCCGCCGATGTAGTCGCGCAGCTCGTCGTCGAGCTCCATCACGTGCCCGTCGGCGTCGATGATTCGTTGTTGGGACATGGCTTCTTCCTCTCGTTCAATGGCGCTTCGATACCGTAGATAGTAGCCCGGATGGTATGAGCCGGCAAGCTGGAGAATGCCCCGCCGGTGTCCCCATGCACCATGTCGTTCAGACGGGTTGCCGGTATGCAGGTGTGCCGCCAACCCCGGCTCGCGGGCAGGGAATGTGTCGCCTGACGGTCGTCGTGTCGGATTTGTCTCTACCCATACCCATTATGATTCCCTATAATCACATTCGTGCTTTGATCCGAGGAGGTACGTGTGATGTCGAAACTGCTCAGACTGATGCTTGCGGCAGCCGTCCTGACGGTGTTCGTTACCGCGGCCGGGGCCGCGCAACGCGGCGCCGACGGCGAGCTCAGGATGCTCTACTGGCAGGCGCCGTCGGTCCTGAACCCGTTCCTCTCCGGCGGAACCAAGGACATCCACGCCGCCGCGTTCGTCATCGAGCCGCTGGCGCGCTACGACGACGACGCCAACATGGTGCCGGCGCTGGCGGCGGAGATACCCACCGTCGAGAACGGCGGGGTGGCCGCCGACCTCAAGTCCGTCACCTGGAAGCTCCGCAAGGGCGTGACCTGGTCCGACGGGACGCCGTTCACCGCCGCCGACGTCGCCTTCACGGCGGCCTACTGCATGCACCCGGACGGCGGCTGCAACGCCGCGCCCCGGTTCGAGAACGTGGCCGCGGTGGAGGCGGTGGACGACCACACCGTGCGGATCTCCTTCGAGGTCGCGATGCCTTTCCCCTACGGGCCGTTCGTGGGCTCCACCTGCCCGGTGATCCAGAAGAAGCAGTTCGAGGGCTGCCTGGGAGCCAAGGCGCCCGAATGTACCGAGCAGAACTTCGGCCCCATCGGCACCGGCGCCTTCAAGGTGAAGGAGTTCCGGCCCAACGACGTGGTGCGCTACGAGATGAACGAGCGCTACCGCAACCCCAACCAGCCGGCCTTCGCCTCGGTGCTGGTGAAGGGCGGCGGCGACGCCGTGTCGGCGGCCCGGGCGGTGCTGGAGACCGGCGAGTTCGACTACGCCTGGAACCTCCAGGTGGAGCCCGAGATCCTCGCCGCCATGGAAAAGGCGGGCAAGGGCAAGGTGGTGTCGGCCTTCGGCACCCTGGTGGAGCGGCTGATCGTGCAGCTCACCAATCCCGATCCCGCCCTGGGCGACAAGCGTTCCACCTACCAGGACGGCAAGAACCCCCACCCCTTCCTCTCGGATCCGGCGGTGCGGCGCGCGTTGTCCCTGGCCATCGACCGCAACATCCTGGTGGAGGCCGGCTACGGTCAGGCCGGCCGGGTGACCTGCAACGTCCTGCCGGCGCCGCCGGTCTACGCCTCCACGGCCAACGACTGGTGCAAGACCCAGGACGTCGCCGCCGCCAACAAGCTGCTGGACGAAGCCGGCTGGGTGCGCGGAGCCGACGGCGTCCGCGCCAAGGACGGGGTGCGCCTCTCGATCCTCTACCAGACCTCCACCAATTCCGTGCGCCAGGGCACCCAGGCGCTGATCAAGCAGATGTGGCGTCAGATCGGCGTCGAGACCGAGCTCAAGAACATCAGCGCGTCGGTGTTCTTCGGCAGCGACCCGGCGAGCCCGGACACCTACCAGAAGTTCTACGCGGACATCCAGATGTACGCCAACCAGTTCAACGGCACCGATCCCCAGGCCTACATGCAGGGATGGCTGTGCAAGGAGATCCCGGGGCCCGACAACCAGTGGATCGGCAACAACATGCCGCGCTACTGCGATGCGGAGTACGAGAAGCTCGCGGCGGAGTTGGCCAAGACCGCCGGCATCGAGAAACGCGCGGCCATCGCCAGGCGCCTGAACGACATGCTGATGGACTATGGCGCGTTGATCCCGCTGATCCACCGCGGCGAGGTGGGCGCGCGCGCTCTCTCTCTCGGCGGGGTCCGGATCAACGCCTGGGACGCATTGCAGTGGAACATCCAGGAGTGGCACCGGCGGAAGTAGCGTGAACGCTATTTGTGAGACAGGACACTAGGTTCGTCGACGCGAGAGCGGACGACCGGACAGCACACCAGACTTGCCCTTGGCATGAGTTGCGCCCATGTCACGTTACGTGGCCAGACGCCTGCTCTTCGCGGTCCCGACGCTCCTGGTCATCAGCTTCATCGTTTTCGCGCTGCTGGACCTCGCCCCCAGTGACCCCACGGCCCAGCTTCCGCTGACCATCCCGCCCGAGACCCGGCAAGCCATCCGGGAGAGCCTGGGTCTCGGGCAGCCGTTCCACATCCGCTACCTCAAGTGGCTCGACCAGTTCCTGGTGAACGAGCCCCTCAACCTGCTGGAGCGGATGTGGGGCATCGAGATCGGCGACTCCGCAAACCGCCTGCGGGTGCGCTCCTGGGCCACGCGCGCGCCGGTGGTGGACTTGATCGCGTCGCGCCTGCCGCAGACCCTGACGGTCGTCGGCATCTCCTACATCGTGGCGATTCTCATCGCGGTGCCGGTGGGCGTGTACTCCGCCTGCCGGCAGTATTCAGTGTTCGACCAGGCGGGCACCTTCGTCACCATGGTGGGCTTCTCGGTACCGACCTTCTTCACCGGGACCGTCCTCATCGTGGTCTTCAGCGTATGGCTCGACTGGTTCCCTTCCATCTATGACACCACCCACCGGGTGACGGACCTGGAAAGCCTTTTCGTCCAGGTGCGCCAGATGGTGATGCCGGTGATGGTGCTGGGGCTCTTCAACGCGGCGCAGCTCAGCCGCTTCACCCGCTCCTCGGTGCTGGAGAACCTGAACCAGGACTACG
>JAPPHF010000009.1 GCA_028821115.1 Deltaproteobacteria bacterium | reverse complement strand
TCGTCACCACCGGCATGTTCGTGCCCGGCGCCTACCGGATCGCCAACTACGAGGGCCAAGTCCAGGGGGTGGTGACCAACAAGACCCCCTACGGCGCGCACCGGGGCTTCGGCAAATCCGAAGCGTGCTTCGTCATCGAGCGCATGGTGGACCGCATCGCCGCGAACCTCGACCTCGACCCGGTGGAGGTGCGCCGGCGCAACTTCATCCCGCCGGACGCCTTCCCCTACCGCTCGGTCACCGGCCCCCGCTACGACAGCGGCCGGTACGGGGAGGCGCTCGACAAGGCGCTGGAGCTGCTGGACCTCGACCATTGGCGCAAGGCCCAGAAAGAGGCGGCGGCCGAGGGCCGCTACCTGGGCATCGGCACCTGCCTGGTCATCGAGCCGTCCAGCTCCACGCGCATGGGCTCCTACAACGCCGGCTACTACAGCGTGCGCATGCGCATGGACCCCAACGGCAAGGTATACGTCTTCCCGGGCGGCAGCGACGAGGGCCAGGGCCACGCCACCTCCATCTCCCAGCTCGTGGGCGACGAGCTGCAGGTGTCGTTCGACGACGTCATGGTGGTGGAGGGAGACAGCCTGGCCTGCCCCTACGGCTCCGGCTCCTACTCCAGCCGTTTCTCGGTGGTGGGCACCACCGCCGTGACCCTGGCGGCACGGGCGCTACGGGACAAGATCACCCAGATCGCTTCGGTGATGCTGCGGCACCCCCCCGGCGGGCTCGTGTTCGCCGACGGCCGGGTGTCGGTGGAAGGGCGCGCGTCCGAGGCGGTTTCCCTCTCGGAGATCGCGCGGGTCGCGTACTTCTACCCGTTCCAGTTGCCCGAGGGCATGGACCCGGGACTGGAGACGCTGTACCACTTCCGCGATCCCAACATCGAGTTCGAGGCCGACGAGCGCGGCCGCGTGGCCATGTTCAGCAGCTTCCCCTACGACGCCGAGGCGGCGGCGGTGGAGGTGGAGGCGGACACCGGACTCTTGAGAATCCTGAAGTTCGTCTCCGTCCACGACTGCGGCAACATGCTCAACCCGCTCATCGTCAGGGGCCAGCACGTGGGCGCCCTGGCCCACGGTTTCGGCGGCGCCCTGTACGAAGAACTGCCCTACAGCGAGGAAGGCCAGCCGCTGGCGGCCAGCTTCAAGGACTACTTCCTGCCCACGGCCATGGAAATGCCCGACATGGTGCTGGAGCACATCGAGACCCCCAACCCGTTCACGCCCGGCGGCTTCAAGGGCGCCGGCGAGACCGGCACCGTGGGGCCGCCGGCGGTGCTGGCGAACGCCGTGGAGGACGCGCTCAAGCCCCTGGGCATCGCCATCCGCAGGCTGCCGCTGACACCCCAGTACCTGTGGTCGCTCATTCAGGAGGCCATTTCCTCTCCCCCCTCTCCCTCCGGGAGAGGGTCGGGGTGAGGGTAGCCGGAAGGAGCAGAGTGCCGCGCAGCCCTCACCCGGCCTTCGGCCACCCTCTCCCAAAGGGAGAGGGGTTGGATTTGGGACGGAACGAGGCCACCCCCTCCGGCGGGAGAGTGGTTGGGATTGAGGGGCGAAGGAAAAAGCGCGCGAAGGGAGACTCCATGTCCGACAAGGTCCTGCTCGAAAAGACCGGCGATGTCGCCGCCCTGACCCTGAACCGCCCCGACAAGGGGAACGCGGTGGACCTCGAGCTGATGATGGCGCTGATCGAGAGTCTGTCGGAGGCATCGGCCGACAAGGCCCTCCGCGTGCTGGTCCTGGAGGGCAGGGGCGAGCATTTCTGCTCCGGGCGCGAGCCGGACGTGCCGAGGCCGGAGAACGCCGCCCAGTTCGCCGAGGCCCTCGGCCGCATCGTCCGCGTCAACAAGCTGCTGCAGTCGTTTCCGGGGATCAGCGTGGCCGTGGTCCGGGGCAAGGCCTTCGGCTTCGGCTGCGGACTGGCGGTCCAGAGCGACGTGACGCTCGCCGCCGAGGACGCCAGGTTCGCGTTCCCGGAGATCAACGCCGGGTTCCCGCCCACCATCGTCATGTCCTACCTGAGCCGTTGGATCCACCGGAAGAAGGCCCTGGAATTGGTCATGACCGGGGGCGAGATCAGCGCGCGGGAAGCGGAGCGGCAAGGTCTCGTGAACCGGGTGGTGCCGGCGGATCAACTGGAAGACGAAAAGAACCGCTGGATGGAAACGCTGGCGGGCCGCGACCTCAAGGGGCTGCAGGCGACCAAGGCGTTTTTCAGGGACACGGCCGAGTGGTCCACCGAGGCGGCGGCACAATACGGGGTTACACGACTGGCGAACTTCTTCGCGAGCCGGGACAAGGGCTGACTCGCGGAGGTTTCTCCCGGTGATACAACCCCTCTCCCTCTGGGAGTGGGTGGCCGGAGGCCGGGTGAGGGCCTAGCGCTTCAGGTCGATCTTGCGCCCGAAGCTGACCTCGCCCTTGTCTATCCTGAGAGAGAATCCGCAGTCAGGGTTGGTGCAGACCCAGGCCTTGTACATCACGGAAGCACCGTCCTGACCGTAGTCGGAAAGCGGGATCAACTTGCCATTGTCGCATTTCTGACATTTCGGCAGCTCCATCTCCACTCCTCCTTTGCAGCGAGCGCCGTCCGGCGAGGCGCTCCGCGACCGCCCACGCCGGCCGTTTCCCGCCGCGACCCGGCAGGTTGAAATTTGCGTCGACCTTATAGAAAAACCCCGTCGAAAGCAAGAAGCCGAGCCTTGGCCGCGGGCCCGTCGCGGCTCCGGTTTCCGCGTCATTTCGGTGCACGGGAGGGTCCGGAAACACCCCTGCGATTTGACAGCTTCAAGGCGCGGGGGATATGATGATTGCGGACTTCCGGTGGGACGGGACCGGTTACGCCGGAAGTCCCCTCCCTACGCGATATCGTACATATCTCATGTCCGTGGTGGCTATCATACCGGCCCGTTATGGATCGACGCGGTTCCCCGGGAAGCCGTTGGCCAGGATCGGTAAGAAGCCCATGATCCAGCACGTCTACGAGAGCACCGCGACAACGGATCTGGTGCGCCGGACGGTGGTGGCCACCGACGACTCGCGCATCCTGGACGCGGTACGGGCCTTCGGCGGAGAAGCGGTGATGACCTCGAAGGACCACCTGAGCGGCACGGACCGCCTGGCCGAGGTCGCCGGGGGGCTCGAGGCCGAGTGGATCGTCAACGTTCAGGGAGACCTTCCGTTCATCCAGGCGGAGACCATCCGCAGGAGCGTCGATTGCCTGGTGCGGGACCCGGCCGTCCCCATGGCCACGGCGCGCACGCCCATTACATCGGAGGGGGAGTTCCTCAACCGCAACGTTGTCAAGGTGGTGACCGACCAGGAGGGGTTCGCCTGCTATTTCTCCCGCGCCCCCATCCCCTTTCACCGGGAGCCCGCGGCGGTTCCGGCGCAGTGGGGCCATCGTCACCTGGGCATCTACGTCTACCGCCGGGATTTCCTGTTGCGCATCGCCGCCATGCCCGCCGTGGCGCTGGAGCTTGCCGAGGGACTGGAGCAGTTGCGGGCGCTCTACTACGGTTACCGGATCCGGGTCGCGGACGTGGTGGAGACGGGCGTGGAAGTGGACACGCCGGATGACCTGGAGCGGGCGGAGGCGTACTGGAGCCGGGTTCACGAGGAGTGCCATGCCTAACTTGCGACAGAAGTTCATTTTCGTCACCGGCGGGGTCATGTCGTCCCTCGGCAAGGGGCTCGCGGCGGCCTCCATCGGCGCCCTGCTGGAGTGCCGCGGCCTCAGGGTGACCCTGCTGAAGATGGACCCCTACATCAACGTCGACCCGGGCACCATGAACCCGTATCAGCACGGCGAGGTGTTCGTCACCGATGACGGCGCGGAGACGGACCTGGATCTGGGCCATTACGAGCGCTACGTTTCTTCCACCACCGGGCGCGCCAACAACTTCACCACCGGCCAGGTGTACGACACCGTCATCACCAAGGAGCGCCGCGGCGATTACCTGGGCGGGACCGTCCAGGTGATCCCCCACATCACCGACGAGATCAAGCACCGGATCACGGCCGCGGCCGAGGACTACGACATCGCCATCTGCGAGGTGGGCGGCACCGTCGGCGACATCGAGGGACTTCCGTTCCTGGAGGCCATACGGCAGTTCGGGCGGGACTACGGCAGGGAGAACGTCATTTACGTTCACCTGACCTACGTGCCGTACATCGCTCCGGGCGGCGAGCTCAAGACCAAGCCCACCCAGCACAGCGTCAAGGAGCTCACCGGCCTGGGGATCCAGCCCGATTTCCTGCTGTGCCGGACCGACCGTCTGCTGAACCGGTCCCTCAAGTCGAAGATCGCCAGCTTCTGCAACGTCGACGAGAACTCGGTGATCACGGCCAAGGACGTGGAGTGGATCTACGAGGTCCCCCTGGTGTTCCACCAGGAAGGGCTGGACGACCGGATCGTGGAGCGGCTGCAGATGTGGACCGGCGCCCCCAACCTGCGCAAGTGGCAGAAGACGGTGCACATCCTCAAGAACGCCCCGGAATCGGTGCGCATCGCGGTGGTGGGGAAGTACATGGAGCTCAAGGAGTCGTACAAGAGCCTGCTGGAGGCCCTGGTCCACGGCGGCATCGCCAACGGCGTGCACGTCGAGCTCGACTGCATGGAGGCGGAGAAGATGGAGAAGCACGACGTCGAGGACCGGCTGGGCGGCGTCCAGGGCATCCTGATACCCGGCGGTTTCGGAGACCGCGGCACCGAGGGCAAGGTACGCGCGGTGCGCTACGCGCGCGAGAACAAGGTGCCGTTCTTCGGCATCTGCCTGGGGATGCAGATCGCGGTGGCCGAATTCGCCCGCAACGTCTGCTCCCTGAAGGGCGCCAACTCGGTGGAGTTCGACCCGAAGACCCAGCATCCGGTGATCCACCTGATGGACGAGCAGAAGGGCCTGGACCGGATGGGCGGGACCATGCGCCTGGGCGCCTATCCGTGCGTCCTGGCCACCGATTCGGTGTCGGCCAGGATGTACCGCAAGAAGCGCATCTCGGAGCGGCACCGGCACCGGTACGAGTTCAACAACCGGTACCGTGAGTTGATGCAGGACAAGGGATTGAGGATCAGCGGCCTGTCCCCCGACGGCAACCTCGTGGAGATCATCGAGCTGAAGGACCACCCGTGGTTCGTCGGCTGCCAGTTTCACCCGGAGTTCAAATCCCGTCCGACGGACTGTCACCCGTTGTTCCGGGGGTTCATCCGCGCCGCCTTGCAGCAGAATTCGTCGGTCAGGGAAGTCCCGCGCATGCGCATCGTGGCGGACTCGACGAGACCATGACAGCCAGCGAGGTTCCTATCGGCGGGATCCGGGTCGGGGGAGGGCGGCCGCTCGCCCTGATCGCCGGCTCCTGCGTCATCGAGAGCCGGGAGTCCGCGCTGCGGCACGCCGCGTACCTCCACGAGTTGACCCGCCGCCTGGATATCCCTTTCGTCTACAAGTCGTCCTACGACAAGGCCAACCGCACCTCCCTGGAGTCGTTTCGCGGCCCGGGTCTCGACGAAGGACTGCGCATTCTCGAGGAGGTCAAGCGGGAGATCGGGGTGCCGGTGCTCACCGACGTGCACGAACCGGACCAGATCGCGCCGGCCTGCGAAGTCGTGGACGTGGCGCAGATTCCGGCTTTTCTTTGCCGGCAGACCGACTTCGTGACCGCGGTGGCCCGTGCCGCCAAGGTGGTGAACGTGAAGAAGGGCCAGTTCCTGGCGCCCTGGGACGTCCGGAACGTGACGGCCAAGGTGGTGGCGGCGGGCAACACCAACGTGCTGCTCACCGAGCGCGGGGTCTCCTTCGGTTACAACAACCTGGTGTCGGACATGCGCTCGCTGGTGATCATGCGGGAGACCGGGTTCCCCGTGGTCTTCGACGCCACCCACAGCCTGCAGCTTCCCGGCGGCCTTGGCGAGGCCTCGGGCGGCGACCGGCAGTTCATCGCGCCGCTTGCGCGGGCGGGCGCCGCCGTGGGGGTGGACGGCCTGTTCATGGAGGTGCACGAGGACCCGGACCGGGCCCTGAGCGACGGCCCCACCTCCTTTCCGCTCGATGCCCTCGACGGTCTGCTGCGGACGGTCAAGGATATCGACGACCGGGTCAAGGGGCGCGAGGGGGAGTGACATGGGCGGCGGCACGGACGCCATACGCAAGGCTCGCGAGGTGCTGGACATCGAGATAGCCGGTCTTGCCGCGGCCCGGGACCGGGTCGGGGACGCCTTCGTCCGCGCCGTGGACATCCTGCATGACTGCACCGGCAAGGTCATCGTCACGGGGGTGGGAAAGTCGGGGCTCGTCTGTCACAAGATCGCCGCCACCCTCGCCAGCACCGGCACCCCCTCGTTCTTCCTCCACGCCGCGGAGGCGAGCCACGGTGACCTGGGCATGATCATGCGCGAAGACGTGGTGCTGGCCGTTTCCAACAGCGGCGAGTCCGAAGAGGTCCTGAAGATGCTGCCGCTCATCAAGCGCTGGGGCCTCAAGCTGATTGCCATGACCGGCAACGGGCGATCGTCCCTGGCGCTTTCGGCCGACGTGATCATCGATGTCGGCGTGCCCAAGGAAGCCTGTCCCCTGGGCCTTTCGCCCACCGCGAGCAGCACTACCGCCCTGGCAATGGGCGACGCCATCGCCGTGGTGCTGCTGGAACGCCGGGGGTTCAAGACCGAGGACTTCCTGCTCCGCCATCCCGGGGGCGCGCTGGGCCGAAGGCTGCTGCTCCGCACCCGGGACCTGATGCATCGCGACAAGGAGATACCCCTGGTTTCCGAGGACACCCCGCTCAAGGACATCCTGCTGGAGATCACCTCCAAGCGGCTGGGCGTGACCGGGGTGGTCGACGGAGAATCGGTGCTGGTCGGCATCATCACCGACGGGGACCTGCGGCGCTGTCTTGCCCGCAGCGACGGCAAGGCGGACATCCTGGAGCGCAGGGCTTCCGACATCATGACGCGTGATCCCAAGACCATCGGCGCCGATTCGCTGGCCGCCGAAGCCGTGGCGCTGATGGAAAAGTTCTCGATCACCTCCCTCTTCATCAAGGCCGGGGACTCCGAGCGGCCCCAGGGGATCATCCACCTCCATGACCTGCTCAAAGCCGGCATCGTCTGATCCGCGGACCGAAGAGCTGCGCCGGAAGGCCGGGTCCGTCAAGCTGCTGCTGCTGGACGTCGACGGGGTGCTGACCGACGGCGGCATCGTCATCGACGAACGGGGCGAGGAGGTCACGCGCTTCGACGTCCAGGACGGCCACGGCATCAAGCTGCTCCAGGATGCGGGCATCCGCGTAGGGCTGCTGACCGGCCGGGCGTCCCGGGCGGTGGCGGTGCGCGCGGAGCGCCTGTCCATCGGGCTGGTCTACCAGAACGTGGCCGACAAGCTGCGCGGCTATGAACGGGTCAAGGCCGACACCGGGCTTGCCGACGGCGAGATCGCCTACGTCGGCGACGACATGCAGGACCTGCCGGTGCTGCGAAGGGTCGCCTTCGCCGTGGCGGTGCCCAACGCGTGGGACGATCTGAAGGGGCGCGTGGACTACGTCACGACCCGTACGGGCGGCCACGGCGCGGTGCGCGAGGTGGCGGAGCTGCTGCTGCGGTTGACCGGCAAATGGGATCCGCTGTTGAAGGGGTACGATCGTTAGGCCCTCACCCGGCCTTCGGCCACCCTCTCCCAGAGGGAGAGGGGAAGAATTGGCCCTCTCCCTCTGGGAGAGGGTCGGGGTGAGGGTCTACGGTTGGCTCTAGCAATTTCCGTGCCTTCACCTTTACACTCAAAAGCGGAATTGTTATCTCGGAAATAGTGGCCTGTTGCGTGCCACGAGTGGCCTGTCTCCATGCGGTCCAAACGGTTACTGCTCTTGCTCGTCATGGCCGCCGGGGCGATCTTCGTCGCTGTCGAGGTGGCGCGGCACATGCGGGAGCAAGCGCTCCAGGACCCCCGGGAGTTGCTGGAGTTCACCCCCGGGGTGCCCTTGCGGGTGAAGAATTTTCACCGCAGCATGATCCGGGGCGGGCGCAAGGCGTGGGAGATCAAGGGGACCGAGGCCATCTACTTCAAGGCCGAGGAACGGGCCGCCGTCCGCCGTCCCCGACTGGTCTTCTACCGGGACAACGGCGGTACGCTGGAGGCCAGGGGCCGGGAAGGGAACGTTTTTCTGCCGAACGGGCAGTTGCAACGGGCGGTTCTCGACGGTGCGGTGCACGTGGTCTACCAGGAGGCAAGATTTCGGACCGACAAGCTCATCTACTTCCACGCCGATGACCGCATCGTCTGCCCCGGCAGGGTTTGGGCGGTGGTGGACGGGGTCGAGTTCGAGGGCGAGAACATGACCTACTCGCTCGCGGACGACACGATCGAGCTCCGGGGCGCCGTAAGGACAACCATTCATGCGAGGCTTCCCGGCCAATCAAGGATGATCAATGGCTTGTAACGTATCCATCGGAAGCATGATGTACAGGGCCTCTCTACGCCGGCAAGGAGCGTTGACCTGTGGGGGTGGGTTGCGGACACGCCCGTCCGGTTGGAAGTTGTTGCTGGCGGCCGGCCTGCTCTTGCAGACAATCGGCTTTGCCGCATGGGCGGCGGACACTCAAAGCCGGGAGTCGGCCAGCCGCGGCCTTTTCGCGGACACGGAGACCCCCATCGAGATCACCGCGGATTCCATGGAGCTTCAGCGCAAGACCAACACGATCATCTACAAGGGCAACGTCCTCGTGGTCCGGGACGACGTCAAGATCACCAGCGACGTGCTGTCCGCGCGCTATGACGCCAAGGACGGAGGGTTGAGGAGCGTTGTCGCCGAAGGGACCGTGCGGGTGCGCGATGGAGGACGCGAGATGACCGGTGACAAGGCCGTTTTCGACGGCCCGGAGGAAACCATCACCGTGTCCGGCAACACTACCGTCCGGGATGGAAACAACAGCATTTCCGGCGATCGCGTCACCATCTACGTGAAAGAGGACCGCATCCTGGTGGAGAACAGCGGCGGACGCGTCAGGGCGGTGGTTTTCCCGGGCCAGTTGAATCGCTGAGGGCCCGGGGCGATGAGCGTTCTCAACGCGGACGAAATCATCAAGTCGTACCGCGGACGGCGGGTCGTCGATCAGGTCACGCTCGAGGTTTCGAGCGGCGAGGTGGTGGGCCTCCTGGGACCCAACGGAGCGGGGAAGACGACCCTGTTCCACATCGTGATCGGCCTGGTCCGCGCCGACGGAGGAAGGGTCACCCTGGACGGGACGGATCTCACGACCGCTCCCATTTACCGGCGGGCGCGGGCGGGCATCAGCTACCTGCCCCAGGAATCGTCGGTGTTTCGGGGCTTGACGGTCAAGCAGAACCTGCTGGCGATTCTCGAGACCCTGGGACTCGGCAAGGATGAGGTAGAGGAAAGGAGCCGGCGGCTGCTCGGCACGTTCGGCCTGGAACAACTGGCGGATCAGAAGGCCTACACGCTTTCGGGCGGCGAAAGGCGGCGCGTGGAGATAGCCCGGGCGCTGATTCTTTCGCCCTTCTTCCTGCTCCTGGACGAACCCTTCACCGGTGTTGACCCCATCGCCCTGGCGGACATCAAGGACGTGATTCAGCGGCTGACCAAGACCGGGATCGGGGTCCTGATCACGGACCACAACGTCAGGGAAACCCTGGAGATCTGCACTCGCGCCTACATCCTGAACGAGGGGGTGGTGCTGGCCGAGGGGACGCCTGGCGATATCGCCTCCAGTGAAAGAGCGCGTGCGGTGTACCTTGGCGAGGGATTCAGTCTCTAGTGTGGTGTCTGCCGATGGCACTCGAATTCAAGCTCTCCCAGAAACTCATGCCGCAACTGGTGATGACACCCCAGTTGCAGCAGGCCATCAAGCTCCTTCAACTCTCCCATCTCGACCTGCAACAACGGATCTCCGAGGAACTGCAGGAGAACCCGGCCCTCGAGGAAGCACCGGACGAAGACGACGCCGCCGACACCGTGCGTGAGCCCGAAGCCATCCACGAGATGATGGTCACCGACCGGATCGCGGACTGGCAGGACTACCTGGACAACCACTCCAACTCGCGTCACGACATGGTGAGCACCGAGGCGGTCCGGGAGGAATCCGATTTTCCCTCCTTCGAGAACACCGTGGTGCGCCGGGAGACGCTTCAGGAGCACCTGCTGTGGCAGCTCCAGATGGCCGGGCTCGACCAGGCCGGCGAGAGCATCGGCATGTGCATCATCGGCAACCTGGACGAGCGGGGCTACCTGGAGCCGTCGGTGGAGGAGATCGGCGAACTGGCCCACGCCGCGCCCGATGCGGTGGAGGAGGTGCTGGCCTGTATCCAGCTCTTCGATCCCGTGGGGATCGCCGCCCGGGACCTGCGCGAATGCTTGCTGGTGCAGCTTCGGAACGCCGGGATGGGGGAGAGCGTCGCCGCGGGTATGGTGGCGAACCACCTGCACGAGCTGGAGTACAAGCAGTACGACCGGATAGCGGCGGGCCTGGGCGTCGGCCTTGGAGAGGTGATGGAGGCAGCCCATCTCATCGGCTGCCTGGAGCCCAAACCGGCCCGGGGTTTCGACGACGACGAGGTCCGCACCATCATCCCGGATGTGGTGGTCCAGAAGGTCGCCGGTGAGTATGCCATTTTCCTGAACGACGACGGCGTCCCGCCGTTGCGCGTCAGTCCGCTGGTCCGGCGTCTTGCCGGCGAGCGCGGAGACGAGGTGCGCAAGGCCAGGGAGTACCTGGAGACCAAGGTCCGCGCCGCCACATGGTTGATCAAGAGCATCCACTGGCGTCAACAAACTCTCTATCGCGTCAGCGAGAGCATCTTCCGCTTTCAGCACGAGTTCCTCGACCACGGCACCGCGGGCCTGAAGCCGTTGGTGTTGCGCGAGGTCGCGGCGGAGATCGGCATGCATCCCTCCACGGTGAGCCGCGCCACTTCCAACAAGTATGCCCACACGCCCCAGGGTGTTTTCGAGTTGAAATATTTTTTCCAGAGCGGGATTGCCCGCAATGACAGCGCCACCGTGGTATCCTCGGAGTCGGTCCGGGACAGGATCCGTGGGCTGGTGGAATCCGAGGACCCCGAGGACCCGTTGAGCGACCAGCAGATCGCCGGCGCGTTGCAGAAGCTCGGGATCGACATCGCGCGCCGCACGGTGGCAAAGTACCGGGAGCAGCTCGGAATCCTGCCGTCGTCCCGGCGCCGGAGACCGTTCGCGAATTACCGGATCGCCCCGGATTGACGGGCGCGTCGACAAAGGGGGTAGGGGTTGCGAATCACCGACGTTCTGGATCCTGAGGCGGTCATCCCGAGTCTCGTGGCCCGGGAGAAGTTTGCCGTGCTCGAAGAGATCGTAACGCGGGTGTCGAGTCATTACGGATTCGAGGACTCGCAACGGTTGCTCGAGGTGGTTCGCGCCCGCGAGAGGATATGCAGCACGGCCATCGGGGAAGGAGTGGCTATCCCGCACGGCAAGCTTCCCGGCCTGAAACGGGTCTTCATCGCCTTCGCCCGCAGCCGCGAAGGCGTCGACTTCGACGCCCAGGACGGCACCCCCACGCATCTTTTCTTTCTGCTGGTGGCCCCGGAAGGCTCCACCTCCGAGCATCTGAGCGCGTTGGCGCGGGTGTCCCGCTTGGTGAAGGACCCCGCCCTCCGGGAGCGTCTGATGAAGGTCCAGACTCCCGAGGAGGTGGTGAGCCTCATCGAGCAGAAGGAAAGGGACCTCTGACCTCCGCGCCTACCGGTGGGTCATGATGAGTCCCTGCGAAGCACATGGCCAGCCTGCTTGACATCGTCGTCATCACCGGCATGTCGGGTTCCGGAAAGAACGCCGCCATGCGGGTCCTCGAGGACAACAGCTTCTTCTGCATCGACAACCTGCCGGTGCTGCTGATCCCGAGGTTCATCGATCTCTGCCAGGGCTACCGGGAAGGCATGCAGCGGGTCGCTTTCGGAATCGACCTCCGCGGCGCGCAGTTCATCGAAGGCTGGGACGAAGTGCTGGCGGAGACCCGCCGCGCGGGCCACCACGTGGAGGTGGTCTTTCTGGAAGCCAGCGACGAGCTTCTGCTGCGCCGGTTCAACGAATCGCGCCGGCCGCATCCGCTCCAGGGCGGCGGTCCGGTCCAGGACGGCATCGCCCATGAGCGGACGGCGCTCACGGGGATGCGGGATTCCGCGGACCGGGTCATCGACACCACCCACTTGAACGTCCACGACCTCAGGAAGGTCATCGAGGATTCCTGCGTCCAGGCGCTCGGCAAGCGGCAGATGTCGATTTTCCTCATGTCGTTCGGGTACCGGTACGGAATTCCCGCGGAAGCGGACATGGTCATGGACGTGCGGTTCCTTCCCAATCCATTTTTTGTTAGTGGGTTGGAATCCAAGAGTGGATTGGCGCCGGAAGTACGGGATTTCGTGCTCAGCCGCACGGAGACGCAGGCGTTCGTGGAGCGCATGAACGCATTGCTCGACTTTACGCTGCCCAACTACGAACGTGAAGGCAAGAGCAACCTGACCCTGGCTTTCGGTTGTACCGGCGGCAAGCACAGGTCGGTGGTGCTGGCCGCCGAAATCGCGCGGCGCCTCGAGGGGACACCGTGGCGCATTCAGTTGAGGCACCGGGACATTGACAGATGATCGATGCACCGCGTTAGGAAGAGACTCGAGATAAAGAACCGCCTCGGGATGCACGCCCGCGCCTCCGCGTTGCTGGTCCAGACCGTGAACCAGTTCTCCTCGGAGGTGAAGATCTCCAAGGACGACAACGTCGTCAATGCGCGTAGCATCATGGGCGTCCTGACGCTCGGCGCCGCCAAGGGCAGCAAGATCCGCGTCGAGACCAAGGGGGAGGACGCCCAGGAGGCGATGCTCGCCATCGAAGAGCTCATCGAGGACAAGTTTCGCGAGAGCGACTAGCGGCCTCGATTTGCATGTTACGGGCCACCTAGAAAGGATCGAACAGGAATCATCCATGACGAACAAAGACTTTGTTTTCACTTCGGAGTCGGTTTCGGAGGGGCATCCCGACAAGATGTGCGACCAGATCTCGGACGCGATCCTCGACGCTCATCTGGCGCAGGACCCCAACAGCCGGGTGGCGTGCGAGACCCTGGTCAAGAACGACCTGATCGTCATCGCCGGGGAGATCACCAGCAAGGGCAAGGTGGACTACGTGGGCGTGGCGCGCCGGGTGGCGCTCGACATCGGCTACGACCATCCGGACAAGGGCTTCGACGGCAACACCTGCGGAGTCTTCGTGAAACTGGTGAGCCAGTCGCCCAACATTTCGCAGGGGGTCACCGAAGGCCAAGGGCTCCACAAGGAACAGGGCGCGGGCGATCAGGGGATGATGTTCGGCTACGCGTGCGACGAGACCGACGAACTCATGCCGCTCCCCATCAAACTCGCCAACGATCTCGTGTCCGACCTGGCCGAGATCAGGAAGTCCGGGAGGGTTCCGCTCTCCGGGTTCCTTCGCCCCGATTCGAAGTCTCAAGTCAGTGTTCGGTACCGAGAAGGCCAGCCGCACAAGGTTAGCAACGTGGTGGTTTCGACCCAGCACAGCTCCGAGATCGAGCACGACGAGCTCAAGAGGGATATCATCAACAGTGTCATGAGGGAGGTAGTGCCGGCCCGGTACCTCGACAGCGACACGGAGTTTCTCGTCAATCCCACCGGCAGCTTCGAGATCGGAGGCCCCCAAGCCGACGCCGGCCTCACCGGCCGCAAGATCATCGTGGACACCTACGGCGGCATGGGACGGCACGGCGGCGGCGCGTTCTCCGGCAAGGACCCCTCCAAGGTGGACCGGAGCGGGGCGTACATGGCCCGCTACGTGGCCAAGAACATCGTGGCCGCTAAACTGGCCCGGCGTTGCGAGATACAGCTCGCGTACGTCATCGGCGTCGCACAGCCGGTCTCTATCGCCGTCGATACCTTCGGCACCGGCAAGTTGCCGGATGCCGAGATCGTGAAGCTGGTGCAAGAAAACTTCGATCTCACTCCCAAGGGAATCATCGACGCCCTGAATCTACGGGCGCCCATCTTCGAGAAATCCGCCGCCTACGGCCATTTCGGCCGCAAGCCCGAAGGCCCGTACTTCACCTGGGAAAAGACCGACCGGGCAAACGACCTGAGCGGCGCCATCAAGGGCTAGACTTCAACCTGGACTCTTAACTCGTCCGGGGGCAACGGCTGCATCGAAGCGGTGCAGCCGTGTCGCCGGAGACGGAGAGGAACATGGCGAAACAGAAATTTGACATCGCGGACCCCGCACTGGCCGCCGACGGCTGGAAACGCGTCCTTTGGGCGGATCAGGAAATGCCGGTGCTGCGCAGCGTGCGCGCCCGTTTCCGGAAGGAGAAGCCGCTCAAGGGCCTGCGGTTCTCCGCCTGCCTGCACGTGACCGCGGAGACCGCCAACCTGGTTCGCGCCCTCAAGGCCGGGGGCGCGGACGTGGTGCTGTGCGCGTCCAACCCGCTGTCTACCCAGGACGACGTGGCCGCGGCGCTGGTAAAGAAGGAAGGGGTGTCGGTGTTCGCGGTGCGCGGCGAGGACCACAAGACCTATTACAGCCACCTGCGGTCGGCGCTGGACCACAGGCCGGTCATCACCATGGACGACGGCGCCGACCTCGTGTCCATGCTGCACCAGGAATATTCCCATCTCGCCGGCGACATGATGGCCTCCATGGAGGAGACCACCACGGGCGTCATCCGGCTGCGGGCATTGGAGGCCGACAAGGCCCTCAAGATCCCCATCATCGCGGTCAACGACGCCGCCACCAAGCACCTGTTCGACAACCGCTACGGCACCGGCCAGTCCACCATCGACGGTATCATCCGCGCCACCGACGTGTTGTTGGCGGGCAAGCGGGTGGTGGTGGCGGGTTACGGCTGGTGCGGTCGGGGCGTGGCCTCGCGCGCCCGCGGCATGGGCGCCAAGGTGGTGGTCACCGAGGTGGACCCGGTGCGTGCTCTCGAAGCCTCCATGGACGGCTTCGACGTCATGCCCATGAAGGAAGCCGCCAAGGTCGGCGAGCTCTTCATCACCCTCACCGGCGACATGCACGTCATCGGCAAGGATCACCTCAAGGTCATGAAGGACGGCGCCATCATCTGCAACTCGGGCCACTTCGACATCGAGATCGACCTCAAGGCCCTCACCGCCATGTCGACGAAGCGCGAAAAGAACGTGCGCAACCACGTCGACTGCTACACCCTGCCCGGCGGCAGGCGCCTCTTCCTCCTCGGTGAAGGCCGCCTCGTGAACCTGGCCGCCGCCGAAGGCCACCCCGCCTCGGTCATGGACATGAGTTTCGCCACCCAGGCCCTCGCCTCCGAGTGGGCCGTCCAGAACCGCGACAAGCTCTCCCCCGAGGTCTACGACGTCCCTCAGTCCCTCGAAGAGTGGGTCGCCGGCATCAAGCTCGAAACCATGGGCATCCGCATGGACAAGCTCACCCGCGAGCAGAAGAAGTACCTGTCTTCGTGGGATATGGGGACCTGAGGAGGCCGGGTCAGTCCTGGGAGAATTGGCACAGGCACGCCGGCTGCGTGCAACGGAAAAACAGCCGATGGATGAAGCGCTCGCATGACTGGTCTACCCGGGTGATCTTCTTGCTGTGCTTTCATGGCCCAGTAAGAAGGAATGCGGTTGATTTCGCCCTTTCAAGAAGCCAGCAACGCGCGTTTCACCGCCTCCGGTTCTTTTTCGATTACTCGTAAAAGGGTAGCCGCTGGCCCGCTGACCTGCCGGGTTCCCTGCTCCCACTTCCGGTAGCCGGAAAGACTCATCCCCATCAATGGCGCCATCTGCGCTTGGGTGAGCTTCGCCTGTTTGCGGATCTCTCTCGGCGTCGCTGGAGTGTGTACGATACCGGGCCCGTCGCCCTTTGCATGGGCGACGGCTTCGTTGAGGGCCTGGATCAGATCGTCGCCGAATGTGGTCATGTTGTCTCCTTGCGCGCTGCCTTGAGTGCTGCCGCGAGGGCTGACACCCTGCGCTTCTCGTCTGACCTCAGGTCGGTCTTGGCGGCCTTTCCGTATGCGAGCAGCAAATAGATGGGCATCGTTTCGTCGAGATAGTAGTAGAATCACCCGCATACCGCCCCGTTTGCCTTGACCCGAAGTCGCATAGCGTAGCTTCCGGACTCCGCCTGTGCCGCGGATGATGTCTCCGGCCAGCGGGTTCTCCGCGAGGAGGTTGATCAACTCGCGCTTTTCATCCTCGCTGAAGAGCTTATCGGCCTGTCGCGTGAATGTCGGGGTTTCGGCTACTGTCTGCACTGTATGCCCCAATGGGGTAGCATTCAAGCCCTCATTTCCTTCTGAGGTTACTTATCGGCCAGTGCAGCGCTTACATAAGCCGAACGAACTGCACGTTGACAAAAGGCACACAGAGTGCGATACTTTCACACGTGCATGAATTTGACTGGGATGACGAGAAGAATGAGCTTCTTGAGAAGACCCGTGGCGTATGTTTCGAGGATGTCGTCTTCTACATCACCAATGGCGACGTCCTGGATATCAT
>JAPPHF010000015.1 GCA_028821115.1 Deltaproteobacteria bacterium | reverse complement strand
TCGCCCCCACTCGTCATCGCGCCTTGCCGACAACGAAAAGTCCTGCGCATCTTGGCCTCGATTTGGGCGTTACAGGCCACTACAGGTGCTCTCCGCCGTCGACGTAGATGCATTCGCCCGTGACGAACGGATTGTCCAACAGGAACAGCACCGCCGCGACCACGTTATCGGTGTCGCCGATCCGTTTCAAGGGCAGGCCGGCGCTCCGCCGCTCAAGTTCGTCCACCACTCCCCCGGGCGGCGGCAGTATCATGCCCGGCGAGACGCCGTTGACGCGGATCGCGGGTCCGAGCTCGCGCGCGGCTATCCGGGTGAGCTCGAGAAGCGCCTTCTTCGACAGCGTGTACGCGGCGTGATGCGGGTCGGAACGGCTCACGCGCGTGTCGAGGATGTTGATGATGTGCCCCCGGGCGCAGCCGTCGGCGAAGGTCTGGGACAGGAAGAAGGGCGCCTTGAAGTTGATGTTGAAATGGCGCTCCAACAGGTCCTGCCCGGTATCCGCCAGGGTGCCGCGTTCAAAGATGGAGGCGTTGTTGACGAGGACGTCGAGGCTGGAATAGTGTTCCCGCACCCTGGCGACCAGATTCGCCGTCTCCCGGTGGTCGTTGAGGTCGCAACGGAACAGCCGGCAACGGCGGCCAAGGCCTTCGATCTCGTCCGCGATCCGTTCGGCCGCCTCCACGGAGCTCAGATAGTGAAGGGCGACGTCGTAACCGTTCCGCGCCAGCGCCAGGGAGATGGCCGCGCCGATGCGCCTGGCTCCGCCGGTTACGAGGGCCGCCCCCTTCGACGTGGACATGCGGGTCATCATAACCCGTTCGCGACCGCCCCACCACCGGCATCTTTGACAGTGACATTGGCTGGTGTTAGGGAGACTTTGATTGAAATGGCGTCCTTCGACTTCGCTTCGCTCAGGACGAACGGTCTGTAAGCTGTCCTCCGTTCGTCCTGAGCGTAGCGAAGCGAAGTCGAAGGACGCTGAACATGTACCCTGCCGCATGGGAGTGAACACGGTGACGCCGATACCCGAAATCGAGGAGATCGTGGGGAAATTCCGCGCCGGCGAAGCGGAGGTGGCCCAGCGGTTCTTTCAGGAGAAGCGCCCGCTCGGGCAGCACCTGGACTGGCTGCGCTTCCAGGTAGCGCGCGAGGCCAGAAACCTCGAGGAGATCGCGTCCCACCAGCGCTGCGAGCTGGTGGAGCAGGTGGACCGGTCCGTGTCGCGCGAAACGCTGGTGGACCAGCTTACCGAGGACTACCAGGAGGTCCGCCACTACGGCATGCTGGCCTACATCTACGAGGGTATAAGCGGCGAGCGGGTGCAGTGGCGCGAGCTCCGCGAAACCGCGCAACAGGCATCGTGGTACGAGTTGTCGCGCCGGGAGCACCAGCGGTGGGCCGATCTCAAGGCCGGCGGGTCGGAGCTGGAATTGGCGGCGGCGCTCTTCACCCGCGGCGGCGGCGGCTCGCTGTTCTACGGCATGATACCGCTCCGGGGCGGCGACTACGAGGAAGCCCTTTCGCGTGCCTCGAAGACCATCCTGCGGGACGAGATCGAGCATGGCGCCTCCGAGGGAAGGGACGACCTGTACCGGCTCATCGGCAGCCGGGACGACGTCGTGACGGCCTCGCGGATCATCGCGGAGATGGGCGCGATCCGGCTGGAAATGCGCAACGAGCAATACGGGAAACCAATGCCGGCCGAACGGCTGGAGGAGATCCGTGAGGGCGCCATCGCGCCCGTGACCATGGAGGAGATGCTGTCGGCCTGTCCCCGGGACGGCGAGGACTGGTTCGAGTGGTATCGTGAACGGCCGAAGCCGCTGTCCGCGGCATCGGTTCTGTGAACGGTTCGCGTTCGACAGGCCGCTGCCAAGGGGGGATATGCCGTGGACGCGCTCGATGTGCTGGCGGTCGTCTTTGCCGTCGCGGTCCTGGCGAAGCTCGCGGGGCTGCTGATCTCCCCGGTGTCATGGATGAACACCGCCGGGGCCATGCTGAAGCATCCCCGTGCCTGCACGTGGGTCTATGCCGTGCTCGCCGCGGTCGTGGGATATATCGTTTTCACTCGCATGGATATCGTCGAGGTCGTTTCGGCGATGCTGTTCACGTCGTTGCTGATGGGAGTGGCGCTGAGTCCCTATTCCCGGACGATTCTCACGCTCGGCAAGGAGATGGCAGGCGAGGGCTTCGGCCGGTTGTGGCCGGTCATGGCCATCTGGACCGCCATCGCCGTGTGGGCCCTCTATGCCGTCATCGTTTAGCGATGAGAGGAGCGGAAAGAACATGAAGACCAAGACCGTCACGCTGTTGCATCCCGGCAATATGGGCGCCACCATCGGCGCCTCGGTGACCGGCGCGCGTGTGCTGTGGGTTTCCGACGGACGGAGCGAAGGAACGCGGCGAAGGGCCGAGAAGTCCGGTCTGCTCGAAGCGGCGACGCTGGCCGAGGCCGTCGCCGACAGCGACGCCGTCCTTTCCGTGTGTCCGCCCCACGCCGCGGAGGACGTGGCGCAGAGCGTGGCCGCGCTCGGCTTCGCCGGGTTGTACGTGGATGCCAACGCCGTGTCCAGGGCCACGGCCCAGAGGGTAGGGGAGGCCGTCCAGGAGGGCGGGGCGGCTTTCGTCGACGGGGCCATCATCGGCCCGCCCGTTACCAAGCCGGACAGGACACGCCTTTATCTCTCCGGAGCCGGCGCGGATGCGGTGGCGGAACTGTTCTCGGGGAGCATGCTCGACGCCAGGGTCATCGAGGGCGGCTTGGGAGCGGCTTCCGCCCTCAAGATGACCTACGCCGCGTGGACCAAGGGCAGCGACGCCCTGATCCTCGCGATCCGCGCGCTGGCGGCGCGGGAGGGCGTGGAGAAGGCGCTGCTGGCGGAGTGGTCACAATCCCAACCCAACCTTCCCGGCAAGAGCGAGCGCGCGGCCTCGGTGGCCGCGCCCAAGGGTTGGCGCTACGTGGGCGAGATGGAGGAGATCGCCGCCAGCTTCGAGGCGGCCGGACTGCCCGCGGGCTTCCACCAGGCCGCGGCCGACCTCTACAGCCGGCTGGCGCCGTTCAAGGACCGCGGCGATCCGGGGCCCGAGGTCAAGGAAGTCCTCGATGCCCTCTTGGCGCTTTAGTGGCCTTCGCTCTAGTGGTCTTCGTCTTCCACCTCGCTGGCCTTGACGCGCCGTGACTTGAGCTTCTCGCCGGTCTCGAAGTAGCGGCCCTCCACCGCGAGCCTGGCTTCTTCGTCCAGTTCCTCGTCCCACTGGCCCAGGGAGTAGCCGTACCACGGCATCTTGGGGTTCAGGGGCGGCAGCATGAACTCCTCCCACAGCTCCCGGGCGTGCTCCATGTACTCCCGCTTGGGCAGCGAAACGGGCGGGAAGGGCTCCTTCTGGATGGCGTTGCACAGCATGCCCGACTCGTCCGCCGGCAGGTGGTAGGACACCACGTCGGTGCCCTTGGCCTCGTGCTTGTAGAGGAACGGCGGGGCGTGGCCCTTCTCCATGCCGCCGATGATCTGCACGTCCTTGTGGGGCTTCATGCGGTAGCACATGGCCCAGAAGACGGCCGCCTCGTCCGACGGATCGATGTCCTCGTCTACCGCGATGACGATCTTGCCGACGCCGGGGTGGAACGACGCCGCCGCGTGCAGCGCACGCCACACCTCGGCTTCCTTGGGTTTGCGCATCTGCACGATGACGAGCTTGTAGGTGTTGGTCAGGGGCTCGTGCATCTCGACGCGGGTGACGCTGGTGATGCGGCAGTGGTCGCGCAGGTGCACCAGCATGAGCCGGTCATAGCCGATCTTGCGGATGACCGACGATTCGCTGGGGGTGAGCTGGCTCAGCCACGACACGTAGATGGCGTCCTTGCGGTGCGTGATGGCGGTGACGTCCATGAAGGGGTTCAACTGCCGCGGGTGCATGTAGCCGTGGGACTCGCCGAAGGGCCCCTCGGGCTCCACGAACTCGGTGTTGAGGTGTCCTTCGATGACGATCTCGGACTCCGCGGGCACCTGCAGGTCCACGGTCTTGCACTGGGCCATGCGGATGGGTTCCCCCACGAAGCCGCCGGCGATGGCCATCTCGTCCACGCCGTAGTCGACCTTCTGCACCGACACGTAGGAGACCACCGGCGGCGCTCCGATGACCAGGGCCGCCTCCAGCGGCTCGCCGCGCTTCTGCGCGTTCTTCCAGTGCAGGAAGATGTCCTGGCCCAGTCCAGACGGGAATACGCCCACCCGGGTGTTCGACTTGATCTGGCCGCGGTAGTTGCCGATGTTGCCGATGCCGGTCTCGGGGTCCTTGGTGATCCAGTGGGAGCAGGTGGTGTAGGGGCCGTTGTCGAAGCCGGGGGTGGAGATGGGGACTGGGAACTTGTCCAGCCCCTGGTTCTCCACCGCATCGCCGGTCATCACGACCTCATGGCAAGCCGGGTCGTCTACAACCTTGGGCTTGATGGGGTTGGAGAGGGCGTGCTTCCACTTGGCGTCCATCTCCTCGGCGCTGTTGCAGCCCATGCCCAGGAAGTAGATGGCCTTGCTGCCGGCCAGCGCGCCCACCACCACGGGAAAGTCGAACTTGCGTCCGCGGGAGTCGGTGACGTTGGAGAAGTACCACGCCTTTCGTTCCTCGTCGGGAATGCCGCCCCGGTACTGCCAGCGCACCAGCGGGTGCAGCTCGGTGTCCTTGTTGATGCTCTGGTTGATGCGGCGGAGATGCCCAGCCTCTTCCAGCATTCTCAGATGCTCATGCAGATCTGCATAACCCATTACCTGCCTCCTGTTTACGTCGATTCCTCGAAAGATGTCTCGGTGAGTTCCCGTAGCCCGTTCGGCCGTGACGCGGCCTGGATGCGCGGCTGCCGGAGAGAAACGGAATGGCTTCAGGATGAAAGGGAGTACATAGCCGATCGCACCAAGCCGTGTCAAATTCACCGGTTGGCCCCGTCGCCTCTGGACCGGTCGACGACGGCAACTTGACGCGGTTTGCTCGTGTCGGCTAGCTTGGCCGCACGGAGGGAGAGCGAACCATGCAAACCGATGAAGCGACCCTGCAGAAGGTGTTTGACCACATCGACCGGGAGGAGCTGGCCCAGTTGGCCATGGATGTCGTCAATTTCCCCACGCCCACCGGGAGCGAGGAGGAGGTGGCGCGGTTCATCCACGACTGGCTGCAGAAGCAGGGCATCGAAACGTTCCTGCAGCACACCGAACCGGGGCGCGCCAACGTGGTGGGCGTGATTCCGGGCGAGGGCACGGGGCCGACGCTGCTGTTCAACGGGCACATGGACACGGCCCTGTCGGGCGGGCAGGAGGATCTCTGGATCACGGGCAGCAGCCGTCCCGAGTGGCAGGCGCTGGCGCGGCGGGAGGACGACGTCATCTACGGCAGCGGAATTGTCAACGACAAGGGGCCGCTCACCTGCACTCTGGTCATGGCCAAGGCGCTCAAGGAGAGCGGCGTCAAGCTCAAGGGCGACGTCATCGTCACCGGCGTGGCCGGCGAGATCGGCCGCTCGCCGGTGGACCACTACCAGGGCCCCGCCTACCGCGGCAAGGGACACGGCGCGCGCTACCTGGTGACCCACGGCGTGGTGGGGGACTACTGCATCGTGGTGGAGCCGTCCCAGTTCCGCATCACCTGGGCCCAGTGCGGCGCCGTCTTCATCAAGATCACCACCTACGGCGAGCCCATGTACGGGCCGTTCGTGGACCATCCGGTGGACGCCAAGGAGAGCAAGAACGCGGTGGTGCGCATGGCCTCCATCATTCCCGCGCTGGAGGAATGGGCGCGGCGCTACGAGCAGGACCACCGCTACGAGTTCGGCGCCGGCACCATGGTGCCCAAGGTCAACATCGGCTCCATCTTCGGCGGCGCCCCGTTCAAGCCCAACTTCTCGCCAGCCATCTGCAATCTCTACGTCGAGGCCTTCATGACCCCGGACCAGCGGGCTATCGACGTGCTGCGGGAGGTGAGGGCGGTCCTGGCCGACACGGGCATCGAGGCCAAGTCCTCGCTGTTCCTGTCCGTCAACAGCTACGAGTCGAAGGGCGCCGAGCCCCTGGTGGCCGCCATGGAGGAGGCCCACGAGTACGTCCGGGGCCGCAAGGTGGAGCCCATCCGGAGCGCTTTCACCAGCACCTACGCGGACCTCACGGTGTTCGCCGAGGTGGGGATCCCGGCCATCAAGTGCGGGCCGGCGCCGGAAGCCGCGGACGCCAAGCCGGCCACCAGCGAGATGCAGAAGGTGGACGACCTCGAGGCCGCGGCACGGATGTACGCGTTCGCTGCCTTGGAGATCGCCGACCGCGGCCGGGCGTGAGGCTGGCGACGGCCGGCCGTTTCGCATAAGAATTCAAGAGACAGGAAGCCACGAAAGGAGCCTCCCATGAGCATCGACACGGGCCTTTATCGCCGGACTTTCAGGGGCGAAGGCGGAGTCGCCACCGACGAGGTGCTGTTCTCGTCGGATTCGCACGTGATGGAGCCCGCGGCCACCCTCGTGGACCGCATGCCCAAGGCCATGCGCGACGACGCGCCGCGCTTTCCCGAGTTGAAGGTCGGCGAGGGGTTCCAGACCCATCCCGGCGGCTCCGATCCCAACGCGCGGCTCAAGGAGATGGCGGTGGACGGCGTCAGCGCCGAGGTCCTTTACCCCACCTACGCGTTGAGCCTGTTCTCGCAGGAGGATGTCGCGCTGCACGAGGAGTGCTGCCGGGCGTACAACGACTGGCTCATCGAGTACTGCCAGGTGGACCTGGACCGGCTGATAGGGGTGCCGATGATCGCCACCTACAACATGGACGTGGCGGTAGCCGAGTTGGAGCGCTGCAAGAAGGCCGGGATGCGAGGAGCGCTGATCTGGCAGGTGCCGCCCAAGGAAATGTCCTTCGCCTCCGACCACTACGAGCGCTTCTGGGCCGCGGCCCAGGAGATGGAGATGCCCGTCAGCGTCCACATCCTCACGGGCTTCGGCTACGTCAAGACCCGCTACGACCGCAAGGGCCTGGAGCGCTACCGGGGCAGCGTCAACCTGAAGCTGGCGGAGATTACCGACAGCCTCATGGACATCATCTTCTCGGGCGTGCTGGAACGCTTTCCGAAGCTCAAGATCGTGCTGGTGGAGAACGAGATCGGCTGGCTTCCCTATGTGCTGGAGCAGTGGGACTACTACTTCGACCGCCACCGCCCCACGGACCCGCTGACCATCGACAAGCTTCCCACCGAGTACTTCAACCGGCAGGTCTTCGCCACCTTCTTCAACGACGCGGTGGGCGCCCGCAACCTGGTCTGGTGGGGGCACGACAACTGCATGTGGTCCAACGACTTCCCCCACGCCAACTCCACCTGGCCGCACTCGCGGGACGTGGTGGCGCGGGACTTGGGGCACCTGCCGGACGACGTGCGCGCGAAGCTCTTGCGGGACAACGTGGCGCGGCTCTACGACATGGCGGTGCCCGCACCGATGGTGGCGGAAGCCTGACGGGCGCGCGCCGATTACACCTGCCGGCGGTGGTTCAGGAAGGATCGGCCGCCGCCGGCGCCTTTCCCAACGAGAGCGAGAAGCCGGGCTTGCGGATGTAGACCTGGGTGTACTCCTGCTGTCGGGTCAGCTCGTTGATGAGCCTGACCAACGGTTGGCTGGCGCTCAGGTACTCCCGCGGCCGGCCGGCGTTCTGCAGAGCGTCCACCGCCTCATCCCCCGCGTACACTCGCATGATCAGCTCCTCGTCGGACAGCGAGGGCCCGAGCTGAGCCCGGACCTCCTTCAGCGACGGGTCCGGCTGCTCCCAGCTCTCCCAGGCCTTGGCCCGTGGCCGCGCCAGGATGCGGTCCTTCACTTCGGGGTCCATGTACTCGGCGCCCTGCCGCCCCCAGATGCCCAGGGCGTACTGGATGGATTGGTCGGTGACCTGCTTGTAGCGCTCTCCCATGATGACGTTGATGGCCGCCTGGGTGCCCACGAACTGGGACAGCGGCGTCACCATGATGGGATAGCCCCACTCTTCGCGCACCCGCGCGGCCTCCTCCAGCGCCGCCGGCAGCTTGTCCTCCATGCCCACGAGGCGGAGCTGATGCACGAAGTTGGAGATCATGCCGCCAGGCACCTGGTGGCTGTAGACGGACTGGTCGAAGGCCCTGGGCGCTCCCACCGGCAGGCCGTCCCGCTTGGCGACGAACGTGAAATGCTCCCGCACCGGCTCGAGCACCTTCTCGTCCACCTCCGCCGTGTGGCCCATGGCGCGCACGTTCCTGAGCATGTTGAAGATCGAGGGCTGGGCCGAGCCGTTGGCCAAGGGCGGTATGCTGGTGTGGATGGTGGTCATGCCGAGCTTGATGGCTTCCAGGTAGTTGAGCGGCGCCAGCCCGTTGTTGCAGTGGGCGTGGAACTCCACCGGGGTATCGCCGATGTTCTCCAGCACGATGGGCACCAGCGTACGGGTGCGCTCCGGAGTGAGCATGCCGCCCACGTCCTTGAAGCAGATACGGTAGGGCTTCAGGGCCGCGGCTTCCCGGGCCTTCTGCGCGTAGTACTCGTCGGTGTGCCGCGGCGATACCGAGTAGATGATGTTCGCCACGGCATCCATGCCGAGCGCACGCAGGTCGTCCACCTCCTGCTTGAACACCGAGTAGTCGTTCCACGGGTTGGAGTTGCGCGTCAGGCGGATGCCGTTCTCCACCAGGTGGCTGACCACCAGCTTGGCCACCGCCGTGGGCTTCTTCTCCAGCCCGCCCCGGATGCTGCCGTGCATCCGCAGCGCCGTGTTGCGGGCGCGCCGGGTGCCTTCCCGGATCCAGTGCCACGGGTTCTCTTTGTGCTCGCGCACGTACTTCTTGATCATGGTGGCGCTGAAGAACTCCATGGACTCGAAGCCCGCCCGGTCCATGCCCTCGATGGCCTCGAGCATGGCCGCGGTCCTCATGTTGTAGGCCCAGAGGCTCTGGTTGCCGTCGCGCAGCGTGGTGTCCACGAAAGTGACGTGGCTCATGGTGTTCCTTCCGCGGCGTCGCCGTCCGCGTTCCGCTCCAGGGTGAGGGAAAAGCCGGGCTTGCGGATGTAGACCTGGGTGTACTCCTGCTGCTTGGTGAGCTCGTTGACGAGCCGCACCAGCGGCTGGCTGGCGCTCAGGTACTCCCGCGGCCGACCCGCGTTCTGCAGCTCCTCCAGCGCCTCGTCGCCGGCGAAGACCCGCAGGATGAGCTCGTCGTCGGACATGGAGGAGCTACCGAGTTGGGTCCGCACCTCGGGGAGGGACGGGTCCGGCTGCCGCCAGCCTTCCCAGTCCTTGGCGCGCGGGCGCCCCAGGATGCGGTCCTTGACATCGGGATCCATGAGCTCGGCGCCTTCCCGCCCCCAGATGCCGTGGGCGTACTGGATGGACTGGTCGGTGACCTGCTTGTAGCGCTCCCCCATGATGATGTTGATGGCCGCCTGGGTGCCCACGAACTGGGACAGCGGCGTCACCATGATGGGGTAGCCCCACTCCGCCCGGACCCTGGCGGCCTCCTCCAGCGCGGCCGGCAGCTTGTCCTCCATGCCCACCAGCCGGAGCTGGTGCACGAAGTTCGCGATCATGCCGCCAGGCACTTGGTGGTTGTAGACGGACTGGTCGAAGGCCCTGGGCGCTCCCACCGGCAGCCCGTCCCGTTTGGCGACGAAGTTGAAGTGCTCCTGCACCGGCTTCAGCACCTCTTCGTCTACCTCTACCGCGTGGCCCATGGCGCGCACGTTCCGGGCCATGTTGAAGACCGACGGCTGCGCCGAGCCGTTGGCCAGGGGCGGCACGCCGGTATGGATGGTGGTCATGCCGAGTTCGATGGCTTCCAGGTAGTTGAGCGGTGCGAGTCCGTTGTTGCAGTGGGCGTGGAACTCCACCGGGGTGTCGCCGATGTTCTCCAGCACGATGGGCACTAGCGTGCGGGTGCGCTCGGGCGTCAGCAGGCCGCCCACGTCCTTGAAGCAGATGCGCCAGGGCTTCAGCGCGGCGGCCTCCCGGGCCTTCTGAGCGTAGTACTCGTCGGTGTGCCGCGGCGACACCGAGTAGATCAGGTTGACCGAGCAGTTCATGCCCGCGTTGCGTAGCGCCTCCACGTCCTCCTTGAACACGGAGTAGTCGTTCCATGGGTTGGAGGTGCGGGTGTGCGTGATGCCGCTGTCCACCACGTGCTGGACCACCAGCCGCGCCACCGACGTGGGCTTCTTCTCCAGCCCGCCCTTGATGCCGCCGTGAAGCCGGAGCGGTGTATTGCGAGCGCGCCGGGCGCCCTCCCGCAGCCAGTGCCACGGGTTCTCCTTGTGCTCGCGCACGTACTTCTTGAACATGGTGGCGGTGAAGAACTCCATGGACTCGAAGCCCGCCCGGTCCATGCGCTCGATGGCCTCGAGCATGGCCGCGGTCCTCATATTGAAGGCCCACAGGCTCTGGTTGCCGTCGCGCAGCGTGGTGTCCACGAAAGTGACGTCGCTCATGCGTGTTCCGCCTCTCCGTTGCCGTTCCGTCCCAGGGTAAGGGAGAAACCCGGCTTGCGGATGTACACCTGGGTGTACTCCTTCTGTCTCGTCAGCTCGTTGATGAGCCGGACCAGCGGTTGGCGCGCGCTCAGGTACTCCCGCGGGCGGCCGCTTTCCATCATGGTCCTGACCTCGTCCACGCCCGCGTAGACCCGCAGCACCAGCTCCTCGTCGGAGATCGACGGCCCGCCCACCTGCCCTCGCAGCTCGGCCAGCGACGGCTCCGGTTGCTCCCACTCGGTCCACGCCTTGGCCCGGGGCCGGCCCAGGATCCTGTCCTTGACGTCGGGGTCCATGAGCTCGGCGCCTTCGCGGCCCCAGATGCCCAGGGCGTACTGGATGGACTGGTCCGCCACCTCCTTGTAGCGCTCGCCGAGGATGACGTTGAACGCCGCCTGGGTGCCCACGAACTGCGACAGCGGCGTCACCATGATGGGGTAGCCCCACTCGGCGCGCACCCGCGCCGCCTCCTCCAGCGCCTCCGGCAGCTTGTCTTCCATGCCCACGAGTTTGAGCTGGTGCACGAAGTTGGAGATCATGCCGCCGGGCACCTGGTGCAGGTACTGCCCGTGGTTGTACTCCACGGGCTTGCCGATGGGGAGCCCGTCGCGCTTGGCCACGTAGGTGAAGTGCTCCTCCACCGGCCGCAGCGCCTCCTCGTCCACCAGCGGCGTGTGGCCCACGGCGCGGATGTTACGCACCATGTTGAAGATGGAGGGCTGCGCCGAGGCGTTGGCCAGGGGCGGAACGCTGGTGTGGATGGTGGTCATGCCCAGCTCGATGGCGTCGAGGTAGTTGAGGGGCGCCAGGCCGTTGTTGCAGTGGGCGTGGAACTCCACCGGAGTGTCGCCGATGTTCTCGAGCACCAGGGGGACCAGCGTCCGGGTGCGCTCGGGGGTGAGCAGGCCGCCGACGTCCTTGAAGCAGATGCCGTAGGGCTTGATGGCCGCGGCTTCCCGCGCCTTCCGCGCGTAGTACTCGTCGGTGTGCCGCGGCGACACCGAGTAGATCAGGTTGACGACGCATTCCATGCCGAGCTTGCGCAACCCCTGCACCTCCTCGCCGAATACCTCGTAGTCGTTCCAGGAGTTGGAGGTGCGCGTGAGGGTGATGCCGCTGTCGATGACCTTCTGGATAATGAGCTGCAGGATGGACGAAGGCTTCTTCTCGAGCCCTCCCTTGAGTCCGCCGTGGAGCCGCAACTCGGTCTTGCGGAACCGCTTGGTGCCCTCCCGCAGCCAGTCCCACGGGTTCTCCTTGTGCTCGCGCACGTACTTCTTGAACATGTTGGTGACGAAGAACTCCATGGACTCGAAGCCCGCCTGGTCCATCTGCTCGGCGATCTCGACCATGGCCGCCGTCTTCATGTTGAGCGCCCACAGGCTCTGGTTGCCGTCCCGCAGGGTGGTGTCGATGATTCGGATCTCGCTCATGCTGTCTCCTGAAACGGAATTGTAGAAGCGTTGACTGCTCATAGTGGCGTGAATGAAATGACGGGTCAAGGCGAGCCCATGGAGGAGGGGAGGGGCGAGGAGGGTCGTTACATGGTAGATATCCTGGCCAGTCCATCGGACTGTCCCAAGCCGGATCCGTTCAAGGGAGGGAAGTAGTGACCGAACAGCGATCTCAACCGGTAGAGGAACGCATCCTCCAACTCCTCCGACATCTCGGTATCGACAGGGCCCACGTGGCCGCCTACCTCCCCGGCGACTGGGACGGGCTGCTGGAGCGCCACCCGTCCGCGGTGGCGTCCCTCAACCTTATCTGTCCCCGGGGTATCAAGACCGAGGTGCTCCGTCCTCATGCCTCCAGGGTGCTGATCGTGTCCGGCGACGGCGGCAATGGCGTGGCCGATCTGATGCGGGCGGTGGATGACCTTCCGGGCGTCACCCTGGCCATGCTGCGCGACTACTTCAGCCCCATGTGGGCGGATATCATGGCGGACCGCACCAATGAGGTAGGGTCGGCCATGCTGGAGTTCCTCGCGCTTCGGGACAAAGAGAAACCCCTTCCACCCGTTCAGTTGCCGGAGGGGGAGGGCGAGGAGGCCGGCATCCCGTACACGGTGAAGGGCACGGGGCCGCCGCTGGTGCTCTTCCCGCTGGGTCTCGCGGCATCGCAGTGGGACCCTCTGCTGCCCGCTCTCGCCGACCGCTACACCACCATCACCGTGGGAGGCCGCTACCTCGGCATGGTGGCGTTTCTGGAGACCCGCGGTCCGGGCTACCTCCGCGCGGTGCGGACCGTGGTGGACGAGGTCGGGCTCGAGCCCGGCCAGACGGTGCTGGAGGTGGGCTGCGGCGCCGGCACGGTGGCCCGCTGGCTGGCCCGCTACACCGGGAAGCGAAATCTCGTCGTCGGGGCCGACATCAATGCCTATCTTCTTCGCGAGGCCGCGAGGCTGGCCGCCGCCGAAGGCCTCGACGACGTAATCGAGTGGCGAAGCGCCAACGGCGAGGGGCTGCCGTTCGCCGACGGACGCTTTGACGCCGCCATGGCGTTCACCGTCATGGAGGAAGGGGACGCCGACGCCATGCTGGCCCAGCTTGTCCGGGTCACCCGGCCCGGCGGCAAGGTGGCCGCCATCGTCCGTTCCCTGGACATGCCCTGGTGGGTCAATCTGCGGCTGCCGCCGGACCTCAGGCACAAGGCCCAGACCGGCATGGGCGACGTGGTGGAGGGCGGCTGCGCGGATGCGAGCCTGTACGGGCGCATGGAGCGGGCCGGACTCAAGGACGTGGTCATGCTGCCGCAGTACGCCACCTACGCGTCGGGCGAACGCCTGCAACAGCAACAGGAGCGCATGGCTTCGCGGCTGACGCCGGAAGAGGCCGAGGAATGGCGCCAGGCCATCGCCGCCGCCGGTAACCAGTTCTTCATCTCGCAGCCGTTCCACTCGGCCGTGGGCACCAAGCGGTCGTAGCATCGCCGCGTATGTTTGACACGCCGGCGGGGATGGCTCATGTTTGACTCGTGTCAGCCGCGGGCACAAGAACGGGAACAAAGCCCTCCACGTACAGTTCGCGGGCCTCGTGTCAGGCTTCGGGGCACCGCCGCCTCCCTCGGAATTTTCGTAGCGCCCTTGAGGGTGTGCCCGGGCCGGGGAGTCGGCTTGCAAGGTCCGGCGCGGCGCTCTGCCTGTGGGCGCTCCTGGTCTCATTGCTGCCGGCTTCCGCTCCGGCCGCCGGCCGGGAGGTGCGGCTGGAGGGTGAGCGAGTTCAAGGCGGCCTGTTGCGAGGTCGCGTGCCCCCGGGTTCAACCGTGAAGTTCGAAGGCGACCCGGTCAGGGTTTCCAGGGACGGCTGGTTCCTCATCGGCTTCGGCCGCGATGCGCCGCCGAAGGCCGTGCTGTCGGTGGTATTTCCGGATGGCCGGCGCCATCGTTACGGCCTCGCGGTGAAGCCCCGCAAGTACCGCATCCAGCGCATCGACGGCTTGCCCCCGAGCAAGGTGACGCCCAGCAAGAAAGACCTCGTGCGCATCCGCAAGGAGGTCGCCCTTGTGAAACGGGCGCGCTTGATCGACGATCCGCGCACCGACTTCCTGGGCGGGTTCCGCTGGCCGGTGAAGGGCAGGATCAGCGGGGTCTACGGCTCACAGCGCATTCTGAACGGCGAGCCGCGCCGTCCCCACTACGGCATTGACATCGCCGCCCCCAAGGGCGCCCGGGTGGTGGCGCCCGCAGCCGGCGTGGTCACCCTCGTGCACCCGGACATGTATTTTTCCGGCGGGACCATGATCGTCGACCACGGCCACGGGCTCTCGTCGGCGTTCCTCCATCTGTCGCGGATACTGGTCAGGAAGGGGCAGCGGGTGAAGCGGGGACAAGCCATCGCCGAGGTCGGCTCCACCGGCCGTTCCACTGGACCCCATCTCGACTGGCGCATCAACCTGTTCGGCCGCCGCCTCGACGCCGCGTTGCTGGTGGGGCCGATGCCCAAGTGAATGGTGGACGATGAAAGAGGGGGTGAAAGCATGCGCGCTTTCACCCCCTCTTTCCGTTGCGGGACCTTGCTGTCTAGCCTTCTCCGACCGCTGCCTGCCGCTGTTGGCTCGCCTCCGCGGCGGCGTGGGCCTTCTGGAAGTCCTCCTCGCTGAAGTTGTAGAGGCTCGCGCCCCCCATGAAAATGGCCGCGGCGATCTCCCGCGACACGTTGTTCAGGAGGTTGTTGGAGACGTTGGGGAAGTTCGAGTCGAAGTGCGGGTAGTCGGTTGAGATGCACATGCGGTGGGCGCCGATGAGCTCGGCGGTGCCGGCAATCTCGGGCTCGCTCCCTTCCACCGCGGCCCAGCAGTTCCGCTGGAAGTATTCCTTGGGCGTCAGCGACAGGTAGGGCGCGTGGGACTCGCGGTAGTTGGCGTAGTCCCACTCGATGCGCGTCAGGATGCCCGGCACCCAGGAATTCTGCGCTTCCAGGTAACCCACCCGCAGCTTGGGATGGAACTCGAAGACGCCGCCGATGATCATGGCGATGAGCGCCTGCTGCATCTCGATCCAGTGGCTGGCCACGTGGCGGTAGAAGCGGTTCTCGCCATAGAGCGCGTTCATGTTGGAATTCCACGCGCCGGTGCCTTCATGGAAGCACCAGGACACGTCCAGCTCCTCGTGCAGGCTGTAGAGGGGATCCCAGTAGTTTGAGTGCCAGAAATGCCGGTTGACCATGTTGGGTCGGATGAACGACGCCACCGCGCCCAACTCCTGCACCGCGCGCTTGAGCTCATGGCACGCCAGGTTCACGTCGTGCAGCGGCAGCATGGCGGCGAACTTCATGCGCTCCGGGCAGTGCTGGCAGAAGTCGTAGATCCAGTCGTTGTAGGCCCGGCTCAAGGCGTGAGAGAGATGCGGGTCCATGTTGTCCCGCGCCAGCAGGCCCAGTCCCCCGGTGGGAAAGAGCACGGCGATGTCGATGCCCTCCATCTCCATCCCCATGATCTGGGCTTCCTCGTCGTATCCCCGATCGATGGCGAAGTCGAGGCGACCCGTGTCCGCGATCCGAGACGCCGACAGCACTCCGGTGGCGGCTCCCATGATCGGCCCCGTGGCCTTGGACGAAGCGGCCTTCTTGCGGAACTGCTGCAGCTCCGTGTCCGCGCCGGTAGGCAGCCCGTCGATGGTCCAGGTGCGCCGGCTGATCTTGCCCTTGCCGTCCACCGCCCAGGTGACGCGGCTCTTGAACTCGGGATCCAGGTACTTCTCCAGCAGGTCTCCCGGTTCCTGAATGTGCATGTCGCTGTCGACGAAACGCAGGCCGTCTTTCATTTCGTTCCTCCTTGTCCGGGCGCGTGTGGAGGTCCTGCCCGGATGGCTCGTTGCCGTGCCGTAAGACGAAACTACAGCAATTGCGGGCGCGCGGTCAATGAGCGCATCGTCGCAGCGACCAAGACGAGCCGCAAGCACATGGCAGGGCCGTCACCCTGTGGAGGAGGTGGTCGTCTCCTCCCCGGCTTTCTCGCCGTTGGCGACGAGCAGGTGGTGGTAGCACACGGCGGCGACCACGGCTTGGTAGCTTCTGACAAGCGGTTTCAGCAAACCGGTCAAGTTCCACAACAGATGCCGGGCCAACGCCGCGAAAAGGGATGGAAGGCTCCTCTCGCTGGGCAGTCTGAACCAGTCTATGGGCCACCAGAAAGGGAGCAGGGTCCTCGAAGCGGTGATCGTTGAAGACAACAGAAGCACCAACAGGACAACGCCGAGTATTCGGGGCCAATGATCCGAGGACAGACGCCAGCATCGTCTGAAGCTATGGACTACGCCCCTGCGTTCAACGGCGGCTACCGGGAACAGGGTCAGAAGCCTGGTGTCGACAAGGGTTGGGGGTATGATCGCCAGGAAGAAAAGACCCAACGCACGCGACAAGGACGAGTTCCACCCTGATGCGAAGACGACCATCGCGACGTAGAATGGGGAGATGATTGCGGCCCGCAGGAAGGAAACCGTAAAGACTGTCGCGACGAAACCGTAGAGCGGGCGATGCAGGATGCCCGGGATCGATCGCACGGTGGACATCAAAGATCCCTTCAACGTCAACCGGCGACCGCCGAGGTCGAGGCAAACCGCCATGGCAATCACGGCTTCCACCGGAACATTCGAAAACGCGCGGACGACAAATGAAACGATGATCCCTTGTACCAGGACGAGAGTGCTGGAGAGATCGAGGGAGGCGATCAGAGACCTGTTGGCAGCCAGCAGCAGTCCCTCCGTATGCCCCACCGCCCATGCCAGGACGAGAAACGGCACAATGTTTCGGAAGAGCACTGAAAACGACTGGCCCATGATGCCCCACACACGGATACCTTCGTCGGGTCCATTCGCGCGGGTCGTGCAAAAGTTCGGTTTTTCAGGTTCCATGTTCAGTTCGCCGACGCCCCAAACCCTTAGACTTTCCGGTGTCAAACCAAAGCCAAAATGTCCCCTTTTGACAAAGCAGAGATGTCCCCT
>JAPPHF010000149.1 GCA_028821115.1 Deltaproteobacteria bacterium | reverse complement strand
CCTACCAAACCCTCATTTCAAGCACACTCCACAAATTCGTCACGGGCAAGCTCAAGAGCGTGGAGTAGCGATGGCAAGTGCCGGGGAAGGAACCCGGCCCATGTCCGCATTGGGAAAACCGCATTCACACCAGCCGAACGAAGAGCTCGTTGGCCAGCAGCAACCCCCGTGGCGCAAACCGCAGGCGCCGGCCGTCTTCGACCAGTAGTTCCTCCGAGAGCCACCCCGCGATATCGGGGAAGGCGTCCTCGGGTTTCGTTCCGAACCGACTGCAGAACCCGGGGACCGAAACCCCTCCGATCATCCGAAGCCCCGTGAACAGGTGCTCGGCCATGGCCTGGCGCCGCTCCGGGCGCTTGCGCTCGGTAACGGCCTGGCCCGACTCGCCGGTGAGACGCATGTAGCCTGTCGGCAACCGCTCGTTCTGCCAGCGTTCTCCCAATGGGTCGTCCGGGCCGCGGTGGTAACTGTGGGCGCCGGCGCCGATGCCGAGGTAGTCGCCGCCCTGCCAGTAGTTGACGTTGTGGCGGGACTCCAGGCCGAGGCGGGCATAGTTGGAGATCTCGTAGCGCTCCAGGCCGGCGTCCGCCAGTGTGCTCTGGACCCGGTCGGCCATCTCGATCTCCACTTCCTCGTCCAGGGGCTTCAGGAGGCCCTGGCGGTAGCGCGCGTGGAAGGGCGTGCCTTCCTCGATGGTCAGATTGTAGGCGGACAGGTGGGGCGGGTCGTGCTCCAGCGCCTCTGAGAGGTCGCGGCTCACGCCGTCCACGATCTGGCCCGGGATCCCGTAGATCAAGTCGAGGCTGAAGTTGTCGAAGCCGGCCGCCCGGACGCTTCGCAGAGCCTGGCGAGTCTCCTCGGCGCTGTGGACTCGGCCCAGGAACTGGAGCAGCTTGGCATCGAAGCTCTGTGCGCCGATGCTGATACGGTTGACGCCGCACGCGCGATAGTCCCGGAAGCGGCCGGCGTCCACCGCGCCGGGGTTGGCTTCCAGGGTAATCTCCATCGGTTCGTCGAAACCGAACAGCTTGGCGGCCTCGTCGAGCATGGCGCCGACGCTGGCTCCCTCAAAGGTGGATGGAGTGCCGCCGCCGAAGAAGACGGTTTTGATGGACCGGTTCGCCCAGGCCTCCGACCCGGAATAGTGGCGTAGCTCCTGCAACAGCGCCTGCGTGTATTCGTGTTCGGGGATGCGGGCGGCGACGTGCGAGTTGAAGTCGCAGTAGGGGCACTTGCTGACGCAGTAGGGGATGTGGACGTAAAGTGAGAATGATTCAGGCATGCTCGTGTCCGGGGTCATGCTACTAGTGTCCCTTGCCGAGCCGCGGTGAGTGCGGGCGCGGGCGGGTTTGAAACCCGCCCCTACAACCTGGTGCGGTGTCGGTTCCTGCATTAGGGCTTGATATCCTGGAGAAACCAGTCGCTGGCGACCTCCTTGCCCAGGCCCATCTTCTCGGCCGCCTTCAGGATGCAGTGGCCCATGGCGGCGAACTGGACTCCGGTGCCGATGTTGTTGAGGAAGAAGGTGATCTGGCCGGCGTCGGTGCGGCCCGGGACGCGCCCGGACAGGAAGTCCGAGATCTCCGGGTAGACGGTCCAGTCACGGGGCTTTTCCTGCCGGATTCCCGGTAGGTCGTCGACGCCGGGCGGCAGGTGGTGTCGGATGCCGCCCATCTTCGTATGGATGCCCAGAACGTCTGCTTTGGCGTACACGGATTCGTCGATCTCGAACTCGCGGATGGCGTTGTAGTGCACGCCCGGTTGCAGCAGGTCCCCCGAGATGATGGGCGTCGAGGTGCTGGTGGCGGTGCAGATGATGTCGCAGCCGGCAACAGCCGAGGCGACGCTGCCGGTGGGCTCCACCTCGATGCGGTCGGTCGCCATCTCCTCGGCGAAGGCTTGCCGGTGCTCCGGCCGGGGGCTGTAGACCTTGACCGTGTCGATGGGGAGCAGGTGGGTCAGCAGGCGAAAGTGGGCGCGGGCCTGCCCGCCGGTGCCGATGAGGCCCAGCCTCGTGGCCTCCGGACGGCACAGCGCCTTGGCGCCCAGGGCGCTGGTGATGGCCACACGGGTCTGCTGGATGACGCCGTCCGGCATGATCCCCAGCAGCTCGCCGGTCTCCAGGCTGAACACCTGGACCAGACCCAGGAACAGTCCCCTGCCGGCCAGCGGCAGCTTCTCCACCCGCATCGCGCCGTTGTAGGTCTCCTGGCGGACGATGTCCGAGGTGATCCGCAACGCCAGGACACCGAACCGCTCCACCGCGCCCTCGACGGACTTGAAGCTGTAGGAGGCGTCGTCCATGGAATGGTGTGTGTAGACGTGGCTGGTCGGGCGGTGCACCGAGCGGCCCTCGGCAAGGTCCCCGTATGCCGCGGTCAGCGCCTCCAGGCATTCGTCGAGGTCGATGGCCTGCCGTACGTCGTCGTTGTCGAGGATGCGTGTCATGGGTGTTCCCTTCCAACAGTAGGTGTCATGCACCGGCGCCGCCCCCCGGCGCCGCCGCCACGGCCTCGCCCCCGCCCGCGACGCGGATGGCGTGAATCCTCTCCGCCGTAGCCGGATGCGAGTCGTGGTAGGCGGAGTACCAGGGATGAGGCGTTGGATTGCTCAGGTTGTTGACGGTCAAGGCCAGCAGGGCTTCCTCCAGGGGCTTGCCGTCGTCCAGCAGCCGTACCGCGAAATCGTCGGCCTCGTACTCGTGCCGGCGCGAGATATGGTTCATAAAGGGCGCCAGCCAGAATGTAAACGGGCCGGAAATCAGAGAGAAGATCACCAGCGCGGTGTGGTGCGCGGGTTCGTGGAGCCCGAAGGTCCGGAACAGGGGCGGGTAGTCCAGCAGGAGGCTCAGGACCCACAGCCCGGCCAGCGTGAACACGGCGCTCAGGCCCAGGCCCTTGAGCACGTGGCGCATCTTGTAGTGGCCCATCTCGTGGGCCAGCACCGACAGGAGCTGGCCACGGTCCAGTTGTTCCAGCAGCGTGTCGAACAGCACGATGCGCTTGGCCTTCCCCAGGCCGGTGAAGTAGGCGTTGGAATGGCCGGACCGCTTCGAGCCGTCCATGGTGTAGATGCCGCTGGTCCGGAGCCCTACCCGCTGCGCCAGTTTCGTAATGGCGTCCCGCAATGAATCGTCGGCCACCGGCGAGAAGCGGTTGAACAGCGGCGCGATCAGGGTGGGATAGATCACCAGCATCAGGCTCTGGAACGCGAAGATGAAAACGAAGACGTAGACCCACCACCACGCGCCGGTGGCCCTCATGAGCCACAGGACTCCGTAGAGGAACGGCGCCCCTAGCACCACGGCCAGGACCGTCCCTTTGACCCGGTCCGTGACGAACGTGCGCACGTCGGTCTTGTTGAAACCGAAGCGCTCCTCGAGCACGAAGGTCGAGTAGATCCGCAGGGGCAGGGAGGCGACAGCGAAGACTCCGCCGACGGCGAGACAGAACAGGATGCCTGGGACCTCTGGCAGCGGCAGGAAGTTCCCGGCGCCACCCGCGAGCCGGTCCACCCACGGAAGCACGCCGCCGAACAGCACCACCAGCGTCAGCACGGTGCCGTAGACGGCGGACCAGCGCGCGAACCGTCCCTTGGCGAGGGCGTAACGCACCGATTTCTCGTGGGTTTCAGGGCTGATGGTGGCCGTGAAAAGGTCCGGTAGCCGGCCCTGTCGCCACTGCCGCTCCAGGTGCCTCATGTTGGCTTCGTTGAGAAGCGATTCGACGATCAGTTCCGCCGCCAGGAAGGCGACGAACAACCAGGCGATGAGTGATTCCATGGGAAATTGCGTAACCGCGGGCGCTGTGATTATCTTAGTGTAAGGTTAGTGTCCTGCCCGGTCAATTCGTGTTCGATCTTTGCATTCGTTCCACCGGACAGGACACTAATCTGATTCGTAGCCGAGGCAGGGCGTTGGCGCCTCGTCCGGCGTCGCGGAGGTTTCCATGCTGACCAACAAGGTAAGCGAGATCATGACGACCGCGGTCATCACCGCCGAGCCGTCGAGCACCATCCGGGAAGTGACCCAGTTGATGGTGGATCGCCGGGTGGGCCGCGTGGTGATCACGGAGAAAGACGCCCCGGCCGGCATCTTCACCGAGACGGATGTCTTGAGACGGGTCATGAACCGCGTCCTGGATGTGCACAAGACGCCCATCCGCCGGGTCATGACCACGCCCGTCCAGGGAGTTCCCCAGGGGACGTCCATCGTCGAGGTGTTGGGGAGAATGTACCAGGGACGGTACCGCCACCTGCTGGTCTTCGGCGACGACCGGCGCATGGTCGGGCTGGTCTCCATGCGTCGCATACTCAACCTGGTGGTGGAACTGGGCACGAACCTGCGCGACTCGCGGACAGTGGGCGAGGTGGTTTCCGGCGCGGTTCCCACCGTGGCTGCCGCTGTGCCGGTGACCCAGGTCATCGACAAGATGGTGCGGGAGCAGATCGGTTGCGTCATGGTTTCCGGTGGCGGCAAGACCGCCGGCATCTTTACCGAGCGGGACGTCCTCACGCGGATCGCCCTGGAAGACCGTGACATGGGACAGGTCCCGGTGTCCGAGGTCATGACCGCCGATCCGCTGGTCGCCACCGGGTCGACTCCGGTGCAGGACGTGCTGGCGACCATGCGTGAGAACGGCTTCCGCCACATGCCGGTGGCCGGCGACGGGGAAGAGCTGGCCGGCATCGTCTCCGTGGCGGACGTGCTCCAGTATGCCAAGGCGCTCGACATCGACGACGTGGTGCGCAAGGCCTGGAAGGAGATCGAGGAGTTCTGGGAGTCCGACGAGAACTATACGCCGGGGTAGACGGATACCGAAACCGGCTGCAATCTTGCGGAATTCACTGTCAAGAAGGGGTTAAGTCCTTGTTTCGGCTAGGTTCTGTTGCTAGAATAGCCAGCCAATATATTTCGCCCCGCAACAATGGAGAACGACATGCCCGTTGTCAACGATCTCAGCATTAGCGTCGCTACTGCCAACGGTTCAGGAAGTGCCTCGTCCAACAACATCCTGTTCAAGTCCATCTTCAAGATGGGCATCCCCTGCTCCTCCAAGAACATGTTCCCGTCCAACATCCAGGGACTGCCCACCTGGTACCAGATCCGGGCCAACGGCGACGGCTATCTCGGGCGCAAGGACGTCATCGACGTCATGGTGATGTTCAACGACGACACCTCGGACAAGGACATCTACCGGGTCCGGGACGGCGGGCTGATCCTTTACGACGACACCAAGCCGTTGCCCGACGAGCTGAAGCGCGACGGCGTCCAGTATCTCGGCGTCCCCGCCAACGCACTGGTTCAAAAGCACGTTGAAGCCGGACCGCTACGCGCCAAGCAGCGCAACATGCTGTACGTGGGGGCCCTGGCCTATCTCTTCGGCATCGACATGGAGACGATCCGCGAGGTGCTGAGCGACACCTTCGGCAACAAGCCCGCGGTCATCGAGTCCAACCTGCTGTGCATCGAGCTCGGCTACAACCACATGAAGGACAACGGCCTGAGCCAGTCCCTCTCCATGCTGGAGAAGATCCCGGGCGGGAACGAGGGGAAGATCGTCACCGAGGGCAACACCGCCTGCGCGCTGGGCGCCATTTACGGCGGGGTCACGTTCTGCGCCTGGTATCCCATCACCCCGTCGAGCTCGCTGGCCGAGGCGCTGGAGCGGTACATGCCGCGGCTGCGCAAGGACCAGGACGGCAAGAACACGTACGCGATAATCCAGGCCGAGGACGAGATCGCCGCCACCAACATGGTGGCGGGGGCCGGATGGATGGGCGCCCGGGCCATGACCTCCACCTCGGGACCGGGCCTGTCGCTCATGAACGAGACCATCGGCCTCCAGTATTTCGCGGAGATCCCGGGAGTTTACTTCATCATCCAGCGTGGCGGGCCCTCCACCGGACTTCCCACCCGCACCCAGCAGGCGGACATCCAGCTCATGCACGTGGCCTCCCACGGCGACACGCGCCACATCATCCTGATCCCCCACGACATGAAGTCCTGCTTCGACCTCGGGCGCAAGAGCTTCGACCTGGCCGACCGGTTCCAGACCCCGGTGTTCGTCATGATGGACCTCGACCTGGGCATGAACCTCTGGGGCTCGGACCCGCTGGAGCTGGTGCAGGAACCGTTCGACCGGGGCAAGGTCCTCGACGCCGACGGACTGGAAAAGCAGGGAAGCTTCGCGCGCTACCGCGACGTGGACGGCGACGGCGTGCCGCAGAGGACCCTGCCGGGCACCGAGCATCCGCTGGCGGCCTATTTCGCCCGCGGCTCGGGCCACGACGACCAGGCGCGCTACTCCGAAGACGAGAAGGACTACAAGGAGGTCCTGGACCGGTTGCGGCGCAAGCACGACACCGCCCGCGCCTATGTTCCCAAGCCTTTGGTCGAGGTCCAGGCGGACGTCAATGCCGGCGTGATCTGCTTCGGTTCGAGCTACGAGGCCGTGCGGGAGGCCCGGGACCGACTCCGGGCCGCGGGCACGGAGACCAACCACCTGCTGTTGAGGGCGCTGCCCCTGGCCGCCGAGGTGCGGGAATTCGTGGCCTCCCACGAGGTGATCTACCTCATGGAGCAGAACCGCGACGGGCAGATGGCGGCGATCTTCAAGGAGGAGTATCCGGAGTTCGCCACCAAGATCGTCAGCATTCTCATTTACGACGGACTCCCCGCCACCGCGGGCGAGATCGTGCGGCAGGTGGAGGAGCATCGCGAAGCCGCCACCAACGGAGTCGAAACGAAGGTAGACGAATCATGGCAAAAGCAAATCGCGTCGATCTAACCGAGAAGGACTACAAGGGGGCGGAATCCACCATGTGCCGCGGCTGCGGCCATGACGCGATCTCCGCGTCCATCATGCGCGCGTTCTTCGCCAGCAGCGTGGACCCGCGCAAGGTCATCAAGTTGAGCGGCATCGGCTGCTCCTCCAAGACCCCCAACTACTTCATGAACCAGGCCTTCGGCATCAACGCCGTGCACGGCCGCATGGCCTCGGTGGCCACCGGAGCCAACGTCGGCAACCACTCGATGATCCCGCTGGGGATTTCCGGAGACGGCGACACCTCGGCCATCGGGCTCGGCAACTTCTGCCACATGATGCGCCGCAACGTGAACATTACCTACGTGATCGAGAACAACGGCGTTTACGGGCTGACCAAGGGGCAGTTCTCGGCCACCGCGGACGAGGGCACGGTGATGAAGGGCGGGAAGATCAACGACATGCCCGCCATCGACCTGTGCGAGTTGGGCATCACGCTGGGCGCCACCTACGTCGCCCGGAGCTTTTCCGGCGACCGCAAGCAGCTCGCGCCGCTGATCCAGGGCGCGGTGGCCCACAAGGGGACCGCCATCCTGGACGTGCTGAGCCCCTGCGTGACCTTCAACGACCATTCCGGCTCCACCAAGAGCCTCAAGTACATCCGCGAGCACCTGGACCCGCTCCACGACATCGACTTCATTCCGCCCTACGAGAACATCGAGGTGGACTACCAGGAGGGGACCGATCAGGAGGTGACCCTGCACGACGGTTCCCGCATTACGTTGCACAAGCTCGGCCACAACTACGACCCCACCAACCGGATGCAGGCAGTGACCGCACTGCACGCCGCGGTGGCGGAGCACAAGTTCCTGACCGGTCTCGTCTACTTGAACGAGGAGCGGGCCGAGTTCATCGAAGACCTCAACCTCTGCGACACGCCGCTGGCCTTTCTGGACCAGGAGGCGGTGCAACCGTTGCCGGATACACTGGACCGGATCAACGCCGAGTTGATGAAGTAACCGGCGCGCGCTCGCCCGCGTGTGAAACCCTGCGAAGAGGTGTAGGGGCGGGTTTTCAACCTGCCCGTGCCCGCCCGGTGCAACGCACGAGAAAATCCTGACACATGACCGCACCGCGTGAAGTCCTGATCGTCCACACATCCGACCTGCATCTGGGCGCCGACAGCGTCCTGACCGGCGATGTCTCCGCCAACGTGCCGGTCCTCGAGCAGGTGCTTTCCACCGCACGGGAACAGGGCGCGGATCTCGTCATCCTCGCCGGGGACACCTTCGATCACAACCGCCAGCATGCACGGGTCCTGGAAGAGGTTTCGGAAGTCATGGCGGACGCCGGTCTTCCCATCGTGATCCTGCCCGGAAACCACGACCCGTTGACCCCGGATTCCGTCTACCGCAGGTCCGAGTTCGGCAACGCCGGCAACGTCCACGTGCTCGGCCTCACCGCCGAACGCAGCGATTTCCCTGAACTGGACCTGGAGGTGTGGGGCCGGCCCCACGTGGACTATCTGGACATGATGCCGCTACCGGAACCCCCGGAGCGGCGCACCCGCTGGCAGTTGGCCGTGGCCCACGGCCACTACGTGGAGGATGAGCCCGGTAAGGACATCCTGCTGGGCTCGTGGCTGATCCGCCAGGAGGACCTCACCACCAGCGGCGCCGACTACATCGCCCTGGGCCACTGGAACCGGGCCGTCCGGGTCGGTGATCAGCAGGTTCCCGCCTACTACTCCGGCTCCCCCAGCTACGCCGGCACCGTCAACGCCATCCGCCTGCAAAGCGACGGCCGGGTCGTGGTCACCCAGATCCCGGTGTAGCCGAATCTCGCTCTTCCGTCATTCCGGCGAAAGCCTGCCCGTACTCGATACGAGGCCGGAATCCAGCGGTGCCGGTGGGGCGGTCCGAGTTGGCCGTTTCGGCCGTCTCCGGTTCAGTGATGATGGTGCCCGTGCTTCTTCTGGAGCCCGCCGTGCCCCATGTGCAGGATGTCGTCCCGGGTGACGCGGGTGCCCGCCAGGAGCTTGGGCAGCATGAAGTCGAAGGCGGTGACCGGGTCGTGGAGAACGCACCCGGACAGGCCGAGGACCGGCACGTCCCCCAGGTAGCTCATCAGGAACATGGAGCCCGGCAGCACCGGGAAGCCGTGCGAGATGACGTCGGCGCCGCTGCGGCGGATGCCTTCGGGGGTGAGGTCGTCCGGGTCCACGGACATGCCGCCGCTCACCAGGATCACCTCCGCGCCCTTGGCGGCGAAGTCCTTGATGTGGCCGGCGATGACGTCGGGATCGTCGGGGGCCAGGGTGGCCGGCTCCAGTGTCGATCCCATGCCTTCCACCTTCTTGCGCACCGCCGGCTCGAAGCCGTCCTTGATGCGGCCGGTGAAGACCTCGCTGCCGGTCACCAGCAGGTAGACTTTCTTGGCCGGCATCGCAGCTACGGAGACGATGGAAGCGTCCCTGCACAGGGCTTCGGCCCGCGCCACCAGCTCTTCCTTCACCACTATCGGGATGGTGCGGGTGCCGCCCACCACCGTGCCTTCCTGGACGAACTCTCCAGCGGGAAGTGTGGCTAGGATGAGGTCCCCCAGCTCGTTGAAGCGGAACAGCAGCTCCTCGTCCACCTCCAGCAGGCCTTCCTTCTCGGCCACCAGGTTGACGCGCCCCTCGCTCGGATCGGTGAGCGTGAGTCCGGCCCCGGCGGCCGCCCGGGCCAGACGCCCTGCGGCGTCCTCTTCGTGGACCTCGTCGGCCCCCAGCTCCATGATGTAGATGTGGGCCTTGCCCACGTCCAGGAGCCGCGGCACGTCCTCCTCGGCGATGAGGTGGCCGCGCTTGAACCGCGGCCCCTTGTGACCGCCGGGGATGATCTCCGTGATATCGTGGGCCAGCCGCAGCCCTATCGCTTCTTCAACAGGAATGACCTTGAGCATGAGCAATCTCTCCCTGGTGCCGTATTTCTACGCGTGACCCGCATCCGTCATTCCCGCGAAAGCGGGAATCCAGGCGGGGTGGTGCGGGGCTAGTCCCGTATGTTCTGGGTGAACCACTCCCTGGGGATTTCCCGTCCCGCGCCGAGCTCCCGGGCCTTTTGCACCACGTACCCCGCCACCGACGCGAACTGCAACCCTTGGGTGCCGTCGTTCAGGAACAGCGTCACGTCCGAGTCCTTGCTCCGGCCTTGGGCCGTGCCTCCCATGAGATCGGTCAGGAGGGGGTGCTGGCCGGCGAACAGGTCGACGCTCGGCGTGACGATGCGTTTCGTCTCGTCCTCGGTCCCCGCCACGTAGGAGGCGTACCCGGCGATGCGCCGCATCCCTTGGTCCAGGGTGCCGATGGTGCCGCGCCCGAGCTTCACGATGACGTCGCAGCGGTCGAGGATACCCGGTTCCCATTCGTTGCTGCGGACACAGGTGACGAAGGCGCCGTCCTCCACCCAACCGGAATTTTCCACTACCACGCGGACAGAGTCGGTGCAGGTGGCCACCATGTCCGATCCCCGCACCACGTCCTCCACACCTTCCCGTGCGGTCACCGGCACGCCCAGCATCTCGCTCATTCTACGCGAGTAGGCCTCGCGGTTGGCCGGGGTGGGACTGTACACTTTCACCTCGCGGAGCTTCCGGACCTCGGCGAACGCCCGCAAATAGGTCTCTGCCATGCCGCCGGAGCCGAGCATTCCCACCACCGCGGCGTCTTCCCGGGCGAGGTACCGGGCCGCCAGCCCCGCGCAGGCGCCCACCCGCATGTGCTGGATGATTCCGTCGTTGATGATGGCCAAGGGCTCGGCGTTCCGCGCCGAGAACACCAGCACCAGCCCGCAGTAGGTGCCGGGCTCCATGCAGTACTTCTCCACCGTGCCGCCCTCCGGCCACTCCAGCATGTCGGACTTCATGCGGATGGCGAACACGCCGAAGGAGCGGGAGGCCCCCTCCATGGTGCCCCAGCGGTACATCCGTTCGGGGTCGTCCTGGGGCACGTACAGGTCGATGCGCGGCCGGTAGACCGCACGCTCCGCCAGCAGGTCGCGGTAGCCGGTCTCCAGGGCATCGATGCACCCCTTCATGTCGAGGATTTCCTCTACGGTTTCGTTGTTGATCAGCAGCATGCGAGTGTCCTGGTGGCCGCGATGGGCAGGCCATCCGTGCGGGAACCATGCGCGCGGTGGATCGGGGTTGGCGTCAGCCCCCCAGCGTAATCATCTCGATCTTGTCGTGTTTTTCGGGGTCGTAGCCGTCGGGGGATCGAATGGCTTCGAGCCGTTCGGCCGAGAACCGGTCCGTCCGCCCGCTCCACACGGCTTCCATCCACTGGCGGATCTCGTCGTCGCCGGCGCCGCTCCGGAGCCGCGCCTTGAGATCGTGCCCGGTGCGGGAGAAAAGGCACGTGACCAGGCGCCCGTCCGCGGTCAGGCGTCCGCGGCTGCAGGTGCCGCAGAACGGCTCGGTCACGGAGGCGACGATGCCCACCGTGCCCTTGCCGTCGCTGAACGTATAGTCCACCGCCGGAGCGTTGCCGCCCTCCCTGCCCGCCGGCTCCAGGGGAAAGCGCGCGTTGATGCGCTCGACGATCTCCTTCTTGGGCACGGTCCGTTCCAGGCGCCAGGCATTGGCCGTGCCTACGTCCATGTACTCGATGAAGCGGATCACGAAGCCGTGCTCGCGTCCGAAGGCCACGAGCACGAGGATGTCGTCCTCGTTGACGCCGCGCTCGATAACCGCGTTGATCTTGACGGGTTTCAAGCCGGCGTCCCGGGCCGCGAACAGGCCCTTCAGGACGCCGTCCAGGTCGCCGCGCTTCGTGATGCGCTCGAAACGCTCCGCATCCAGGCTGTCGATGCTCACGTTGATCCGCTTCAGGCCGGCGGACCGCAGCGCCGTCGCCATCTCGCCCAGCCGCGAGCCGTTGGTGGTCAGCGCGATGTCCTCGATGCCGTCGATGCCGGAAAGCTGGCGCACGAGGTCCGGCAGGTCGCGCCGCAGCAGCGGCTCGCCACCGGTCAGGCGGATCTTCCTCACTCCCAGGGGCACGGCGAGCCGCACCACCCGGCAGATTTCCTCGTAGGTCAGGATCTCCCGCTTGTCGATCCAATCGTAGTGGTCGAAGGGCATGCAGTAGGTGCAACGGAAGTTGCACCGGTCCGTCACGGATATCCGCAAGTCCTGCAGCGGGCGATGGAGTTTGTCTGTCAACACGACGAAACAATATGGAATCTGGGACTTCTCAAGTCAAGGAACCGAGCCCGCATGGGAAGGTTGTAGCGTACAGGTACGCCAAGTGGCACACTGCGTCCGGTTGCCGAGCCTGGACAGGTGCTACGCGCTGGCGAGCGGATGGAGAGACGCTATCTCAGCGAGGCGACGAACGCGGTGTGTTCGGCCGCGTCCAGGCCTTTTTGCAGTTCACCCATGACTCGGGCCATATCGCCGACCAATAGTGCCGTCACCGTCAGCCGTAATCCCGGAAAGTTCCTGCTGTCGCATATACCGTCTGCATCGGGCACGATTCTGACGTATTCGCCATTGCGCAGGATGAACCAGTCGAACTCCCGATCCTCCACCCGCCAGACCAGGTATTCCTTTACGCCTGCGCGACGGTAGGCATCCATCTTGTCATGCAGATCGTACGAGGCTGTGCTCGAAAAAATCTCGGCTACGAGTTCAGGTGCGCCTTCCACGTAGTCATCAGCGCTGATACGTGAGTTGGCTCGGTCCTCCGCCTCCACGCGCAACAAGGCGTCCGGCTGCGGCTCCGTGTCGGAAGCTAGACGGACCGTCGCATTGTCGCCGAGTCCGACACCTTGGGTGAACGCGACGTAGGTCCCCAACCAGGTGAGCAACCTTGCGTGCGGCTCGCCGTGTTTTCCAAAGCGAACGGGTGAACCCATGTACACCACTCCCTTGATCAGCTCCGCCTTCTTCAAATCCGGCATCGCGTCGTATCGCCTCTCGAACTCGTCCCGGGTCAACCGGTCGCCGTTCTCGAGCGGGGGAGTGGACGGGCCAAGCTCGCAGGAATCCGTTCCCGTCTTCGGAGTTTTCCGGGCCTCGCTATTGCGCTTGGCATCCTTGATCGCCATCGTCGCTCCTTCAAGCGTCACTCCCGGCAAGAATATATGCAATCGACGTGCCAGTCGAGTGTGTGTATGCGCGGACTCGATTGCAAGGTCTCGGATTGCGTGACGGAGGGTGGGTCGGTATGATTGGACTGTTTCTTGGTGTCGTGTCCCGCAAATTCCTGCGATAACTTGCGGCACACGACACTTGCCCATCTTTGTTTTTCGAGAGGAGCGATTTATGGCCAATTCATGGGACGATATTCTGACCGACCGTGACAAGGAAGTGTTCGCGCTGTCCGGCTATGGGGCCAAGGCCGGGTTCGGCCAGCGGCCGGCCGTCCTTGTCATCGACGTCAACTACAACTTCGTGGGCGACCGCCGGGAGCCCATCCTCGAGTCCGTCAAGCGGTTCCGCAACAGTTGCGGCGAGGAAGGCTGGGTCGGCGTGGACCACATCGTGACCCTGCTGGACGAGGCGAGGAAGAAGCACCTGCCGATCTTCTTCACCACCGGCCACGGCGAGGAGGACTCCGTCGCCTTCGGCCGCTGGCACGGCAAGAACTCGCGCGGCACCGAGGATTTCGAAGACCTGGCGAAGAAGGGCAACGAGATCGTCGCGGAGATCGCACCCCAGAAGGGTGAGGTGGTGGTGCGCAAGCAGAAGCCCAGCGCCTTTTTCGGCACCCCGCTCACCAGCATGCTGAACGAAGTGCACGCCGACTCCCTGCTGGTGGCCGGGACCACCACCAGCGGCTGCGTGCGCGCCTCGGTCATCGACGCGTTCTCGTTCAACTACACCGTCAGCGTGGTGGAGGAATGCACCTTCGACCGCGGCCAGTCGTCGCACAAGATCAACCTCTTCGACATGAACATGAAGTACGCGGACGTCGTGTCGCTGGAGGAGACCGTGGACTACATCAGGGGTCTGGCCGACAACCTCTACGCGCCGGCGCTGTAGGCGGGCGGAAGCGATCGTCGTCACCGGCATATAGGGGCGGGTTTCAAAGCCGCCCGTGCCGAGTGCAAACGGGCCGGGCGAGCTACCGTATCCGATGGACGAATTCGCACGGCGAATCGAGGGCTTCGGGGACTATCTGCGGAACCAGGCGCGGTTCTCCCCCAATACGGTCAAGGGCTATCTGACCGACGTGGAGGGGTTTCGCCGCTATCTGGAAGAGAACGGCTTTGACCTCGACGCCGCCGGCAGCGCGGCGCTCCGGTCGGTGGACACCCGCTGGATCCGGGGCTACCTGAAGACTCTTCACGAGACCCGCAAGAAGAGCACCATCGGACGGAAGCTCGCGGCCATGAAAGGGTTCTTCCGCTACCTCGTGCGCGAGGGGGCGATCGCCAAGGATCCGCTGGTGGGGTTCTCTACCCCCAAGCAGGAGGCCCCGCTGGTATCATTTCTTTCCGTCGACGAGGCGTTTCGGGTGCTGGGCTGTCTGCCGGAAGACGGAATCCTCCCGGCCCGCGACCGCGCGGTCATGGAGGTGCTCTATTCGTCGGGGGTCCGGGTCAGCGAACTGGTGGGCCTGGACTGGCGCGACGTGGACTTTTCCCTGGGCGTGCTCAAGGTCTTCGGCAAGGGCTCCAAGGAACGCATCGTCCCGGTCGGGGAGGTGGCGCTGGCCGCGTTGCGCGACTACGCCGCGCACCAGCGCGGCCGGTGGGGGCGCGAGGCCCGGGGCGGAGAGCCGGTGTTCCTGAACCGCTTCGGCAGCCGCATCACCACCCGCAGCGTCGCCCGGATCGTGGAGAAGTACCTGCGTCTGGCCGGTATTCCCGTACGCATGGGACCCCACGGCCTGCGTCACACCTTCGCCACGCACCTGCTGAACGCCGGCGCGGATCTGCGCTCGATCCAGGAGCTGCTGGGCCACGCCAGTCTCTCCACCACCCAGCGTTACACCCACGTCAATCTCGATCAGCTCACGGCCGTGTACGACCGCGCCCATCCCCGGGCGTGAGCGCCCGGCCGCGTGCCGGGAGGTGCAGCCACGGACACTCGCCCGTAGCCCGTTTCCGGGGGCAAGGGCCTGCGAAGCCCGCGATTTCCTGTTACACTTGCCGGCTTGGCCGGAATGCGATGGACCGCCCGCCGTTGATTCGGTCCGGGGAGTCCTCGCGGCACGATTCGACAGACCATGTTTCACGGAACCACCATTCTCGCTGTCCGCCACGGCGACAAGATCGTCGTGGCCGGGGACGGCCAGGTGAGCCTCGGCGACACTGCGCTCAAGCACACGGCGCGCAAGGTGCGGAAGCTCTACGGCGACCGCGTCATCGCCGGGTTCGCCGGCGCCACGGCGGACGCGTTCACGCTGTTCGAGAAGTTCGAGGGCAAGCTCGAGCAGCACGGCGGCGTTTTCCGGCGGGCGGCGGTGGAGCTGGCCAAGGATTGGCGCACCGACCGGGTGCTCCGGCGGCTGGAGGCGTTGATGATCGTCGCCGATGTCGAGGCCTCGCTGGTGGTATCGGGCAACGGCGACGTGGTGGAGCCCGACGACGGCGTCATCGCCATCGGCTCGGGCGGGAACTACGCGCTTGCCGCGGCGCGCGCGTTGGTCCACCATAGCCCGCTCGATGCCCGCGCCATCGCCGAGGAAGCCATGAAGGTGGCCGCGGCGATCTGCGTCTATACGAACGACCATCTGACCATCGAGGAGTTGCCCTGATTCGGGGCGGGGCACGGCTCGCCCGGCCTGCGTGGGCCGGCCGTTTCCCGAAACAGTTTCATGAAGGATGAAAGCCGACAGATGAGCGTCCGGGCGCCGGCAGGCCATTCGCTGACGCCGGTCATGACCCCCCGCGAGATCGTCTCGGAGCTGGACCGCTACATCGTCGGCCAGCGCGACGCCAAGCGGGCCGTGGCGGTGGCGGTGCGCAACCGCTGGAGGCGGCAGTTGGTGCCCGAGGAGCTGCGGGACGAGATCGCCCCCAAGAACATCATCATGATCGGGCCCACGGGGGTGGGAAAGACCGAGATCTCCCGGCGGCTGGCCAAGTTGGCGCAGGCGCCGTTCATCAAGGTGGAGGCGTCGAAGTTCACCGAGGTGGGCTACGTGGGCAGGGACGTGGAGTCCATCATCCGGGACCTCATGGACCTGTCCGTCAAGATGGTCCGGGAGGAGGAACAGGAGAAGGTCCAGGTCAAGGCCAGGGACCTGGCGGAAGAGCGGGTCCTGGACCTGCTGCTGCCCGAGCCGCAGGCCCCGGACGACGGCGGCGAAGAGGCGTACCGGCCGTCGCCGGATACCCGGGAAAAGCTCCGGAAGATGCTGCGCGCGGGCAGGCTGGACGACCGCGACGTGGACGTCGAGCTGACCCAGAACATGACGCCGATGATCGAGGTGCTCACGCCGCAGGGAATGGAGGAGATGGAGTCGAACATCAAGGAGATGTTCTCCAACCTGCTTCCCAAGCAGTCCAAGCGGAAGACCGTGAAGATCCCCGAGGCCATGAAGCTCTTGACCCAGGAGGAGGCGGCCCGACTCGTGGACATGGATACGGTGGTGGGCGAGGCCACCCGGCGGGTTGAACAGTCGGGCATCGTTTTCATCGACGAGATCGACAAGATCGCCGGGCGGGAATCCGTGCACGGCCCCGACGTTTCCCGGGAAGGGGTCCAGCGCGATCTCCTGCCCATCGTGGAAGGCTCGACGGTGAACTCGAAGTACGGGCTGGTGAGGACCGACCACATCCTCTTCATCGCCTCCGGCGCCTTTCACAACTCCAAGCCGTCGGACCTGATCCCGGAGTTCCAGGGCCGGTTTCCGATCCGGGTCGAGTTGAGCTCGCTGGACAAGAACGACTTCGTGCGTATCCTGACCGAGCCCAAGAACGCGTTGATACGGCAGTACGTGGCCTTGCTGGAGACCGAGAACATCCGTCTGCTCTTCCAGGAGGACGCCATCGAGGAGATCGCCCGCATCAGCGCCGAGGCCAACGAGAGGATGGAGAACATCGGCGCCCGCCGGCTGCACACGATCCTCGAGAAGCTGCTGGACGACGTTTCCTTCACCGCCCCGGAGATGCCGGGCCGGGAGGTCCGCATCGACGCGGCATACGTAAGCGAGCGTCTGGACGCCATCCTCAAGAACGAGGACCTGTCCCGGTACATCCTGTAGCCCTCCAGCGGAGTGACCTGAAGTGGATGATTTCATAGGCAAGGCGGAAGTCCTGCTGGAAGCGCTTCCGTTCATCAAGCGGTTTTTCGGCAAGACGTTCGTGGTCAAGTACGGCGGCGCGGCCATGGTGGACGAGGAGCTGAAGCAGTGCTTCGCCCAGGACATCGTGCTGCT
>JAPPHF010000027.1:4963-17266 GCA_028821115.1 Deltaproteobacteria bacterium | reverse complement strand
CCCGGCCCGCGGTGACCTCGCCCTCGAAGCCGCGCAGGGCGCCGGCCTCGAACTCGCGCTGGTGCAGCAAGGGCGCGGACGCGGCCAACGCCTCCTGGGGCTCCATCACCGCCGGCAGTTCCTCGTACTCGACGTGAATGAACTCCAGCGCCTCGTAGGCGGTGAGCTCGTCCTCGGCGATGACCGCGGCCACCGGCTCCCCGGCGTAGCGCACCTTGTCGATGGCCACCAGCGGGTGGTCCTTCACGGCGTGGCCGAAGTAGGGATTCAGCCCCTCAAGGTCGTCGCCGCGCAGGACGTTGTAGACGCCGGGATGGGCCTCGGCCTTCGACGTGTCCATGGAGACGATCCGGGCGTGGGCGTAGGGGCTCCGCAGCACCTTGGCGTAGGCCATCCCCGGCAGCTTGACGTCGCTCACGTAGAGCGCACGGCCGGACACCTTGGCGCGGCCGTCGCGGCGCGGCACCGAGCGGTTGACCACCTCGAAGTCGCGGCTCTTGTCGTCGCTCATCCGCTCGTCTCCTTCATCACCGTTGCCGCCTTGCGGATCGCCTTCAGGATCGGCACATATCCGGTGCAGCGGCAGAGGTTGCCGTCCATGTGGTGGATGATCTCGTCGTCGCTGGGGTCGGGGTTGTCGTCGAGCAGCGCCTTGGCGGACAGGATCATGCCCGGCGTGCAGAAGCCGCACTGGAACGCGAACTCGTCGATGAAGCACTGCTGGATGGGGTGGAGCGAGCGGTCGGCGTTCTCCAAGCCCTCGATGGTGGTGACGCTTTGTCCCTGGGCCTCGTAGGCCAGGTAGGTGCAGGAGCTCACCGGAAGGCCGTCCACCAGCACCGTGCACGCGCCGCACACCTGCACCTCGCAGGAGATCTTGGTGCCGGTCAGGTTGAAGCGGTTCCGGAGCACCTCCGAAAGGGTCTGCTGCGGCTCGCACTCCACGGAAACGTCCTTGCCGTTGAGCTCGAAGCGCAGGTCCACGAGGGCTGGTTTGGCGCTAGACATAGTGCGGTATGATCTCCTCGGACCAGAGCAGCATCTCCTTGTACATGGTGTCCATGTCCGGGTAGATGAGCTTCAGCTCGAAGTGCTCCACGCCGGCCTCGATGAACTCGTCGATGCGGCGGCGGACGTCGTCCACCGAGCCGATGATGTGGCGGTCCAGGGCGAACTGTATGTTGTCCACGTCGCGCTCGTAGGTGTGAGAGCTTTCGCGGATGGTGGGCAGCGCCAGGGTCATGGCCTCGTCCCGGGTGCGGGCAATGGCGGCCAACTTCTCCACCGCGATCTTGATGCCGGCGGGGTCCCGGCCGGCGTCCTCCGCCGCCTTGCGGAGGATGTCGGCGCCCCGGGCCATCTCCGTGGGCGACAGCCATCCGGGGATCCAGCCCTCGCCGTAGCGCCCGGCGCGCACCGCGGCCTGGTCCATCCAGCCGCCCACCCACACCGGCGGATGCGGTTGCTGGACCGGCTTGGGGTGGATCTCGGCGTTGTCGAACTTGAGGTACTTGCCCTCGTAGGAGGCCATGGGTTGGGTCCAGATGGCCTTCATTGCCTCGATGTACTCGTCGGTGCGGTTGCCACGTCCCTTGATGGGCACCTCGAACACGTCGAACTCGCTGGAGTCGCGGGTGGCCTTGGAGCCGAGCCCCACGCCCACCAGCAGCCGTCCGTCGCACAGGTGGTCCAGGGTGGCGCACTGCTTGGCCGCGTAGATGGGGTTGCGAAGAGGCATCACCAAGCAGGCTACGCCGATCTGGATGTTCTTTGTCTTGGCCGCCAGGTACGACATGGTGGTCATGCACTCGAAGAAGTTGGCCTCCTGGGCGTCGTCGAGGGCCTCGGCGGCGCCCGACGAGATGTGGTGCCGGTGCATCTCCGAGCTCCACACCACGTGGTCGTGGAGCCAGATGGTGTCGAAGCCCAGCTCTTCGGAGTTCTGCGCGGCCTTGACGATGTTCTCCTTGCTGGAGAGCGGTCCCGAGTTGGGCACCCGGATGCCGAATTCGAATTTACCCATACCTCGTGCTCCTACGGTTCGGTGATGCCGATGCGGTCGTACTTCAGGTGGCGGTTGTACCAGTCCACCACCTCGCCGGCGATTTGGTCGAAGTAGTCGTTGTAGACCCCGTAGTGGGTGGTCTTCTTCAGCATGACCAGCTTCTTGGGCTCTCCGGCCTTCTCGTACATGCGGACGGAATGCTCCTCGGGCGTGGTGGCGTCGTATTCCACGGCGACGAACAGCACGCCCCGAGGCGAGATCTTGTGGACCACGTCCTCCGGGGCGTAGTCCAGGATCGCGTCGGCGCATTGCAACGGCATCTGGTTGGGGATCTTGGATGCCACTTCCTTCTTGATGTTGGTGGTCTTGCGCTCCGGGGTCTGGACCATGATCTCTTCGCGCGCCGCCACCAGCTCGCCGGAACCGTTCAGTACCCGCTGCCGGCGGTCTTCCTCGATGCGCTTGAGGTAGTCGATCCACTCGTACTCCCGGCGCATGGAGTGGAGCCAGTCGCGGCCGTTGCAGACGCCGAGGTAGCACACCACGGCCTTGACCCGCTCGTCCGTGCCGCCCACCAGCACGGCGTTGCCGCCGCCGGTGCCGCCGGAGCCGTAGGTGGCGATGCGGTCGGAGTCCACGTCGTCGCGGGTCTCCATGTAGGTGATGGCGTTGCGGATGTCCTCCGCCTGCCAGGGGGGCATGACCCAGCCCTTTTGCGGGCCCTCGCTCTGCCCCCAGCCGCGGTAGTCGAAGCACAGGCAGGCGTATCCCGCCTCGCACAACCGCTCGAACATCATGATGTAGTGCTTGGCGTCCTTGAGCCCCAGGAAGCCCGGGCCCTGAACGATTCCAGGCCAGGGTTTGCCCTCGTCGCCGTCCGGCAGATAGACGGTGCCGTGAACCTTGTAGCCTTCGCTATAGAATGTGACGTCCTCTGTTCGCATGTGGCTCTCCCCAAAGAGCGCCTAGGCGCGCACCGCCGGCAACACTTCCTTGCCCAGCAGCTCGATCTGCTCGTACCAGTCCTCGTAGCGGAACCGGAGGTCGTAGACGATGTGGTCGAGGCCGCCCTCCTCGTAACGCTGGGTATCGCGGACGATGTCCTCGGGCGTGCCGGCCAGCAGCAGCCCCTCGATGTCCTTGAGCTCGGAGAAGGTCCCGGATGCGGGCTTGACCCAGGTGGGCTTCTTGTTGCCCTCGTTGATGAGCCCGGGGGCGTTGACCTTGCTCACCGCGGTGTCCTGGTCTTTGGCGATGCTGGTGATGGGGATGGCTCCGGTGGTGACCATGGGCTTGCCGGCCTTGTCGCAGAGGTCGTGGAGGTACTTGATGCACTTGTGGAACGTGGCCAGCGGGATCCGTCCGGGCATCCAGCCGTCGCAGTAGTCCACCGCGCGCCGGCACGAGGCCGGGGTGCCGCCGCCGTACCAGATGGGGATGGGCGCCAGCGGCGTGGGCTTCAGCTCGACGTCCTGGAAGGAGTAGTACTCGTCCTCGTAGTCGACCTTCTCGCCGGCCCAGAGCCGCCGTACGAGGTTGGAGTTGACCTTGGCCATGTTGAAGCGGTCCTCGCGGGTGTTCTTGAGCCCCGCCGCGGCGAACTCGTGTTGGAACGTTCCCGCACCGATGCCCATGATCACCTTGCCGTCGGCCAGGACGCTCAGGGCCGCCATGCACTGGGCGAGGTGGATCGGGTGCCGGTGGGAGATCATCGTACCGGTCCCCAGGATCAGCTTCTTGCACACCGACGAGATCGCCGACAGGATGGCGACGCATTCGATATGGGTGTGGTCCGTGCCCTCCATGCCGTGGGGCTCGAAGACCAGGTGGTCGCGGACCCAGACGGAGTCGAATCCCAACGACTCGGCCAGCTTCGATCCTTCAATACACTTCTCCGCTGATCCCTGATCCCCGAAATGGGGCAACAACAGTCCGAACTTCAGGTTGGTCGCCATTCTCAAACCTCCTTGCGGCTTCTTGTGATCATTGACCCGAACAGAATGACGCGCCTCGCGGAAGCGAGGCTCGCCGGCTCCAAGTGCTCGAAATGACGCCGTTAGGCGTCATTCCCGTGGGATTTCATGAACGGATGGTCGGCCCGGCGGGAGCATTGTTGGACCGCACCACGGCATTGACGTTCCGCATGACCTTCCGAGCGAGCCTCATATATAGACTCCGCCCGTGATGACTGTCAAGCGCGGCCCGGCCCGTCCATTGCCGGGGGAGGGGATGCCGGAACTGCGGCGGAAAGCACCCTTGAAAACGCGGGTTTAGCGATCTTCGGCGGGCGTAGGGTCGGCAGTGCCGAGAGCAGGCCGACGCACCAACGCGGCTCGCAAATCGCCCAGGTAAGTGCGGCTCACCGGCACGACGTGGCCGCCGGTGAGTTGCAACAGAGTACGTTGGCTTTGTCTTCTCCAACCTTCGAGGTGAGGGTAGGCGACCCAGTAGGAACGGTGTACCCGGAGACCCTGATCGCCGAGTTCGGCGACGGCATCGGCGAAGCGCATCAGTATGTCGCATTGACCCAGGGTGGTGACCACCTTCACGTAATGGTCGCTCATTTTGAGATAGACGAGGTCCTGGCCCACCTCGACGGGCAGGCGGTCCAGGAACTTGGAGGGCGGTTCAGCGGCGGGAGGGTCCGTGGCAGCGGCGGTTCCGGGAGCCGGAAGTGTCCCGGATTCAGTGACCGTGTCCGTTGTCGGGCCTCGGGAGGGATCGTTCCTGACCCTTTGGCTCAACAGGTAGTGTATGACGGCGCTGCCCAACACCAACGACAGCGTCATGAACAGGCACACCGTGGGCAAATCGTCAGGGTGAAGGATCCTGCCGGAAAGGGTGTCGACGCCGTAGGCGATGGCGACCGCCGTGGGCGTCACTGCCAAGGTGCCCGCGGCGACCGCCAGCGCGATATGCCACGGAGCCCAATGGCGCGTGAGGTAGAGGGTAACCACGTACTCGGCGTAGCAAAGGGGAGCGCATAAGGCCGCGCCGAGAGCCAGGTAAAGGAAGCGCTGCGTGGACGTAAGGTGGTCGGCGCCCAAGGGACAGATGGCGGCGTAGGCGCCCAGGTAGATGCCGATTACGACCAGGACTCTCCAGAAGATGTAGGGACTCAGCGCTTCGCGGTACGCGAATTCCCACTGCTGTCCTCCCGCGCCGGTGATTTCGTCGCCCCGGACCGGAGACCGGTATGTCCTTTCTTCCATTTGCTTCCCTTACCATTCCCGCATGGCGTTAACCAAGCCAGCCGGGCGAAACGGAGTGGGGCGGCCTGCTCTCCGCGATCGACTGGGCCCTGTTACTGGGACGAACGGTCCATTTTAAGTAGTCGTTGCTGCACTACATGTCAACCAGCGGTTCCGTCCTTGTGGTCGCGTTGGAATTCGTCTAAGAAAGCTCAAGCAGACGGGCGCACGACGTAGCGCCGACAGGCCGGGAGGAACCACAATGAGCGACTTTTACAGTGAATGGCTGAGCACGACCCAACGGAACGAGGAGTTCGTCGAGAACGCGCCGCGGGTGGCGCGCCACAAGGAGCTCGACTGGGTCAAGACGCGCCAGGACGCCAAGGCGGCGCTGATGATCGCGCCGGAGTTGGGTTTCCCGACTGGCGGCAGCATGATGATGCGGGCCGAGATTCCCGTGGGCTGGCATACCGGACGTCACAGCCACGGCGAGGAAGCCATCTACGTCGAGAGCGGCACCGGCTTCATGGTCCTGGACGGCAAGCGCTACGACTTCGGCCCGGGCACCGTCCTGCACGTGCCCTACCGCTCCGAGCACCAGTTGTTCAACGACGGCGATGTGCCCGTGGGTTATATCTCCGGGCTGGCATGGCACCTGGAGGCGTCGGTGTACATGGGTCGAATGGAACAGCTCGAGGACTGCGGCGCCAATGACGCCCGTGCGCTGGCGGCCATCGGGCCGGAGGAGTCCCAGGACTGGCCCGAGGACGGCCGGCGCATCTCCATGCACCAGGACCAGCACGAGCTCTCGGCCGAGTCCAAGCACGGCGCCACCTATTTCCTCATGGGCCGCAGCGGTAGCCGCAACGGCTTCAAGGCCACGGCCGCGGCCATCAGCTCCATCTTCGTGGAGCTGCCGCGCTCCAAGAGTCATAGCCACGCCCATCCGGAGGCGTACCTCTACGCGCTCCAGGGGGCGGGGTACTCGGAGATCGGCGGCAAGCAGTACACCTGGGAGCAGGGCGACGCGGTCCACGTCCCCCCCGGCATGATGCACCACCAGCACTTCAACCCCAGCGACGGCGAGACCCGGGAGCTTCGGTTCGAGTTCGGCATTCGCTACTGGCTGGTGGACCAGTGGAAGGGCTACACCACCATCGACAAGCACCTGAAGGCCATGTCGATGGACGAGGACGACGAGGACAAGTAGGCGCGGGTTTCAAACCCGCCCGTGCCGGGAACCACTCGCCAGGACGGTTACTCCCGGATTCCGGCCAGGTCCAGAAGAAACGCGTATTCCAGGGCGATCTCGCGGTAGCGCTTGAAGCGCCCGGATGCGCCCCCGTGTCCCGCCTCCATATTGGTCTTCAGCAGTAACCGGTTCTCGTCCTTCTTGACGGCGCGGAGCTTGGCCACCCACTTGGCCGGCTCCCAGTACTGAACCTGGGAGTCGTGCAGGCCGGTGGTCACCAGCATGTGCGGGTAGTCCTTGGCCTCGACATTGTCGTAGGGCGAGTACGACAGCATGTAGTCGTAGTACTCCCGGTCGTTGGGATTGCCCCACTCGTCGTACTCGCCGGTGGTGAGGGGGATGTCCGGGTCGAGCATGGTGGTGACGATGTCGACGAACGGGACCTGGGCCACCACCCCCTTGAACAGCTCCGGACGCAGGTTCACTACCGCGCCCATCAACAGGCCGCCGGCGCTCCCGCCCATGGCGAAGAGCCGGTCCGGGGACGTGTAGCGCTGCTCGACCAGGTGCTCCGCGCAGGCGATGAAGTCGGTGAAGGTGTTCTTCTTCTTGAGCAGCCTGCCGTCCTCGTACCAGGCGCGCCCCATCTCCTCGCCGCCCCGGACGTGGGCGATGGCGAACACGAAGCCCCGGTCCAGCAGGCTCAGGCGGGCGGAGCCGAAGGCGGCGTCCAGGCTGTGGCCGTAGGAACCGTAGCCGTAGAGCAGCAGCGGGCTGCGGCCGTTCCGCTCCATTCCCTCGCGGTACACCAGCGATATGGGTACCCGGACGCCGTCGCTCGCGGTCGCGTGCAGCCGTTCGGTGCGGTAGGCGGCTGAATCGAACCCGCCCAGCACCTCCTCCTGCTTGAGCAGGGTCTTCTCCCGCGTCACCATGTCGTAGTCGTAGATGGAGCTCGGCGTCGTCATCGAGGTGTAGCCATATCGCAGCACCGTGGTGTCGAACTCCAGGTTGACGCTCGTGCCGGCCAGGTAGGCGGGTTCGCCGAACTCCAGGTAGTGTTCCTGCGAGCCATCCCACGGCTTCACCCGGAGTTGCACGAGCCCGTCCCGCCGCTCCCCCAGTACCAGGTGGTCGCGGAACACCTCGAAGCCCTCCAGCAGCACGTCGGAGCGGTGCGGGATGACTTCCTCCCAGTGCTCCTTGCCGGTCCGGTCCAGGGGCGTCGACACGAGCCGGAAGTTCCTGGCCTCGTGGTTGGTGTGGATGAAGAAGCGGTCTTCGAAGTGGTCCACGGCGTGTTCGTGTCCCCGTTCCCGGGGAAGGAAGACCGTGAACGCGCCGGTGGGATCGCCGGCGTCGAGATAGCGGTACTCGTTGCTGAGGGTCTGGGCGGAGACGATCATCAGGTACCGCTTGGACTTGGTCTTGAACACGTGGGCTGAGAAGGTATCGTCGGCCTCCTCGTAGACGAGCACGTCCTCCGCGGGATCCGTGCCCAGCACATGGCGGTAGATGCGGTGCGATCGCAGGGTCTCGGGGTCCTGCTTGGCGTAGAAGAGGGTGCGGTTGTCGTTGGCCCAGGTGATGTTGCTCGTCACCTCCGGGATGGCGTCGGACAGCGTCTCGCCGGTGGCGAGGTTCTTGAAGCGGATGGTGTAGATGCGTCGTCCCTGCGCATCTTCCGTGTACGCCAGCAGGTCCTGCCCGGAGCTCACCGCGATCCTTCCGACCGCGAAGAACTCGTGCCCCTCGGCCAGGACGTTGACGTCGAGCATCAGCTCTTCCGGGTTCTCCAGGGAATCGCGCTTGCGCGCGTAGAGGGGATACTCCTGCCCCTCCTCGTAGCGGGTGTAATAGTAGTAGTCGTCCCGCCGATAGGGCACCGACATGTCGGTCTGCTTGATGCGCCCCTTGATCTCCTCGAACAGGGCTTCTTTCAACGGCTGGACGTGGGCCATGGCGTCCTTGGTGTGCCGGTTCTCCGCCTCCAGGTAGGCGACGGTGTCGGGGTTGTCCCGTTCGCGCAGCCAGTAATAGTCGTCGGTGCGCACGTGGCCGTGGTGCTCGAATTCATGCGGAAGGATCTTGGCTGCCGGAGGACTCTCGCTGTTTGCCATGCGCTCACCTTAGCAAATATCCGCGGCTTGGCCACGGCTCGCATTCCTGTGCCAAAGTCGATAGCCTGTGCCCATTCCTTCCGGAAAGGAGTTCCACATGGCGACCAAGGCGGTCATGGAGTTCAAGGTACATCCCTACGTCCAGTTCATGAGCGACCGGTTCGGCGCCTACGACCGATGGATCGAATCGGAAGGACTGCCGGTGGTGAGCGGCTCCCACGTCCAGGACGTGCGCACCCTGGAGCTGGGAGACTGGCCGCGCAGGGGCGGCAAGGGCGCCTACCTGTCGTTCTCGGACCAGCGCGTGGCGGACGGCTATGTCTGCGAGATCGCCGCCGGCACGAGCCTCGCGCCCCAGCGGCACCTGTTCGAGGAGATCGTGCTCATCGCCGAGGGCCGGGGCGCCACCACCGTGTGGTACGACGAGGCCCGAAAGCGGACCTTCGAGTGGGAAGCCGGCAGCCTGTTCGCCATCCCGCTCAACGCCTGGCACCAGCACTTCAACGCCAGCGGCACGGAGCGCGCCCGTTACTTCGGCCTCACCAGCGCGCCGGTGGTGTTCGAGCTCTACCGGGACGCGGACTTCATCTTCAACACCGACCACCTCTTCCGGGACCGCTTCGACCCGGCCCAGGAGGATTTCTTCAGCCGGGAGGGGAAGTACAACACCGACTATTACGGCGGCATCCTGGAGAGCAACTTCATCAGCAACATCCGCGACATCAGGCTGGTGCCGCGGGAGAAGCGCGGCAAGGGCAACCGCAACATGTACATACACATGGCCGGCAGCACCATGCTGGCCCATGTCTCCCAGTTCCCGGTGGGGACCTACAAGAAGGCGCACCGCCACGGCCCCGGCGCCCACGTCTACATGCTCGACTCCACCGGCTACTCCCTCATGTGGCAGGAGGGCGAGAAGCCGGAGCGCTTCGACTGGCAGGAGGGGACCGTCATCTCGCCGCCGGCGGGGAGCTGGCACCAGCACTACAACACCGGCCCCGAGCCCTGCCGCTTCGTGGCGCTGCACGCCTCCACGGCGGTGCAGGGGGAGGAGCGCGGCGTGGAGCAGATCGAGTTCGAGGACGAGGACAAGGTCCTGCGTCAGATGTACGAGGACGAGTGCGCGCGCAACGGCGTCGCGGCGCAGATGTGACTTAGTATCTCGACGGCAACGAAGGGGGTTGAACCCATGATTCCGCAACACGATTCCTTTTACGACGTGTTCTCCAGGGCCGCGAAGCTCGACATCCGCTGGCCCGGCGATGCCCGCATCGCGGTGGCGCTGGCCGGCAACCTCGAAGCGTGGACCGAGACCCCCGACCCCAAGCTGCGGCGTTCGCGCCACGTGGGCGGCTCGAACCCGCTGACCGAGGACGTGCGCTGCCCGTACGACTTCCGCACCGCCAGCGAGAACGACTACGGCGGCCGCACCGGCGTGTGGCGCATTCTGCGCATCCTCGAGAAGTACGGCGTCAAGGCGTCCTTCAACACCAACGCGCTCTGCGCCCTGCGTTATCCGGAGGCGGTGAAGAAGGTCCACGAGGACGGCCATGAGGTTGTGGCCCACAGCTACGCCGAGGACGTGCAACTGGTGCTGCTCTCCAGGGACGAGGAACGGGAGGAGATACGCGCCTGCGCGAAGACCTTCGAGGAACTCGTGGGGGTGCGCCCGTCCGGCTGGCTGTCGTCCGGTATGCGTCATACCGAGAACACCCTCGAGCTCCTGGCCGAGGAGGGTTTCACCTGGCACGGCGACGCGGTCAACGACGACGTCCCCTATCTCGTGCAGGCGGCCGGCAAGACCATGGTGGTGATCCCCTACAAGAACGCCATCAGCGGACTGAACGATACCGGAATGTACCGGCGCGGCAAGAGCGCCAGCGACCTCTTGCAGGCGTTCCGGGACGAGTTCGACATCCTCTACGAGGAGTCGGCCACCCATCCCAAGATGCTGACCCTGGCCATGCATTGCCAGATGGCGTTTCCGGCCACCGGCAAGCTCTACGACGAGGCCATCCGCTACGCCAAGTCGTTTCCGGACGTGTGGTTCGCGCGGCGCGACGAGATCGCGCAGTGGATCCTGAAGAACTACAGCGGGTAGGGGCGAACACGCGGAGGGCGGAGGCAGGCATGGAAGAACGGAGCATCGAGCAGGAGAGCGCCTACCAGCGGTGGCTGAAGATGGAAGGCCTGCCGGTGATCCGCGATTACTACATCGAGGACGTCCGGGCGGTGCCGCTGGAACCCTGGGAGCGCCGCGGCGGCTCCGGCATCTACCTCAACCTCATCGGCACCGGCGACATGAACGACGCCTACATTTGCGAGATTCCGCCGGGCAAGAGCCTCCATCCCGAGCGCTACCTGTTCGAGGAGATGATCTACGTGGCCAGCGGCAGAGGGGCCACGACCATATGGCAGGAGGGCGGGAGGAAGCAGACCTTCGAGTGGCAGACGGGGAGCCTTTTCTCGCCGCCCCTCAATACCTGGCGGCAGCACTTCAACGGCAGCGGCGATACTCCGGCGCGGCTTTTCTCCGTGACCAGCGCGCCATTGGTCATAAACCTGTTCCACAACCACGAGTTCGTCTTCAACAACGGCTTCGCCTTCACCGACCGCTTCGATTCCCAGGACCACTACTTCTCGGGAGAGGGCAAGTCCTACAGCGGCCGCGTCTGGGAGACCAACTTCGTGCCCGACGTGCGCGGTTTCGTGCTGAAGGAATGGAAGGAGCGCGGCGCCGGCGGCCGCAACATCATGTTCGAGCTGTCCGACAACACCATGTGCTCGCACATCTCCGAGTTCCCGGTGGGGACCTACAAGAAGGCGCACCGTCACGGCCCCGGCGCCCACGTGGTCATCATCGGCGGCGCCGGCTACTCGCTCATGTGGCCCGAGGGTTCGCCGATCCGGCGTTTCGACTGGCACGAGGGAAGCGTCATCGTTCCCCCGGAGATGTGGTTCCACCAGCACTTCAACGCCGGCACCACGCCCGCCCGCTACCTCGCGCTGCGCTGGGGCAGCAAGAAGCACCGGTTCCGCAAGCGCTACGGCATCGACAAGAGCGTCAAGGAAGGCGGCGACCAGATCGAGTACCAGGACGAGGACGCCAGCGTCCGGGAAATGTTCGAGCAGGCGCTGGCCGAGCACGGGCTGGAGAGCCGGATGGCTCCCGCCTACGAGGCGGCGCTGGCCTGAGACCCGAGGCAGGCTGTCCGGCCATCAAACCGGAAAGGAGCGGTCATGAGCGAGAACGCGCCCAGGAAGGCCCGCGCCATGGGCATCAACCACGTGGTGCTGGAGGTGGGAGACCTGGATCAGGCGCTGGAGTTCTACGGCGCCATCTTCGACTTCACCCTGCGCGGCCGGAGCGATCACAACGCCTTCATCGACCTCGGCGACCAGTTTATCCAACTGAGTCTCGGCAGGACCCAGGAGGCCGACGGCAAGCGCCACTTCGGCTTCGTGGTGGACGACCGCGGCCCGGTGCGGGAGGCCCTGGACCGTCTGGGTGTCGAACCTCTGGACCAGCGGCTCAACTTCCGCGACCCGTGGGGCAACCGCATCGAGGTGGTGCCCTACGACGACGTCCAGTTCTCGAAAGCGCCCAACGTGCTCGGCGGGATGGGGCTCGGGGGACTCGAGAAAACCCCGGACGCCGTCGCTGAGCTGACGAAGAAGGGGATGGCGCCGGAGTGACGGCGGGAGGAAGAGAGGGGGGGCGGGCCGGGCCCACGAATGGGGGGCGCGCGGGCCCGCCCGGGTTTTTTTTGTTGAGGCGGAGGGGGGATTTGTGCC
>JAPPHF010000027.1:0-4953 GCA_028821115.1 Deltaproteobacteria bacterium | reverse complement strand
CGCGGTTGTGAGGGCGGGAGTAAGAGTGGGGGGCCGGCGCGTCACCTTATTGGGGCGACGGCCGGCCGCTCCTAGTTGTGTTCGTTCAGGCCTTCGGCTTCTTGAAGCCCGTCAGGATCTGAAGATATTCCTTGATCTTCGGCGGCATGTTGTTGATGGACTGCAACGCCTTCGCGATGTCCTGTGGAGAGACATAGGCGATGTTGAGCTTGGCCTTCTTCGTTTCCGCCAGGAAGGCCGGGTCACTCATCACCGCCTTGTAGGCCTTCCGGATGACGGCAACGCGGTCCTTGGGGGTGCCCGGCGGCAGCGTGTAGACCCGCGTGATCTTGTTCTGGCCGTTCCAGGCGTTGAAGGCCGCGAGATTCTCTCCCTTGAGCACGTCCGAGAAGAGCGGGATGTCCTTCACCTCGGGATCGTCGAGGCGCTTGGCGATGATGAAGGGTATCATCCTCTTGTCCGGCGGGGCGTCGAGCAGGCCCCGGGCCGTGACCCTCTTGGACTCCCAGGTCCAGCACGCGCCGTCGACTTCGCCCGACTCCATCGCCAGCCGTATCTTCGCGGTGCCGCCGTACCCCGGGATGGCTTTGAACTTGGTCCCCAGTTCCTTGTTCAGGAACAGGAAGGGGTCCGTGGTGTTTCCGGGGGCGCGCGTGCCGCCCATGGTCACCACCCGGCCCGACTTGACCACGTCGTCCAGGGTCTTGAGGCCCGAGGCCGCCATCAGGGAACAGGTCACCGTGTCGGACGTCGGCGTGCCGATGTACTCGTACTCCGCCGGCTCGATCGGCACCTTCTTGTCGCCCATGGCCTTGGCGAAGATCAGCGCCGGGCTCCACACCCCCATGGTCCTGCCGTCGGGCTTGGCCCGCTTGAAGATGTAGTTGGCGGTGATGAGGCTCCCGGCTCCCGGCATGTTCTGAACCACCGGAGTCGGGTTCCCGGGTATGTACTTGCCGATGTAGCGGGCGATGTAGCGGGTGTAGGTGTCGTAGCCGCCGCCCGGCGAGAAGCCCACCAGCATCCGTAACGTCTTGTCCTTGTAGAAGTCCTCGGCGCCCGCCGGCGCATGGCTCAGCACGAGCGCCAGGAGCGCCGCGAGCAACACGATTCTGCGCAACATAGTGCCACCTCCTGGTCTGTTTCCGTGTGGATTCGACTGCGGGCTACCGCTATCAACAAGGACCCGTGATGTCAACGGGATGGCGTCCTTCGACTTCGCTCCGCTGACGCGGAGCTACGCTCAGGACGAACGGGAATCGTCCCCGCATCCGGAGGTCGTCCCTTCGACCGTTCGTCCGGACCGTAGCGGAGCGAAGTCGAAGGACGCCGGCTAAAGGTTTTGGGCGGTCTCGTTGAGGGAGCCGGTTCGGTAGCCCTGCAGGTCGATGCTGATGTAGGTGAAGCCCGCTTCCTTGAAGCGCCGCAGGATCGTTTCCCGGACATTCGGCCGGAACAGCTTCTCGATCTCGTCCGGCGCTACCTCGATGCGCGCCAGCTCGTCGTGGTAGCGGACCCGGTAGATGCGGAAACCCAGCTCCCGCAGCACGCGCTCGCAACGGTTCACCCGGGCGAGCTTCTCCGGGGTGATGGCGGTGCCGTAGGGGAATCGGCTGGAGAGGCAGGCCAGGGCCGGCTTGTCCCAGACCCGGAGCCCTATTTGGCGGGCGGCTTCGCGGATGTCCGCCTTGGTGAAGCTGAGTTCGTCCAGCGGCGAGCGCACGCCGCGCTCGCGCGCGGCCTTGCGCCCCGGGCGGTGGTCGCCCCGGTCGTCCACGTTGAAGCCGTCCAGCACGTGGGCGATGCCCAGGGCCGCGGCCTCGTCAATGGCTTTCGAGTAGAGTTCGGTCTTGCAGAAGTAGCACCGGTTGACGGGATTGGCGGCGTAGCGGGGGTCGTCCAGCTCGTAGGTGTCGATGAGCAGATGCCGGGCGCCGATGCTCTCCGCCAGACCACGGGCGTCCGCGCCTTCTTCCGGCGCGAGACTGGGGGAGACGGCGGTCAGCGCTAGGGCGTTGTCCCCGAGGGCGTTCACGGCCTCGGCCAGCAGGTAGCCGGAGTCGACGCCGCCGGAGAAACAGACCACTACGTGGCCCATTTCCCGCAGCAGCGCCTGAAGCCCGGTTACCTTTTGCGCCAGTGCCGCCGCTTCGGGGGGAGCACTCCCCGGCCCCACGTCGTCAGCCCCGCGATCCACTCCGCCATTCCCGCGGAACCGGGAATCCAGGGGCGGCGGTGCGGGGGCCTCCTTCATCGACGTGGCGGCAAGTGTCGAAGCCCTACGGCGTCGACTTCACCTTCGGACGTTCCAGCAGGGTGTCGCGCCAGCGCTTCACGTTGGGCAGGTCGTCGGTGATGGACGTCCGGTAGGCGTCCTGCCGGGTGAAGAACGGGATGTAGGTGATGTCCGCCAGCGAATAGTCGTCGACGATGTAGTCCCGCCCGGCCATGCGCTTTTCCAGCGTCTCCAGGTGCTCGCGCAGCCGCTTCTTGTTCTTCTCCACCTCGTGGTCGTGCCGGATGTTGCCCGCGGCGGCCTGCAGCCGGGTGTTGCAGAAGTCGATCCAGATCCGCACCTCGGCACGTTTCGCCAGGTCCTCGGGCATCAGCGAAACCTCGGGGAACTTCTCGTCCAGGTATTCGTTGATGACGGCCGATTCGTATATCACCGTGTCCCCGTCCACCAGCACCGGCACCTTGCCGTACGGGTTGAGCGTGACCAGCTCCTCCGATTTGTTCTTGAGGTCGCACTCCACCAGGTCGTAGGGGATGTCTTTTTCCGCCAGGACAAGCCTTGTCCTGTGGGCGTACGGTCAAGGGCCGTAAGACAGCAATCTCAGCATGTCGTCCTCCTTGAGTGTTTGCCTGCGTGATTTCTACGCGATGATCGGCTGTCGGACCGGAATGTGGCTTGGCCGCCTCGGCACCCGGGTGCGCGGCTTGCCGTCGACCTGCGAATTGCCCGCGCCGAACAGGATCAAGCGCCCCTCGCCCGTGTTGCAGAGTTGGTAGGGGTTGCCCGATTCCAGCAGGATCATGTCGTGGGGCTTCAGGACGTACTCGTTCTCCGGCGTCCGCACGGTGCACTCGCCCTCGAGGACCATGAAGATGTGGTCGTCGTTCTCGTGGTAGTGCATGTCGTCCTGCATGTTCGCTTCGCAGTTGATGGTCCAGAAATAGGTCAGGTCCGTGCGCCACAACGAAAGATGCCGGACGTCCGGGTTGGCCTTGGCCTCCTCGATGGGGTTCTTCACCTCGTACATGCGCCTGTTCTCCTTGCAACTTCCTCTTGGGGGCTACTTGGACGCCACCAGCTTTCCGTGGGTGCCGTCGCAATACGGCCGCGTCTTCGACCGCCAGCACGCGCAGATGGCCATGGTGCGCGGTTCGTCCACCGTGATCTCGCGCGGCGTGATGGACGTCACCTTGTGCGACCCGTCGCAGAACGGGAAGTTCTGGGTCCGCCCGCACATGCAGTAGAACCGGCTCCTGGATTCCTGCCGGACAATCACCGGCTCGACCAGATCATCGTAGGCCAGACCCATTTCAACTCCTCGCTGCCGGACGGGTGCTTCCGCCAACCGGGCCGTCACCCGGTTCCACTGCCACCACGCTCCAAATCTATACTCCAGTTTCCCGCTCAGGGCCAGACGAAGGTGTGTGCTTGCCCGACGGAGTCAAGAGCCTCGGGCCGGTATGCGAGAAAGTGTCTGGTTTCCTTGATGGTTTCCGGGAACATTAGTTGACACCCCTCAACCCGTATACTAGGCTCCTTTTCCAGCCTCTGCATGACTTTCCTGACAAGCTTGTGCGCGGCGAAACATCATGGGTAGCGAGACGCTCTGGCCGCTGGGCCTGTACTTTCTGATTGCTCTCGTGGTGGCCGGGAGCATGATCGGGCTGTCGTTCGTCCTTGGCGAACGGCATTCGGATCGTGCCACCGGGCAGCCGTACGAATCCGGCATCGTCTCCACCGGCTCGGCGCGGGTGCGCCTGTCCGTCAAGTTCTACATCGTCGCGATGCTGTTCGTGATCTTCGATCTCGAAGCGGTCTTCATCTTCGCCTACGCGGTGGCGTACGAGGAGGTGGGATGGCCCGGTTACGCGGGCCTGGTGGTGTTCGTGGTGATACTGGTGGTGGCGCTGATCTACGAGTACCGCATGGGCGCGCTCGACTGGGAGCCGGTCCGGCTCAGGATGGCCAAGGCCGGTCGGGAGAAAGGATAGAGGGACGCCCATGCAATGGTCGTTGTCCAAGCCCAAGCCGGCCGAGCCTGAGAAGGGCGGCTTCGACGAAGCCATACGGAAGCTTCTGATGATGGCCCGCCTGGAGGACCTGGTCCGGTGGGGGCGCAAGAACTCCATGTGGCCGTTCCATTTCGGGCTGTCCTGCTGCTTCGTGGAGATGGCCACGAGCCTCACGAGCAAGTTCGACGTGGCCCGCTTCGGCGCCGAGGTCATACGCGGAACCCCCCGCGAGGCCGATGTCATCGTCATCGCGGGCACCCCCTTCATCAAGATGGCGCCCATCGTACGGCGGCTCTACGAGCAGATGATGGAACCCCGCTGGGTCATCTCCATGGGGGCCTGCGCCAACTCCGGGGGGATGTACGACATCTACAGCGTGGTTCAGGGTGTGGACAAGATCCTGCCGGTGGACGTCTACGTGCCGGGCTGCCCGCCCAGCCCCTGGGCGTTTCTGGAGGCGTTGACCCTGTTGCAGAAGGCCGTCGGCAACGAACGCCGGCCGCTGAGCTGGATGGTGGGTCCCCAGGGGGTGGAGAAGGTGCCGCTGCCCGCCATGCGTGACGTGAAGCGGCCCGACCGCATTCACGCCACCAGTCTGCGTTCCCCGGACGAAGTCTAGTGTCCTGTCTCGTAAATTCGCGCAATAAGTCGCGCAGGATTTTTCGTTGTCGGCAAGGCGCGATGACGAGTGGGGGCGACCGTAGG
>JAPPHF010000022.1 GCA_028821115.1 Deltaproteobacteria bacterium | reverse complement strand
GCGGGTTGGTCTGGTCCAGGAACTGCGACAACTGGCTGGAGCCGAAGAACTCCTTGAGCGCCGCGGACACCGGCTTGTGGTTGATCAGCTCCTGCGGCATCAGCGTGTCGATGTCCTGCAGGCTCATCTTCTCCTTGATGGCCCGCTCCATGCGCACGAGGCCGACGCGGAAGTGGTTTTCCACAAGCTCGCCCACCGGCCGCACGCGGCGGTTGCCGAGGTGGTCGATATCGTCGACGGAGCCGTTGCCGTTCCTCAACACGATGAGGTAACGCACCACCTCCAGGATGTCCTCCTTGCGGAGGGCCCCGTGCTCCAGGGGCACGTCCAGCTTGAGCCGGTGATTGAGCTTCAGGCGCCCCACCCGGGACAGGTCGTAGCGGTCGGAGCTGAAGAAGAGATTGTTGAAGAAGGTGGTGGCCGTCTCCATGGTCGGGGGATCCCCAGGCCGCAGCCGCCGGTAGATCTCCAGCAGCGCCTCGCCGCAGGACTGCATCTTGTCCTGCAAGAGCGTGTTGCGCAGAAAGGGTCCGGTCTCCGCATCGTCGAGGAAGAACAGCTCGAACCGATCGACCCGGCTGTCGCGGATGTGGTCCAGGTTCTCCTCGGTGATTGCGTCATTGCACCCGACGATGACCTGGTTCGACTCCGGGTCCACGATGTCATGCGCCGCCACCCGGCCGAGGACGTCCTCCCAGGCGATGGGGATCTGCTTGATCCCGGCGTTCTCCATCTGCCGCATCACCGCGCGGGTGAACCGGCGGCCCTCCCGGACGATGAGATTGTTGGACGCGGGATCCCTGACGTCGCAGGTCGCTTTCAGCCCCATGAGCTGACGCGGCTTGACCTCAAGCATGGGCCGTTCGCCGCCGCACACCACCGTATCGGTCTTGTAGAAATAGTTCAGCAGCTCCTCGGGCTCCATGCCAAGCGCGCGCAGCAGAACGGTGACGTGGAATTTCCGCCGGCGGTCGATGCGCACGAAAAGGATGTCCCTCGGATCGAACTCGAAATCGAGCCAGGAGCCGCGGTAGGGGATGACCCGGGCCGAGTACAGGAACTTTCCGCTGGCGTGCGTCTTTCCCTTGTCGTGCTCGAAGAACACGCCCGGCGAGCGATGGAGCTGACTCACGATGACCCGTTCGGTGCCGTTGATCATGAAGGTGCCGTTGCGGGTCATCAGGGGCACCTCGCCGAAATAGACTTCCTGTTCCTTGACGTTGCGGATGCTGCGGGAACCGGTCTGGGCGTCGACGTCCCACAGCACGAGCTGCACCGTCACCTTGAGCGGCGCGGCGAAGTTCATCCCCCGCTCGTGGCACTCGTCGACGTCGTACTTGGGCTCCCCCAGGGAATAGTTGACGTACTCCAGCGAGGCCGTGTCGTTGAAGTCCTTGATGGGGAACACGGACTTGAACACCGCCTGCAGCCCGATGTCCTGCCGCTGGTCTTCGGGAACGTCCCGCTGCAGGAAAAGGTCGTAGGAGTTCTTCTGTATCTCGATGAGATAGGGCAGATCGATGATCTTCTTGATGCGCCCGAAATCCCGGCGCAGTCTCACATTGTTGGCCACCTGGACCGGCATGAGCTCCCCCTTCACTCAACCCTGACCAATGACGCCCGGCATCCGTCGCCGAACAGACGACGGCCACCGGACAAGGACGACCGCGGGTCGTCCTGGGACGACCCAGGTCGCCCTGGGGCGACCACAGGTCGCCCCTACTTGACCTCGACGCTGCCGCCGACCTCTTCGATCTTGTTCTTGATCTCTTCGGCCTCGTCCTTCGAGACGGCGTCCTTGACGTTCTTTGGCGCCCCGTCGACGAGATCCTTGGCCTCCTTCAGTCCCAGACCCGTGATCTCCCGGACCACCTTGATCACCTGGATCTTCTTCTCGCCGGCGCTGGTCAACACGGCGTCGAACTCGGTCTTTTCTTCAGCCGCCGGCGCGGCCGCGGGCGCTGCCGCCACCGCCACGGGCGCCGCGGCGCTTACCCCGAGCTCTTCTTCCAGCTCCTTCACCAGACTCGCCGCTTCCAGCAACGACATGTTCTTGATGTAGTCCTTGACTTGCTCGCGACTCACTTCCATTGGTGGATTCCCCCTTAGCTATCGTGATCTACGTTTTCCGAAACATCCTGTCGTGGCCGTCAACGGCGCGGTCGTCGTATCGGGCTGCCGGGGTCACACGGGCGGGTTTGAATCCCGCCTACTCCTTGCCTTCCTTGAGCGCATCGAGCAGACGCACCAACTGACTTCCCGGCTCCTGGATGGTCCGCAGCAGTTGGCTGGCCGGCGCCTGCATCAGCGAAAGCACTTGGGCCTGCAACTCCGGCAGGCTCGGCAGACTGGCCAAGCCCTTGACCTGAACAGGCTCGAGCAATGCGCCATCCAGGACCGCGCCCTTGATGGTCAGCTCCTCGTTCTGGTCCGTGAACTTGACCAGGGCCTTTGAAAGGCCCACGGGGTCGTCGTAGGCGAACACCCAGCCGTTCGGCCCGGTCAGCAAGTCCTCAAGCGGCTGATACGACGTCTCGCGTATCGCCAGCCGTACCAGGTTGTTCTTGGCGATCCTGTACTCGCCGGCCGCCTCGCGAATGTCGCAGCGAAGCTGTGTCATCTTGCTGACGGACAGTCCCCGATAGTCGGTCACCACCGCCATGGTGGCGGTCCTGAACTTGTCCTGGAACTCGCCGACAACCGCCGTTTTTCCCTCACGGTCCACGCTGCTCTCCAATCAACGCCGCGAATGGCTCAAACCGCCATCGTGCGGACTTCGGCGGGATCGATCTTGACCCCCGGCCCCATGGTCGCGGCCACGGCCACGCTCCTGATGTAGGTACCCTTGGCGGCGGCGGGCTTGGCCCGGATCAGCGCGCCGACCACCGCCCTGGCGTTGTCCAGAAGCGCGTCGGGCTCGAAGGACACCTTGCCGATGGGCAGATGAACGATACCCGCCTTGTCCACCCGGTACTCCAGCCGACCCGCCTTGATCTCCGTGACCGCCTTGCCTATTTCCGCGGCGACGGTCCCCGACCGGGGGTTCGGCATCAGGCCGCGGGGCCCGAGGATCTTGCCGATGCGGCCCACCGCGCCCATCATGTCGGGCGTGGCCACCACCTTGTCGAAGTCGAGCCAGCCCTCGGTGATCTTCTTGATCAACTCGTCGTTGCCGACGAATTCCGCCCCCGCTTCCTCCGCTTCCTTCTCCTTCTCACCCTTGGCGAACGCGAGGACCCTGACGGGCTTGCCGAGGCCGTGCGGCAATCCCACCGCGCCGCGAATGTTCTGGTCCGCGCGCCGCGGGTCGACGCCGAGCCGGACCGACAACTCGACGGTCTCATCGAACTTGGCGGTGGCCGTGTCCTTGACCATCCGTATCCCCTCTTCCAGCGGATACTTCCGGGTCCGGTCCAGCTTGTCCGCGACGCCCTTGTACTTCTTGCCTTTCGCTTTCATTGCAGCTCCCGGCTCCGATCAGACGACCTTGAGTCCGAGACTCCGGGCCGTGCCCTCGACGGTCTTGACCGCGGCCTCGATGCTGGCGCTGGTCAAATCCGTCATCTTAAGCTGGGCGATCTCCTGAACCTGCGCCCTCGTTACCTCGCCCTTCGTTTCCTTGCCGGGCTCCGCGGCGCCCTTGTCGAGGCCGGCCGCCTTCTTCAACAACACCGCGGCGGGCGGCGTCTTGGTGATGAAGCTGAAAGTGCGGTCGGCGTAGACGGTGATGATGACGGGGATGATCATCCCGGGCTGATTTTGCGTGGCCGCGTTGAACGCCTTGCAGAACTCCATGATGTTGACGCCCCGTTGCCCCAGCGCCGGGCCCACCGGAGGGCTCGGATTCGCCTGCGCCGCGGGTATCTGCAACTTGATCTCGCCGATCACCTTCTTGGCCATTGCCAAACTCCTTAGCTGCGCTCCACCTGGATAAAATCCAGCTCAACCGGGGTCGCCCGGCCGAAGATGCTGATCAGCACTCGCAGCTTGCCCTTGTCGGGCTTCACTTCCTCGACCACGCCGTTGAACTCGGAAAAGGGACCGTCGATCACCTTTACGCTCTCGCCCACCGAGAAGACCACCCGGGGCCGGGGCCGAACCGCGCCCTCCTCCATCTGCTGGGTGATCGACTGCACCTCCTCTTCGCTGACCCACGGCGGCTGCGTGCTGCCGCCTACGAAGCCGGTCACCTTGGGCGTGGACTTGACGATGTGCCAGGTCTCGTCGTCCATCGCCATGTGGACCAGGATGTAGCCTGGGAAGAACTTGCGCGACGACGTCCGCTTCTTGCCCTTCACCAGCTCGACGACCTTCTCCGCCGGCACGAGGATCTCGCCGAACCGGTCACGCTTCTCCTCCAACGCCTTGATCTTGTCCTGCTTCTCCGGATCATTCCCGGCCTTCAACTCCTTGACATGATTCTCTACCTTGCCGTTGGACGCTTTGATCCCCTCTTCCAGAGCGGCCTTGGCCTTGTGCTCGAACCCGGCGAACGTATGGACGACATACCAGTGCTTTTCCATGGGACACCCGGTTGCACTAACGCATCAGCCACTGTCTCGCGTAGGAGAGCAGGATATCGACCAAGCCGAGATAGATGGCGAAAAAGATCACCACGAGCACGACAACGCCCGTCGCCGCGTAGGTCTCGCGTCGGGTGGGCCAGTGTACCCTCTTGAGCTCCTGCCAGGCTTCGCGAACGAAGTCGGTGAGCCGTCCCACGGACGCGAACGAATCAGTCAATCTTTCCATCGCCGGAGATGAAAATGGCGGGTCAGGCAGGACTCGAACCTGCAACAGCCGGATTTGGAGTCCGGTGCTCTACCAATTGGAGCTACTGACCCGGCTCCGTTGACTCAGACCCGGATTTCCTTGTGCAACTGATGGGAACGACAGGGAGCGCAGAACTTCTTGAACTCCAGCTTGTCGGTGGTTCTCTTCTTGTTCTTCGTCGTCGTGTAGTTCTTGCGTTTACAAACGTCGCAGGCCAGCCCCACTAGGTCACGCATCTTTCACCTCCGCCTACTGCACGATCTCGGTCACGACTCCCGCGCCCACGGTGCGGCCGCCTTCCCGAATGGCGAAGCGCAGGCCGTCGTCCATGGCGATGGGGGTGATGAGGTCGACATCAATGTGAACGTTATCGCCCGGCATGATCATTTCCGTCCCCTCGGGCAGGGTGGCGACACCGGTAACGTCCGTGGTGCGGAAATAGAACTGCGGCCGATAGCCGTTGAAGAACGGCGTATGGCGTCCGCCCTCTTCCTTGGTCAGGATGTACGCCTCGGCCTTGAACTTCGTGTGAGGCGTAACGGTCTTGGGCTTGGCGAGAACCTGGCCCCGCTCCACCTCGTCGCGCTTGATGCCCCGCAGGAGAACACCGATGTTGTCGCCGGCCTGGCCCTCGTCAAGGAGCTTGCGGAACATCTCGACACCAGTGGCCACCGTCGTCTGGGTTTCCTTCAGGCCGACGATCTCGACCTGGTCCCCCACGTGCAGGATGCCTCGCTCCACGCGGCCCGTGACCACGGTGCCCCGGCCGCTGATGGTGAACACGTCCTCCACCGGCATGATGAACGGCTTGTCGACGTCCCTGAGCGGATCGGGGACGTAGCCGTCCACGGCATCCATCAGCTTGATCACCGACTCGGTGCCCAGCTCGCTCACCTCGCCGTCGAGAGCCTTCAGGGCGCTGCCGGTGACGACGGGAATGTCGTCGCCCGGGAACTGGTACTTGGAAAGCAGCTCCCTCACCTCCAGCTCGACGAGCTCCAGCAGCTCGGGATCGTCGACCATGTCGGCCTTGTTGAGATAGACCACGATGGAGGGGACGCCCACCTGCCGCGCCAGGAGGATATGCTCGCGGGTCTGCGGCATCGGCCCGTCGGCCGCGGACACCACCAGGATCGCGCCGTCCATCTGGGCGGCGCCGGTGATCATGTTCTTCACGTAGTCCGCGTGCCCGGGGCAATCCACGTGGGCGTAGTGCCGCTTGTCGGTCTGGTACTCGACGTGCGCGATGTTGATGGTGACGCCGCGCTCCCGCTCTTCCGGCGCCTTGTCGATCTGGTCGAAGGGCACGAAATCCGCCGACCCCTTTTCCGCCAGCACCTTGGTGATGGCCGCGGTCAAGGTGGTCTTGCCGTGGTCGACGTGGCCGATGGTGCCGATGTTGAGATGCGGTTTCGTCCGCTCGAATTTGGCCTTGCTCATCTTTCTTCCTCTCCTCCCGTGGATATCGCTTGGTTTGATTCAAACCTTCACATTACACGCAAAGCCCAGGAGCGGGCTTGAACCGCCGACCTCGTCCTTACCAAGGACGTGCTCTACCTACTGAGCTACCTGGGCATGGGGCCACGTGACGGAAAACGAACGCCGCCGGCTGTTGGCGCCAAGCGCGCCGCTCCCCACGGACAATACTGTGGAGCGGGAAACGGGATTCGAACCCGCGACCCCGAGCTTGGAAGGCTCGTGCTCTAGCCAACTGAGCTATTCCCGCAAAAACGACTCCTTCGCTCCAGAGTCCTGCAACTGATGGTGGAGAGGGGAGGATTCGAACCTCCGAAGCCGATCGGCGGCAGATTTACAGTCTGCTCCCTTTGTCCACTCGGGAACCTCTCCGCATTGCACCCGGAATACACCGCGCGGAGCAAACGGGCCTCGACAGACTCGATTCATCGAGTTCGCTCACTTGGAGCTGGCGATAGGATTTGAACCTACAACCTGCTGATTACAAATCAGCTGCTCTACCGTTGAGCTACGCCAGCGGATGAACGCCTCGCCCCCAAGAACAAAAAGTCACACGAACCCTGTCCCTCTTCATGAAAACAGGGTGCATGATGGCTACGGATTATCGGGATTTTAAGCATTTGTCAGAGAAAATGTCAACGGGGTCCGCCCGTATCAGCCGAAATTCGCTGCCTCGTCACCTCGTAGACGAAGACGCCCCAGGCGACGCCGACGTTCAACGAACCGACCCTGCCGCTCATGGGGATCGAGACCAGGAAATCGCAGCTTCGCCGGATCAACGGCCGGATGCCGTGCTCCTCGCCGCCCAGCACCACGGCCAATTTTTCCGGATAGACCACGTCGGAAGCCCGGCTCTCCGCCTCGGCGTCGAGCCCGACCAGCCAGTAGCCCCGTTCCCGCAACGCCAGGAGCCCCCGCAGGAGGTTGGGAATACGGTAAAGCCGGACGTGGTGGACGGCGCCGGCGGAGGCCTTGATTACCGCCCCGGTCACGCCCGCGGCTCGGTCCGTGGGAATGACGACGCGGCCGACGCCCATGGCCTCGCAGGTACGCAGGATGCCGCCGAGGTTCCGGGGGTCGACGACTCCGTCCAGGAAGAGCACGCAATCGGCGGCCGCGGACGGCGGCGCGGCCAACAGCTCGTCGAACGACCCGTAGGCGAAGGGCGCCACCCGCGCGGCGACTCCCTGGTGGTTCGCCCCGTTGGTCAGCGCGTCCAACGAGCGCGCGGCGACCGCCGAGACCCGGCAACGCTCCCGGCGAGCCGCCTGCTCCACCCTGCGCACGGAGGAACCGCGGTCGCCGGGCACCAGCAGCACCTCGATGACGTCGCCGGGCGCCGCCCGGAGCTTCTCCAGCACGGGATGGATCCCGTACACCAGCGCCGGTTCAGGCCCGCGAACTCCTTCCCCGCGTTCTGTCCGGTCAACCCCCATACCCGTCCGTCGGTCGGTTCCGCCGTGCCATCGGCGGATTGAGGAATTCATCAAAGAAAGCTACCATGCCGGTGTGCATCGGACCCTGAGCGTCTATGTAGCCGGTCAGATCGTCCCGCCCTTCCTGGTCGGACTTTTAGCGTTCACCCTCGTATTCTTCGCCGGCCATATCGTCCGTCTCGTCGAGCTCGTCGTCAGCCGTGGAGCGTCCGCGGGCCAGATCACCAAGCTCTTCGCCCTCATCCTGCCGACGCTCCTGGAAACGACGCTGCCCATGGCCTTCCTGCTGGCAATTCTGTACGGCTGCGGCCGCCTGACGCGGGACAACGAGACGCTGGCATTGAAGGCGTGCGGCGTCGGTCCGTTCCACTTCCTGATCCCCGTGGGCCTGGTGGCGTTGGCGGCCTCCCTGCTCACCCTCGGTTTGTCGGTCTTCGTAAGACCCGCCGCCAATCTCGCCGTCAAGCAGGAGCTTTACACGATTGCACAGAGCCGCGCGGGAACGCTGCTCAAGGAGAAGGTGTTCAACGATGTCTTCCCCGACGTGCTGATCTACGTCGACAGGATCGTTCCCCCGGGAAACACCTTCCAGGGAGTGTTGATCGTCGACCAAAGGGACCGGAACGCCGAGAATATTATCATCGGACGGGTCGCGCTGCTACTTTCCGATCCGGGCTCCATCGGCCTGAGACTGTACGACGGCACGGTCCACGAGCGAAGGAAGAAGCGCGCCGGCTTCAGCCAGACGTCGTTCAACGTCTACAACCTGCACCTGGAGCTGGATCCCCTCCTGACGCCGTTGACCCCGGGGCGGCGGAGCCCCGAGGATATGTCGCTGCCGCGGCTGCGAGACGCCATACGGTCAAAGGCCGCGCGGGGGACGGACGCCGTACAGGAAATCATGGAGCTGCATCGGAGATTCGCTTTCCCGTTCGCGCCGCTGATCTTCGCCCTCCTGGGCATCGCCATCGTCCTGACGCCCAACCGACGGCCGGCGGGACGTTCCCACGGGGTTGCATCGTGCCTCGCCTGGCTATTCGCCTACTACGCCCTGCTTTCCACGGGCACGGCCATGGCGGAGACCGGCAGGATCCCGCCCGGCCTGGGGCCGTGGCTGCCGAACCTGCTCGTGGGGCTCATCTCCATCTACCTGTTCGTCAGGGCGCTGAAGGAATCGCCGTCACGCTTCCGACGCCGGGCGGCGGACCTGCTCCGGTCCCTGGGCCGGAGACTCCCGCCGGCGCGCGAGGTGCCGGAGAAATGATTCACTCCAAGGGACGCTTTCCGAGCCCGCCCCCGGGAAGCATCCTCGACAGGTACCTACTGGCGCTGTTCTCGCGCATCTTCGTCGCCACGCTCGCCGTGGTCGTCCTATTGCACTTGGCGGGCGACGTCTTCAATCGGGTCGACAACCTGATGGGGAGCAACGCGACGCTGTCGACCTCCTTTCAATACTTCATCCATCGGCTGCCCCTCCTGGTCTCCCGGGGCATCGGCTTCGCCGCTCTGTTCGCCGCGTTCCTGACTCTCGGTTCGCTGTCGCGCCGGCACGAACTGGTCGCCATCCGCGCCTGCGGCCTCAGCCTGCATCGCGTCACGGTGCCGTTGCTGCTGGCGGCTCTCGGAATCAGTGTCGGGACGTTCTTCTGGAACGAAACCGCGGTGCCTTTCGCCACCAGGACAGCCAAGCAGATCTACGACGTGAAGGTGCGGGGAAAACAGCTCCAGTCCGTGTTCGGCAACAGGGAGATCTGGATGCGCAGCAACGGCGATTTCATCAGGGCCGACGACTTCGACACCGACCGCGGCCGGCTCCACGGCCTGGTGATCTACCGCATCACGCCGGAATTCAAGCTGGGCGGAGTCATCGAGGTGCCCGCCGCAAGCTGGGAGGGGACCCATTGGGTCCCCGAGGGGGGCACGGAGTGGCGTTTGCCGGAGGACGGAGCCGTCAGCCGCCTGCCGGTGGGAGCGACGCTGCCTCTGAAGGAAGGACCCGACGACTTCCGGATTTTCGCGCGTTCGCCCGACGAGTTCAGCTACTTCGAGCTGAAAGCCCGGATCGGCGACCTCCGGAACAAGGGCGTCGACACGGTTCGCGACACCGTCAACCTGCACGCCAAGGTGGCGATCCCGCTGGTCATTCCGCTGACCGTTCTCCTGGCGGTGGGGTTGGCGACGAAACCCGGGAGAAAAGACAATCTCGTCGTGAACTTCGGACTGGCCGTCGCCTTCGGGTTCGCGTACTGGGTGCTTCTGGGGTTCTGCGTATCGCTGGGCAAGGCGGGGGCCATGCAGCCGTGGCTTGCCGCCTGGTCGCCCAATCTGCTGGTGGGATTGTTGAGCCTGTACCTCTACGCGGGCTCGGAGTGAGGGGCGCCGATCAGCGCTTGGAGAACTGCGGCCGTTTCCGGGCCTTGTGCCGCCCGTACTTCTTACGCTCCACCGCGCGCGGGTCACGGGTGACGTAACCGGCCTTCTTCAACGGGCTGCGAAAACCCTCGTCGACCTTCATCAGGGCCCGGGTGACTCCGTGCCGGATGGCGCCGGCCTGACCCGAGCTTCCGCCGCCCTTGACGTTTACGACGATATCGAAATCGCCCAATGTCCGTGTCACGTGGAAGGGTTGGCGAACGATCATCCTGGCGGTTTCACGGCCGAAGTAGTCTTCCAGCATGCGATTGTTGATCCGGATATCTCCCTTGCCGCGCTTCAGGTAGACCCGTGCCACCGAGGTCTTGCGTCTGCCGGTTGCGTATACGAACTCGTCTGCCATATTCGTGAACCTGTTCTCGGCCGCGACACGCCCCTACGCAATATCGAGGGGCTCGGGCAACTGGGCCTGATGCGGGTGCTCCGGGCCGCCGTACACCTTCAACTTGTTGAGCTGACCCCTTCCGAGCCGGTTCTTCGGGAGCATGCCCTTCACGGCCAACCGCACCACCGCCTCCGGCTTCTTGGCCCGCATCTCCGGCAGAGTCGTGGTCCGCAAACCCCCGGGATACCCCGTATGGCGGTAGTAGCGCTTGTCGGTCTCCTTGGCCCCGGTCAGCCTGACACGCCCCGCGTTCACGACGATGACGAAATCGCCCGCGTCGACGTGGGGGCTGAAGGACGGCTTGTGCTTCCCGCGCAGTACCCTGGCGATTTCGGTCGCCATCCGTCCAAGCACCTTGTCCTGGGCATCGACGACGTACCAGCGACGCTGAGCGAGGGACTCCGCCTTTGTCATTTGTACTGTTCGCATATCGCAAGTTATGGCGGGGCCGACGAGACTCGAACTCGCGACCTCCGGCGTGACAGGCCGGCGTTCTAACCAGCTGAACTACGACCCCGTATCGAATTGACAGTTTAACCCGTGGGCGGCGGAATTGCAACCCGCGGGCGGGCCGACGGGCCAATGGGCGGTACAGGACTTGAACCTGTGACCCCCGGCTTGTAAGGCCGATGCTCTCCCAACTGAGCTAACCGCCCGAAGGCCCCGGACGGAAACCCGTCCGGGAGTGCAGGGATCCTGCCGCGGCGCGCACGCCCGCGGCAAGCCGGAATCATGCTCCGGTCACTGGGGAAGACTGGGCCTGGACTCGGTGTCCTTCTTCTCGAACCCGGCGGGCGCATCGGCCGGAACATCGTCAAGTTCGTGGGGGGTGAACAGCGCCTCCGGATCACTGACCACGAGAGCCCGTTTGAGGACGTCGTCCATGTGCGCAACCAGGATCAACTCCACGCTCTTCAGTATGGTGGCCGGGATCTCGTTGATGTCCTTCTTGTTCTCCTCGGGGATGAGCACCGCCTTGATGCCGCCACGATGAGCGGCGAGGACCTTCTCCTTCAACCCGCCGATGGGCAGCACGTTGCCCCGGAGCGTGATCTCGCCGGTCATCGCCACGTCGTGATAGACGGGGATGCGCGTCAAGGCCGACACCAAGGAAGTCGCCATGGTGATGCCCGCCGAAGGCCCGTCCTTGGGAATCGCTCCCTCGGGGACGTGGATGTGGATGTCGTTCTTCTGGTAGAAGTCCTTGTCCAATCCCAGGTCCTGCGCCCGCGAGCGAACGTAGCTCATGGCCGCCTGGGCCGACTCCTGCATGACGTCTCCCAGCTTGCCGGTTATGGTCAACTGGCCCTTGCCCGGCATGATGGACACTTCGGTGGACAGCAACTCGCCGCCGAGCTCGGTCCAGGCCAGCCCGGTGCTGGTGCCGACTCTGTGCTCGTCCTCGGCGATGCCGTAACGGAACTTGTGCGGCCCCAAGTACTTCTGGAGATTCCGAGCGCCCACGGTGGTCTTCGACGCGCGGTCGTTCTTGACCACGTCCACCGCGACCTTCCGGCAAATGGAGGCGATCTCCCGCTCCAGGTTCCGGACTCCCGCCTCCTTGGTGTAGTGCCGCACGAGACCCAGAAGGGCGCTGTCCGACATGAGGATATTCTCGTCGCTCAGCCCGTTGGCCTCCCGCTGCTTCATCACCAGGTATTTCTTCGCGATGTTGAGCTTCTCCAGCTCGGTGTAACCCGCGATCCGGATGATCTCCATGCGGTCCTGCAACGGCCGGGGAATGCCGTCCAGGGTGTTCGCCGTGGTGATGAACATGACCTTGGAAAGATCGTAGTCAAGATCCAGATAGTGATCGTTGAAGGCCTGGTTCTGCTCCGGATCCAGCACCTCCAGCAGGGCCGAGGACGGATCTCCACGGAAGTCCATGGACATCTTGTCCACCTCGTCCATCAGAAAGACCGGATTGCTCGACTCGGCCTTCTTCAGGGACTGGATGATCTTCCCCGGCAACGCGCCGATATAGGTGCGGCGATGCCCGCGAATCTCGGCTTCGTCACGCACGCCGCCGAGCGACACGCGAACGAACTTCCGGCCCGTGGCGCGCGCGATGGAACGCCCCAGGGAGGTCTTGCCGACTCCCGGAGGTCCCACCAGGCACAGGATCGGCCCCTTGATCTTGCCCACCAGCGTTTGAACGGCCAGATACTCGAGGATCCTCTCCTTGACCTTGTCGAGGCCGTAGTGGTCCTCTTCCAGCACCGTCTCGGCTTCGACGATATCGAGCTTGTCGTCGGTGTACTCCGACCACGGCAGGCTGAGTATCCAGTCGATGTAGTTCCGCACCACCGTCGCTTCGGCGGACATGGGTGACATCATCTTGAGCTTCTTCAGCTCCTTCTCGACCTTCTCCTTGGCTTCCGCGGACAGTTTCTTCTGCTTGATCTTCTCCTCGATCTCCTGCATTTCGTTCTTGAACTCGTCCTTCTCGCCGAGCTCTTTCTGGATCGCCCGCATCTGCTCGTTCAGATAGTACTCCTTCTGGGAGCGCTCCATCTGCTTCTTGACGCGTGACCGAATCCGCCGCTCCACCTCGAGGATCTCGATTTCCGCCCGTAGATGGCCCAGCACCTTCTCCAGCCGCTCGGTGGCGTTGACGGTCTCCAGCAGTACCTGCCGTTCCTCCAACTTGATTCCGAGATGTCCGGTAATGGTATCGGCCAGCTTGCCCGGTTCCTCGATGGAGGACACCGACATGACCATCTCGGGGGGAATCTTTTTCTTGACCTTGACGTAGTTCTCGAAGGCGCTGTGGACCTCGCGCACCACCGCGCCCACTTCCGTGCCCTGCTCCACCACGTCGTCCAGCTCGTCCACCTCCACCAGAAAGAACTCGGGATGCGTCAGATACCGCGAGATCCTTCCACGCCGCTTGCCTTCGACCAGGACCTTGACGGTCCCGTCCGGCAGCTTGAGCATCTGAACGACGTTTCCGAGCGTCCCGATGGGGTAGATGTCATCCTCGCTGGGCTCGTTGGTTCTCGCGTCCTTCTGCGACGCGAGAAAGATCGGCGTCTGCTTCCGGGACGCCTCCTCGAGCGCCCGGATCGATTTCTGCCGCCCCACGAAAAGGGGCACGACCATGTGCGGGAAGACGATGATGTCCCGAAGGGGCAGCAACGGTGCCTGCACGGTGTCGTCCACTTCCTGCTCGTCCTCGTCCTTCTTGTCGCTGCGAAATAGCATGGGCACCCCCGTTACGCGCTCTCCGCCGCCTTCGAGTAGACTACCATGGGAGGTTCGTTGCGGGCCATCACCTCCTCGGTGATGACTACCTCTTTGATGTTGGGCTGGGAAGGCATCTCGTACATCACGTCGAGCATGGTGTTTTCCATGATCGCTCTCAGGCCCCGCGCCCCCGACTTCCGCTTCATCGCTTCCCGTGCAATAGCCCAAAGCGCCTCGTCTGTAAAGTTGAGATGCACGCCCTCCATCTCGAAGAGCTTGCAGTACTGCTTGGTGAGGGCGTTCTTCGGCTCCTTGAGGATCTGCACCAGCGCCTCTTCGTTGAGCTCGTCCAGCGTGGCGATCACCGGCAACCGGCCCACGAACTCCGGGATCAGGCCGAACTTGAGAAGATCCTCGGGCTGCACGTCGTGGACCACCTTGGCGTCGGGACGGATCTCGACCTCCATCTCGTTGCTGCCGAACCCGAGCCGCCTGCGCCCGGTGCGCTTGCGGATGATGTCCTCGATCCCCACGAACGCGCCGCCGCAGATGAACAGGATATTGGTGGTGTCGACCTGCAGGAACTCCTGCTGCGGATGCTTCCTGCCGCCCTTGGGCGGAACGCTCGCCATCGTGCCCTCGATGATCTTGAGCAGCGCCTGCTGCACGCCTTCGCCGGACACGTCCCGGGTGATCGACGGGTTCTCCGACTTCCGCGAAATCTTGTCTATCTCATCGATGTAGACGATGCCCCGCTGCGCCTTTTCGACGTCGTACTCCGCGGATTGAAGCAGGTTGAGAATGATGTTCTCGACGTCTTCGCCCACGTAGCCGGCCTCCGTCAGGCTGGTGGCATCCGCTATGGTGAAAGGAACCTGCAGGAGCCGGGCCAGCGTCTGCGCCAGCAGGGTCTTGCCCGAGCCGGTGGGTCCCAGCAGCAGGATGTTGCTCTTCTGCAGCTCCACGTCGCCGGTGAGCATCTGGTTGTCGATTCTCTTGTAGTGGTTGTGCACGGCCACCGCGAGAATCTTCTTGGCGGGATCCTGGCCGACCACGTACTGGTCGAGGACGCGCTTGATCTCAACGGGTTTGGGGACGCCGGACGACGACGCGATGGAGTCCTCGTGCTCACACTCTTCGGCGATGATGTCGTTGCACAGATCGATGCACTCGTCACAGATGTAGACAGTCGGACCCGCGATCAGCTTGCGGACCTCGTCCTGGCTCTTCCCGCAAAACGAACAGACGAGACTGCCGGATCGATCATCCCCGTGCTTTGGCATTGAAAGCTCCCCTTCACTCCTTCGCGGTTACGTCGAGGCGGCTGGTGATCACTTCATCCACCAACCCGTACTCCAAAGCCTGCTGGCCCGTCATGAAGAGGTCCCTGTCGGTGTCGCGCTCGATCCTCTTGAGCGACTGGCCCGTATGCTTGACGAGAATCGCGCCGAGCTCTTCCCGCATCCGGAGAATCTCCCTGGCCTGGATGTCCACGTCGGCCGCGGTCCCCTGAAAGCCGCCCAGCGGTTGATGAATCATGATGCGCGAGTGCGGCAGCGCGTAGCGCTTGCCCTTCTCGCCGGCGGCGAGCAGGACGGCGCCCATGCTGGCCGCCTGACCCAGGCATACCGTGGAGACCTGCGGGCGGATGTATTGAATGGTGTCGTAGATGGCCAAGCCGGCGGTCACCGAGCCGCCCGGAGAGTTGATGTAGAAGTAGATGTCGCGTTCCGGGTCCTCGGATTCCAGGAACAGCAACTGGGCGGTGATGAGGTTCGCCACCTCGTCTACGACGGGACTCCCCAGAAATACGATACGGTCTTTCAGAAGGCGGGAATAGATGTCATAGGCGCGCTCCCCGCGTCCGGTCTGCTCTACGACGAAAGGAATGAAGTTCATGTTGCTTAACCCGGGTGGCGACGCCACCAGAAAAGTCTAACCTCTTTTGTATTCGTCAGCAACCACTTTCCGGCGGGTCCACCACCGTGACGTCGGCCTGCTCCAGCAGGAAATCCAGCGTCTTTTCGGACACGAGCTGGGAGCGCATCGTCTCCCGTGCCCAGTCCTGACCGTACTGCTCGCGCACCGAGGCGGCCTGCGCGCCGCTTGCCCGGGCGAGGGCTTCCAGGCGGGCGTCGACCTCCTCTTCGGAGGCCGTGATTCCTTCGGCGGCGGCTATCTTTTCCACCAGCAACGTCATCTTGACGCGCCGTTCCGCCCGTGGTGTCAGCTCTTCCCTGAGCTCCTCCGTGGTCGGCTCCGGAGCCTCCGCTCCCGACAGTTCCCGCTGGCTCCTGGCCCGCCGCATGAGATACGAGAGTTCCCGATCCACCATGGAAGGAGCGACTTCGAAGGAGTGCGCCTCGATGAGGCGCTCCATGATCTGGTCCTTCAACGGACCGTTCTGAAAGGTTTCGATCTCGCTCTGCAGCTCCGCGCGGAGCTTCTCGCGCAGTTCCTCCAGCGAGTCGCACTCGCCGTAGTCGCGGGCGAACTCGTCATCGAGGGGAGGCAGGATCTTGTGCCGGATATCCTGCACCGTCACCTGGAAGTCGGCCGTCTTTCCCGCCATGCGCTCGTCGCCGGCTTCCGCCGGGATACTCACCGCGATATTACCCGCCACCCCCCGTTTCATGCCCACCAGGCCCTGCTCGAACTCCGGCAAGGCCTGGCCCGCGCCGATTTCCACCGCGTAGTTCTCGGCCGTGTTCCCGGGAAACGGCTCGCCCTCCACCGACCCCGAGAAATCCACCAGCACGTAGTCCCCCTCCGCCACCTCGTCACGCCCCTCCACCGGCTCCAACTGGGCGTTGCGGTCCTGAAGCGCCTTGAGTGCACGCTCCACTTCCTCATCGCCCACGTCGGCGCGGACGCGCTCCACGGGTACGGCCCGGTAGTCCTTGAGCTCGATTTCCGGCTTGATCTCGATGACGGCGGTGAACGCGAACGGCTGGGTTTCGTTCAGGTCGCCGGCCTCCAGACGCGGCTCCGACACCGGCTCCAGCCCCTCGTCCGCCACCGCGCCGGCAAGCGACTCCTCCAGCAGCTCGGACAGGACCCGTGCCTGGATCTCGGTGCCGTAAAGGCCCCGCAGCACGTGTTGCGGCACCTTGCCGGAGCGAAAACCGCGCACCTTGGCCTGGCGCCCGAACTGGCGGTACATGCGCGCAAAGGCCTTGTCCACGCGGTCGGCCGGTATCTCCACCCGAAGCCTCCTCTGGGTGGGAGTCAATACGTCGACTTCACACTTCATCCCTGATCTGCTCCCATAAACCGGCTTCGCGATGGTGCGAGAGGGGGGACTCGAACCCCCACGGTTGCCCGCTAGATCCTAAGTCTAGTGCGTCTACCAGTTCCGCCACTCTCGCGTGCCGGTGTAGTGTGCTGTAGCAACCCCACAAACCGCAAGTCAAATAACGGCCCGTGGGGCTTATGGGAAGGAAGGAGTGGGCCGCCAGGGATTCGAACCCCGGACCCGCTGATTAAGAGTCAGCTGCTCTACCACCTGAGCTAGCGGCCCGCACCACTCTTTTGATTGGGGTGAGTGAAGGGACTTGAACCCTCAACCCCTGGAGCCACAGTCCAGTG
>JAPPHF010000193.1 GCA_028821115.1 Deltaproteobacteria bacterium | reverse complement strand
TAAACTGGTTTTCACACCGGTCCGCCGTTTGCTTAGCTAAGGGTAGTCTAAGGACGCCATCTTGATCGGAGGCGCATGGGACGACTTGACGAGAAGGTAGCCATCGTGACCGGCGGCGCCCGCAACATCGGAGCGGTCTATGCCAGGACCCTGGCGGCGGAAGGCGCCCGCGTGGTCATCGCGGACGTTCTGGACGGCACCGCCGCGGCCACGGACATCAAGGAAGCGGGCGGCGAGGCGGTAGCCGTCGAGGTCGACGTCTCCCGGGAAGATGATACGCTACGCATGGCCCAAGCGGCCGTCGACGCCTTCGGAGGCATCGACATCCTGGTGAACAACGCCGCCATCTACGTAAGCATCAACCGGCGGCCGTTCCACGAGATCTCCGCCGAGGAATGGGACCGCGTCACGGCCGTCAACATCAAGGGCGTCTTCCTGTGCGCCAAGGCCGTGCTGCCCGCCATGCGGGAGCGGGGCGGCGGCAGGATCATCAACATCTCCTCCAACACGGTCATGGCCGGCACGCCGAACTTTCTTCACTACGTGGCGTCCAAGGCTGCGCTGATCGGCATGACCCGATCCATGGCGCGGGAGCTCGGAAGAGACCGCATCAACGTCAACGCCATCGCTCCTGGGCTTGTGGAGCACGAAGGCCAGACCGTGCCGCCCGAGATCTCGGCGAGCCGGGTCGACGCGAGGTCGATCAAGCGCCGGCAGGTACCCGGGGATCTCACCGGTGCGGTGCTCTACCTGGCGTCATCCGACAGCGATTTCGTCACCGGCCAGACCCTGGTCATCGACGGCGGCGACATCGTCTACTGACCGACCGGTCCCGCCGGTGGGAAGGCATCCGCATGCCCGTAACGGCCGACGATGCCAACGAGGGCGGGTTTCGAACCCGCCCGGGCAGCTTTGAAACCCGATCCTGCATGGCCAAGAGTCTACGCACCTTTCTCGACGACCTGAACCGCCAGCGGCCCGGGGAGGTGGTCCACGTCACCCGTCCGGTGAACCCGGCGCGCCACGACGTCTCGGCCCTGGTCACCCAGTTGGCCGACCGGAAACAGTTTCCGGTGCTGCTGTTCGAGCGCCCCAACGACCTTTACGGGAACACGTCCAGGGTCCGCCTCGCCATGAACTGCGAAGTCTCCATGGGCAAGTTCCAGACCGCCCTCGGGGTGGGACCGGAAATGAACCGGGCAGAGCTGGCGCTGGAATGCCTGAAGCGCGAGGCCAACCCCATCGCGCCAACGGTGGTGGATCGGAGCGAGGCGCCTGTCAAGGAAGTCGTCCGGCGGGGCGCGGAGGTGGACCTCTTCGAGCTTCCGGTGATGCGACATCACGCCCTGGACGGCGGCCCCTACATCGACATGCCCAGCATCGGCCGCGACCGGAACAACGGCGTCTACAACGTCTCCTACCACCGCATGGAGGTGAAGGACCGCAACCACACCGGCTTCTACCTGTCGCTCCAGCACATGTGGCGCATCTTCCGGGACTACGAGGACAACGGAGAGGAATGCCCGGTGGCGGCGGTCACCGGGCATCACCCGGCGTTCAACATCGGCGCCTGTTACCGCGGGCCATTCGAGGCCGACGAGCTCGAGATCATCGGCGGCTATCTGCAGGAGCCGCTGCGGCTGACGCCATCGGAGACCTTCGGCGAGCGGCTGATGGTGCCGGCGGACGCCGAGGTCGTCATCGAGGGAGTACTCGTCCCCGGGCAGCGCGTGACCGAGGGACCGTTCGGCGAGGTCCACGGCTACGTCGGACCCCAGGGTTTCCGCCAGGCCGCTTCGCTGGAAGTGCGCGCCGTCACCCGCCGCAGGGACGCCATCCACCAGTCGGTCATCACCCCGGACGGCGACAAGCCCTGGATGGACCTGGCGCGCGAGGGCGCCTACCTGCGCCGCTGCCGCGAGGCCGTGCCCGGGGTGACGGCGGTGTGCAAGAACGGCCGGCACGCGCTGATGAACGTGTTCATCGCCATGAAGAAGATGTCCGAGGGAGACCCGGGGCGCGCGGCGGCCGCGGCGTTGAGCTTCGACCAGTGCAAGCACGTGTTCATCTTCGACGACGACATCGACGTCTACAATCCGACCGAGATCCTGTGGGCCCTGGCCACGCGAGTCCAGCCGCACCGGCAGGTGTCGCTCATCACCGACCTCATGCGCGGTCCGCTGATCGACCCTTCCATGGACGATGGCATCCTCACCTCGGCCATGATCGTCGACGCCACGCGTCCATTGGACCGGCCCTTCTCGCCGGTATCGAAATGCCCCGACGAGGCATTGAAACGTATCCGCCTCGACGACTACCTGCCACGCGAGGTGGTGGATGCCATCCCGGTGGACCGCACCACGTACTGGGCCTGAAGCCATGAAACCCTCATCGAGATTCTGATCCATCACCCCGTACAGTTTGGCGATACTGGCCCCCGGGGGGATGTTGGGGCGGCCCTCCATCCCCCGGGGGGCCTGTCCCGCCATCCTGCCATCCTCCCGGATTGCTTTGCATCCGCATCCCGAATCCGCTACACCCCACCCCAACTCCCCGTTGCGAAAGGAACGTCATGCGCATAGGACTCCCCGACTTCGTCTCCAATTCCTACTTCCCCGCCATCGCCGCGGTGGAACTCGGTTTCTTCAAGGCCGAAGGGCTGGACATGGAGCTCGAACCCATTTTTCCCGTGCCGGCCACATTCGAGGCCCTGAGGGACCACAAGCTGGACTTCGTGGCCGCCTCGTCCCACGCCACCCTCACCAAGTTCCCGGACTGGAAAGGCGCCAAGCTGCTGGCCGCGCTGGCCCAGCACATGTACTGGTTCCTGGTGCTGCGGTCGGACCTGGGGGCCAAGCGGGGCGACGTCGAGGCCGTCAAGGGGCTCCGCATCGGCGCCGCGCCGGGGGTCGACCTGGGGCTCAAGCGGATGCTGGCGGCCGCCGGTCTGGACCCCGAGGCGGACAACATCCAGATCGCACCGGTGCCCGGAGCCACCGCGCCCGGCGTCTCCTTCGGCGTAACCGCGGCCAAGGCCCTCTCCGAGGGCGCCATCGACGGTTTCTGGGCCAACGGCATGGGGGCCGAGGTGGCGGTCCGGCAAGGCGCCGGCACCATCATACTCGACATCCGGCGCGGCGAAGGGCCGGCCGAGGCCCGGGGCTACACGTTCCCCGCCCTGATCACCTCGGACCGGGTGATCGCCGACGACCCCGACGCGGCGGCGGCCGCGGTGCGGGCGCTGGTCAAGACCCAACGGGCGCTGGCGGAGAACCCGCAACGGGCGGCGGACGTGGGCAAGGCGTTGTACCCGCCCCATGAGGCCGGGCTCATCGCTACCCTCATCGAACGCGACGTCCCCTACTACGATCCGCGGATCCCCGAACCGGTGGTGGACAGCATGAACCGGTTCGCACAGGATATCGGCCTGCTGGCCGCGCCGGTCGCCTACGAGGACGTGGTGGCGGTGCAGTTCAGCCACCTGTGGGAAGGTTGAGACGAAAGGAAACACCCATGGATCTCTCACGCTTTTCTCTGGAAGGACGCACCACCATCATCACGGGCGGCAGCGGCGGCATCGGCCGCGCATGCGCGCTGGCGTTCGCCAATGCCGGCTCCAACGTCATGATCGCCTCGCTCCCGGCGGAGTCCATACCGCCGGTGGTCCAGGAGGTCGAAACGTTGGGCGTCCAGGCCGCGGGGCTGGCGGTGGACGTCACCCGCGAGGATCAGGTCAAGGAGATGGTCGACGCCGCCCTGGAGCGGTTCGGCCGCATCGACGCCCTCCTGAACGTCGCCGGAGGCTCCTACAGCCGCAACCCGGAGATGCCGGCGGTCCAGCGCGGGACGCTGCTGGAGCTCTCGCCCGAGGACTTCATGGGGGTCTATGACATCAACTGCAAGACGGCGTTCCTGTGCTCCAAGGCGGTGGTGCCGCACATGAAGGAACGCGGCGCGGGCGCCATCGTCAACATCGGCTCCATATCCGGCCGCTCCACCAAGCACGAACGCCCGAACATGGCCGCCTACGGCACGTCCAAGGCCGCGGTCATGAACCTGACCTTTCACATGGCCAATCAGTGGGGGCCCGAGGTGCGGGTGAACGCGGTGGCGCCGGGGATCATCGATACGCCTCGGCCGGGAGGCACCAGCCTGGCACGCATGGAGTCGGAAGGTCTGGAAGCCATCGCGCTGGGACGCCACGGCAAGGCCGACGAGGTGGCGGGCGCGGTGCTGTTCCTGGCTTCCGACGCGGCGTCGTTCGTCAACGGTTCAGTGCTGGACGTCAACGGCGGCGAATAGCTCGTAGCCAGGACGCTGGGGCGACCTGCCGTCGCCCCAGAAACTCGATGACTCGGACAGGCGGCTAGCTTCCCGTCTGCGCCGCCGGCGCGGCGGCCGCGGTCTTCTTCAACTCAACCAGGTCCGCAAGGATGTTGGCGGCCTCGTCGAGCAGCGGATCGTCCTGCGATGCCGCGGAGGCAGTCTCCTGGTGGGCTTCCAACTCGGCGAAGCTCGCGAAGGGTTTCTCGCCCCTGGCCACACGGCGGGTGTTCTCGCTCTCCAGCTCCCGGCGCTCGTCGCTCTTCTGTCTGGCCCTCCTCGTCTTCTCGCTCAGCGAGATGGCGGGTTCCCGCCGCTCCCGCTCAAGACGGGCAATGCGCGCCTTCAAGTGGACGAAGTCCGGGTCCAGGCTCGCGCGCCGATGGTGCCGCGCCGTCAGCGCATCGACGTAGGACGCGGCATCTCCGGGCTTGTTGTACCTGGCCTTGTCGATGGCATCCCATGCCAGTGCATTGTCGAGAGAGCTCTCCCCCACTTCCGTCTTGTCGATGACGCCCGGAAACTCGATGTCGGGAATCACGCCGCGGTGCTGCGTGCTGTCCCCGGAGATACGGTAGAACTTGGCCTGGGTGAGCTTCAGTTGACCCTGGCGACCCTGGCGGATCGGGATCAGTGTCTGTACCGTCCCCTTGCCGAAGGTCTGTCCACCCAGCACCAGGCCCCTTCCGTAGTCCTGAAGCGCTCCCGCGAAGATTTCCGAAGCCGACGCGCTGAGACGGTTCACCAAGACGGCCAGCGGCCCGCGGTAGACGATGCCCGGATCCGGATCCGAGTGAACGCGAATGATCCCGCGGCCGTCGCGGACCTGCACCACCGGGCCCTTCCTGATGAACAGGCCGACAAGCGAGATGGCCTCCTGAAGCGCGCCGCCGCCGTTGTCGCGCAGATCGATGACGATCCCGCCGACCCCGGCATCCTCGAGCTCCGATATCAGCCGTCTCACGTCTCCGGTGGTGCTCTTGTAGTTGGGGTCGCCGGCACGAAGAGCGGCGAAATCCACGTAGAACGTCGGCAGCCGGATGACCCCGATCTTCTGGGTGCGCCCCGCGACCTTGACCTCCAGAATCCTGCTGCTGGCCTGCTGCTCCTTCAGGTCCACCTTGTTGCGGACGATCCGGATGATCCTGCGCTCCCCCGCCGCACCCACGTTGGGGATGATGTCCAGACGGACGGTGGTCTCCTTGGGTCCGCGGATCAAGCTTACGACTTCGTCCAGGCGCATCCCCAGGATGTCCACCATCTCCCCTTCCTCGCCCTGAGCAACGCCGACGATGCGATCCCCGGCTTGCAGGTCGCCGGCCTTGTCGGCGGGTCCCCCCGGAACCAGCCGCACCACCTTGACGCTCTCGCCGTCGGCCTGCAGCACGGCGCCGATGCCCTCCAGCGACAGGCTCATGTGAATGTTGAAGTTCTCGCTCTGATGAGGTGGAGAATAGGCCGTATGTGGATCGATGGCCCGCAGGAACGAGTTCATGTACACGCGGAATACGTCGGTCTGGTTGCTCTGGGCGAGCCGCTTCAACTGGTTGTCGTAGCGCCGCCTAAGCGCCGTCCGGAGCTCTTCCCGCTCGGTTCCGGCCAACAGGCCGTTCAACACGTCGCCCTTGACCTGCCTGCGCCAACGCCCCTTGAGCTCGGTTACGGACGCGGCCCAGGTGGCGTTCTGCCGCGCGAGACTCTCCTCCTTCCCGAAGTCAAGGGTGTCGAACTCCTCGTCGAGCACCCGGATCACGAACCTGAATCGTTCGGCCACCCGCCGGCGGTAGCGGTTGAACATGTTGAAGGCGGGTTTCAGTTCTCCAACCTTGAGCAGGTCGTCGAACCGTTCCCTCAAGGGTTCGAACTCCGCGACATCGGCGGCCAGGAAATAACTGCGCGTGCGGTCAAGGGTGCGGAGGTATTCGTTGTAGATCCTGCCCGAGGCCTGATCGTTTAACCTGATGCGCGTGTAGTGGCCGTTGGTGAGCCTTTCCAGGATCTCCTTTCCGATCGCCGACTGTTGGCGGTCGGGGGAAAGGACCGCGAGGGCTGGCTCGGCAGCGGATTGAGCCGACGCCAAGCCCGCGGGCAGCCAAAGAACCACGGCAACCGCTGCGAACCAGCGCCTGAAAAGTAAACGCGCGTGATCCATTCGTGTCACTTGACCGGAGCGGGACCCTGGTATCGCACCGGTCGGTTCCGCACCATTGCCGATAGCTTAGTCCAAGGACTCCCCTGCATCAAGACGAAACCGGCAGTCGCGCCGTCGGCGAAGGAAAATCATGTTGCTTCACGGAGTCTTTCACGTTAGCTTTGAAACCATAGCCTTTCGTACCGCAAGGAGCGTAACGCCGTGGAACTGCCGCGCAATCCCACTCGCGCCGTGCGCATCGGCTCCACCGTGATCGGGGGAAACCATCCCATCGCGGTTCAGAGCATGTGCGCGACCCACACCCAGGACGTCGAAGCTACCGTGGAGCAGGTCAATGACCTAGCCCGCGCCGGCGCCGACGTGGTGCGCATCGCGGTGGACAGCAAAAGGGATGCGGTCGCCCTGGCGGAGATCCGGGACGCCACCGAGGCGAACCTGTCCGTGGACCTCCAGGAAAACTACCGGCTCGCCAGCGTGGTGGCGCCCCACGTGGACAAGATCCGCTACAACCCCGGTCACCTCTACCACCACGAGAAGCAGAAGTCCTGGCAGGACAAGGTCAGGTTCCTGGTGGAGGTGGCGGCGGCCAACGACTGCGCCATGCGCGTGGGAGTGAACTGCGGCTCGGTGGACCCGGCCCAGCAGGAGAAGTTTCCCGAGGACGACTCCATCTCGCCGATGCTCGCCAGCGCCTGGGAACACTGCGAGCTGCTGGACAGCCTGGGCTACACCCGCTACTGCGTTTCGCTCAAGGACTCGGACCCGGCCAAGGTCATCGAAGTCAACAAGCGGTTTGCGGCGCAGCGGCCGGACATTCCGCTCCACCTCGGCGTCACCGAGGCGGGACTGCCGCCGGACGGCATCATCAAGACCCGTATCGCCTTCGAGCAGCTCATCAGCCGGGGCATCGGCGACACCATCCGGGTGTCGCTGACGGTCCCCAATCCGCGGAAAACCGAGGAGATCGCCGCCGGACGCGAGATCCTGGAAGACATCGCGGAGGGCCGTGTGCGAAGCGTCGTGGACTACGGCCGCGACAGTCTGAACATCATAAGCTGTCCGAGCTGCTCGCGGGTGGAGAACGAAAACTTCGTGGAGCTGGCGCAGCAGGTCAAGGAGATGACCGCCTACGCCGCCGAGCACGCCATCACCATCGCGGTCATGGGCTGCCGGGTGAACGGACCCGGCGAAACCGACGATGCCGACCTGGGGCTGTGGTGCGGACCGAAGTTCGTCAACCTCAAGCGCGGCAGCGAGCCGCTGGGAGCCTTTCTCTACGACGAGATACTGCCCCGCCTCAGGGAAGAGCTGGACGCCATGATCGTGCGGCGCAACGATGCGGGCGCCGCCGGCTGACGCCCTTGCGAAGCGCGCCCTCCCCTTTTCGCCATGCATTTCTGGGATCGCATCGACAAACCCATCATCGGCCTCTCGCCGATGGACGGCGTGACGGACGCCTCGTTCCGCCTCGTGGCGGCGCGATATGGACGGCCGGACCTGTGCATGACCGAGTTCACCAGCGTCGAGGCGATCTGCTGCGGCGCCGACGGGTTCGTGCGTGACTTCGCCTACGGGGAGTACGAGCGCCCCATCCTGGCCCAGATCTACGGCCGGACCCCGGAGGACTTCTACCGGGTGGCCCACATCGTCTGTGAGCTCGGGTTCGACGGCCTCGACATCAACATGGGATGCCCGGCCAAGAACGTGGCCAACAAGGGATGCGGCGCCGGCCTCATCCTCAATCCGGAGTTGGCGGTGACCATCATCCGTGCCGCACGCCGGGGGATCGAGGACTGGGCCGCCGGTCAGCGGCTGGAGGCCGTGGGGCTGGAGACGGATGTGCTGGAAAGGGTGCGCCGCATGAACCGGGAACGCGTGCAGCCGCTCACCCGCGAGGAAATCCCACTGTCGGTGAAGACCCGGATCGGATACGACAAGGTCGAGGTGGACCAGTGGATCCCGGTGCTGCTCGGTGAACGGCCGGTCGCCCTTTCGGTTCACGGGCGGACCTTGAAGCAGATGTACAAGGGGTCGGCGGACTGGGACGCCATCGGACGGGTGGTGGAGTTGGCGCGGGGCACGGGGATCCTGGTCCTCGGCAACGGCGACCTCAAGTCCATGTCCGACGTGGTCGCGCGCGTGCGCCAGACCGGCGTCCACGGCGTGCTCCTGGGGCGGGGCGCCATGGGAAACCCCTGGGTCTTCCGCGACAAGCAGTGGGCCAAGGACACCCTGGCTGGGCTCATGGCTCCCTGCGGCGCGGAACTCGACGTGACCCGCGAAGAACGCACCCAGGTGCTGCTGGAGCACAGCCGCCATTTCGAAAGCCTCTGGGGCGAACGGCGTTTTCCCGCCATGCGCAAGCATCTGGCGTGGTACTGCAAGGGATTTCGGGGCGCCGCCCAGTGGCGCGCGCGGTTGGTCCGGGCCATGAACGCCGATGAAGTGGCTCGCATCGTCGGGGCGAACTGAGTGCGGGCTCCGCGGTCCCTCCCCACACAGACCCACCGGACAGGACGCTAGCCGCCATGCGGATCATCCTGGCGTCCACCTCGCCGCGGCGGCGCGACATCCTGTCGCTTCTAGGGCTTCCCTTCGAGATCCGCGACCCCGACTTCCAGGAAACCACCCGCGAGGACCTCACGCCCGAGGCCGAGGCCCTGGAGCTGGCGCTGGGGAAGGCACGGTCCATCGCCCGCGGCGAGACGGATGTGCTGGTGGTGGGAGGCGACACCCTGATCGCCCTCGACCACGAGAAGATCGGCAAGCCCGCGGATCCGGACGACGCCGTGTCGATCCTCCGGCGCCTTTCCGGCCGGACACACCGCATCCTCACCGGCGTGGCGCTCATCGACTCCACAACACGTAGGGAGGAAACCCACCTGGAGCGCATCGAGGTGCGCATGCGGCGCTCCACCGAAGCCGAGATCGCCGACTACCTCGCCCGAGGCGAATCCATGGACAAAGCCGGCGCGTACTCCATCCAGGGCGACGGTCACCGGCTCATCGAGAGCATGCGTGGTGACTATCTCGCAGCGGTGGGCATGCCGTTGCGGCCCATCGCGCTGTATCTCCAAAAGCGCGGGGCCGAGGTCCCGGCGGACATCGACGCACTGTACCGCGAACGGTCGCTCTGGACCTGGAGCCACGTCCCCGCGACACCACACTAACCCAACCGTAACAACACCATGCCGGCCATGATGGTCAGGCTCCCGGGCAGGATCTCCCGCACCCGCGCGCGCTCATTGAACACGAGCCAACCCGCGGCCAAGGCGAACAGGATCTCGGTCTGCTTGACCGCCTCGACGTAGGAGGTGAGGGTCAGCTCGTAGGCGAGGCTGTGACAGATGCTCGTCAGCGCGGCGCACAACCCCATGGCCGCGAACGCGCCCCCGTGGCGCGGGATGGCGCGAAAATGCGCGGCCGAGTGGTAGAGCGCCAGCGGAAGCACCATGAGGGAGGCGGCGAGATATCCCGCGAGGTTGGCTACGTAGACGTCGGAACGAAGGATCAGCAGCTTGATCAGCACCACCGACGGCGCGTAGAAAAAGGCCGCCGCCAGGGTGAAGCGCAGCCCCCGGTCCACGAACAACTCACGTAGCGGCGCCCATATCGAGATATGGCTCTTCTGCACGTTGAGCAGATAGACACCGGCGGCGCTCAGCAATATGCCCGCCAGCCCCACGGCCGAAGGGGTTTCGTCCAGCGTCACATAGGCGAAGAGCACCAGGAACAGCAGGCTGACCTTCCACAGCGACGTGACGATGGCGATCCCGGAGAGCTTCAGGGCCTTGGACAGACTGAGGGTGGCAATGGACTGGGTCACGCCGAAGGCGACGACACAGGGCCAGAAGCCGTCTTTCAAGACGGGCATCCCGTGCCAGGCCGACGCCAGCGCCACGAACGGCAGCAGGAAGGTGAACCGACCCCACACGTTGATGATGTCGTCGAGCTCGTGCCCCAGGTGCTTCATGGAGATGTTCCGAAGCACCTGGAACAGCGCGGCGAGGAGCGCCAGCAGGAACCACATGGGCAGGACAGGCTAACGGCTGGCGGGAGAGAATGCCAATGGTGCCGGGGGAATGGAACCGGTTGACACCGCGGAGCGACATGGCTATCACGTCTTCATTACACGCGAAAGGGAGATCCCTGATGGTTGACAAATTCGAAGATCATTGTTGGCAGGACCTCGTCACCGAGGAGATCATGGACATCTACAGGCCCTACCGCAGGGAGATTTTCGTCGGCGAACGCCCGGCGCTCCTGGCCATCGATCTCTACAACCTCGCCTACCGGGGCGGCCCCCAGCCAGTGCACGAGGTGGTCAAGGAATACAAGAGCTCTTGCGGCATAAACGCCTACGAAGCCATCGAGCCCACCAAGGAGCTGTTCGCCCTGGCCCGCGCCCAGGGACTGCCGATCTTCTACACCACCACCGAGACGCGGAAAGAGGTGCAACCCGCCGCGGTGCACGCCACCAACCGTCAGATTACCGGGATAGACGCGGACGACTACGAGATCTTCAAGGAATTCGCGCCCGAGCCGGACGACATCATCATCTACAAGGAGCGGGCCAGCGGCTTCTACGGCACGCCGCTCATCGCCCACCTGACCCGGCTCGGCATCAGCTCGCTGATCGTGTGCGGCGAGAGCACCAGCGGTTGCGTCCGCGCCAGCGTGGTGGACGCCTATTCCAACGGCTACCACGTCTCCATCGTCGAGGAGTGCGTCTTCGACCGCAGCATCATCTCCCATAAGGTGAACCTGTTCGATCTGCACCACAAGTACGCCGACGTCATGAAACTGGCGGAGGTGAAGCAGCACTTCGAAGCGCAGCCGCTCAAGAAGGCTGTCTGACACTGGTTTCCACGTTTGATGTGAAACAGGGGCGGGTCCCGGGACCCGCCCCTGTTTCTCGTTCACGGCCGTCTCGGGCAGTGTCCGGCCGGTGCCAGTGTCCTGGAACGTGCCACCTAGTGCATCGCCACGGGATCTCCCCAGGTGAGAAGACGCCGCGCCGCGAACGCTACCACCAGCGATACCGCGATCAGCATGATCGATAGGGCGTAGGCCTCGCCCACCTGCCCTTCCTGCCAGGCAAACCAGATCATGGTGCTCACCACCCGATTGCCGGGGGTCGCCAGGAGAACCGCCGAGGAGAGCTCCCTCAGACTGTGAAGCGCCACCCACAGCCACAAGCTCACAAGCGCGGGAAGCACGATGGGCACCACGACCTTGCGCAGAGTCGCGCCCAGCGAGGCGCCGCAGGTGTAGGAGGCCTCCTCCAGCTCCTTGTGCACCTGGACCTGGGCGGAGATCACCGCCCGGGAGCCGTAGGAAATGTAGCGGGTGACGTGGGCGATGACGATGACCCAGACCGTCCCGTAGACGCCCACAGGTATCGAGAGGTACATCAGGATCAGCGCGAAGCCGATGATCACCGACGGAATGGCGATGGGGGCGAAGGTCAGCAGGTTCAGTATTTTCCCGGTCCTGCCGCCGAACCGCACGATGATCCAGCCTGCCACCACCGCCAGCAGCGTGGTGGCGGTGGAGGCCACCACCACCAGCAGGGCGGTGTTCTTGAACGCCGTCAGGGCGCCGTAACCCGTTACCGCATTGACGTAGTGCTTGACGGTGAGCTGCGGCACCAACTCCCAGGAAGGCGGCTGGTAAAACGTCAGCAGGCTGCCCCACGCCAGCACCAGCAGCGGCAAAACGACGGCCAGGCACATGTAGAGAAAAAAGAAACCGGACCCGACATACCTGGCTCGGCCCAGGTCGATCACCGCGGGACGGTAGCCGCGGCCGGTGACGGTGGTGTACTTCTCGCCCGCCCCGAGCACCTTCAGGTAAAGATAGACGAGCACGCCGCTCAGCACCAGCACGCTCATGGCCAGGGCGCTGGCAGTGCCGTACTCCGGCAACTCGCCCATGGGAGGATGGATGGCCCAGAAGATCTTGGTGCTGAACACGAGGATGCCCGCCTGCATGCCGATGACCCCGGGAATCTCGAAGGCCTCAATGGAGATGATGAAAAACCAGATGAGGGCGGCGAAGAAGGCCGGATAGGTCAGCGGAAAGGTTACCCGGAGAAGCGTCATGAAGCGGCTGGCGCCGGCGATCATGCTGGCTTCCTCGAAGGCGGGGTCCATGTTGCGCAAGACCGGCACCAGCATGAGGAACACCGTCGGCACCATGGAGAGCCCCATCACAAAGGACATGCCGAAAAGGGTGAATACGTTGAGGGGCCCCTCCCCCTCCAGGCCCAGCAGCGCCCTCAGGACCAGGTTGATGACGCCGATGCGCGGGTCCAGCAGCCGCTCCCATCCCAGCGCCGCGATCATCGGCGGCAGCGCCATGGGGATCAGGATCAGGGCGTACATGAGGTGCCGGCCGGGGGCGTTGGTACGCTCCACGAGCCACGCGAGCGGCACGGCGAAGGCAAACCCCGTCAGGATGGCGCCGGCGCCGAACAGCAACGTGTTGAGAATCAGCTCGTAGGTGCCGGGGTCGACGTAGATCTCGAGGTAGTGATAGAGGGAGAGGCCGCTGATCTCCGCCAGCGGCTCGCGCTGGAAGGAGAAGAAGATGACCAGGAACAGCGGCACCACCACGAGCCAGGCCACGGCTCCCAAGGTAAGCCAGCTGAAGACATCCCGTTCGCTCACCCGCATGTCGAAACCATGATGGGAGGAGGCGGCGTATCCCCGCCCCTCGCGTTACCTACTGGAGATCGTAGAGCCTCGCGCTGTTGTCCCAGAAGATCTTGCGCTTGGTCTCGTCGGCGAGCCCACCGATCTTGAGGAAACTGTCCACCGCTTCCGGCCACCGCGAGTCGGAGTGCGGGTAGTCCGTGGAGATCACGACGTTGTCGTCTCCGATACGGCTCACCACGTCCGCCACCAGGTCTTCCTCCACGTCGGTGGCGACGAAGCACTGGCGCAGGAAGTACTCGCTGGGGTTCAGCGAAAGCGGCGTGTCGCAGAGGTCCTTGCGAAGCTCCCAACGCTCGTCGAGACGGTAGAGCACCCACGGGAGCCAACTGCAGTTGCCTTCGAGGAACGCAACCCTCAGCCGCGGAAATCGCTCCAGCACCCCGCCGCCACAGAAGCTTCCCACCGCCAACATCAACTCCACGGGGTTGCGATAGGCGTTGAGCAGGATCCCTTCGTTGGGAAGCCCCTTGAAGCGTTGCGCCACCTGGTCCATGTGCGGGTTCGCCGCCGGGTGGAAGCAGATGGGAACGCCCAGGCGTTCCGCCTCGCGCCATAGCGGATCGAAACAGGTCTCGTGGATGTACCGGCCGTTGGCCGGCTCGGGCACCAAGCACAGGCCCACGGCGCCCAGTTCGGTGACCGCCCGGCGGGTCTCGTCCACGGCCATGTCCACGTCGTGCAGCGTGATCAGCGCCGAAGGCTTGAGCCGTTCGGAGTCCTCCCTGGAGAAGTCCGCCACCCAGTCGTTCCAGGCCCGGCACAGCGCGTTGGCATACTCCGGCTCCAGCCGGTCGTCACAGTGCAGCGGAAAGGTGCGGAACAGCACCGCCACGTCCAGACCCTCGACGTCCATGGCTTCCACCTGGGACACCGCGTCGTAGTTCCTCCCCAGGGGCTTGGTGTAGCGATGCGCCACCTTGTCCTCGCCCGGGGTCACGTTGGGACGCGCCGTCAGACCCGACCCCCGCACCAGGGTGCCGTCGCCGAAGCTGAACTTGACCTGGCCATGGCGCGTCCTGGGCTTCCCCCGGGGGATCCGGTCACCCCACTTGGGATCCATGTAATTGAGATAGAGATCATGCGGCTCGAACACGTGCATGTCGCTATCGAGGATCTTGAAGCCGTTCCGCGCCATGGTCAGGACTCCTTTGGATTGGCGCGCGCCCCGCCCCGCCGCCCGGGGCCCATAGCGGTGTATTGTGCGGTTATGGTAATTCCGGCCGGCGTTAGGCCCATGTTTAGCTCCCTGGCTTCCTCCATGGTGGGAGCGTTCCAGACGAACTTGACGCCGGCCGCGCGCGCCATCTTGGCGGCATCCGTCTGCGCGCTGGGTCCAAGCTGGCTCCGGAAGGAAGCCTTCTCCATGAGTGCCGACGCCTCGGGAGTGCCGAGATAGCCGGTCAGCAGCTTGGCCGCGTTGGGATTGCGCACTTTCTTGACCGCGATGGAATAGAAGCGGGTCACGGACATCGGCGTGATCCAGAGAAAGTCCACCGGCGCCCCGTCCTTGACCTTGGCCCTGAAGACGCGGTCGAACTGGATCAGCGCCAGCGGCGCCTGCCCCGCCACCAGGGATTCCAGGGTCTGGGGGCCGCCCCGGGAATGAATGATGGGGTTCTGGGCCCTGAACTTCCGGGTGTACTCCATCGTCTTCTCCAACCCCCACTCCGGCACCAGGTCTCCGAAGGGGTACCCCCGCCCTACGACGATGATCTTGCGGCCCTTCCACTTGGGGTCCAGCAAACCTTCCCAGGTGGTGGGCACCTGGTCCCTGGAGACCAGCTTGGTGTTGAACCCGAGCACCCGCGTCAGGTCGAACCACGGCACCAGCCGCTCCCCGAAGGAGATCTCGTTCTTGGCGATGCCGAACTCGTGGTACGGGAACGGCGCCAGCAGGTCGGCCTTGAGCAGCCGTTCCGCCGACGTGGTGGTGGCCTGGGCCACCTCGTACGTGGCCATGCCCATCCGGGTCTCGAGCTGTATCTTCGCCGAGGCGTCGGACCCGGTGGAGGGGATGTGATTCACCTGGATGCCCGGGAACCGCTTCATGAAGCCGCCGATCTGGGCCTTCAACGCCACCGGCGGCGAACCCGCGGCCATCACCACCTGGCCCTCCTTCTTGGCCTTCTCGTAGAGGGCCTTGACGTTGTCCTGGGCGTAAGCCCCCGTGACCGCGGCAAGCGAAACAGAGACAATGAGCGCAATGATCAGTTTCATCCCGGCCCTCCTTCACTCCCTAGCGTGCGTCGCACGTTACCGAAAGATGGCCCGCGCATAACACACCGCGCGAAACCCGGTCAAGAGCGGTCTCGGGCTAGACCGTCCCCGCTTCCGCCAGTTGTGCGATGCGCTCCTCGCTCAAACCAAGCTCCCTGAGGACCTCGGCGGTGTGCTCGCCGAGCTCCGGGGGCAGCGCCGACCATTGCCACGGCGTATCACTCAGGTTGACGCCGCTTCTCACCGTCTGGATCGGCCCATGCTTCGGATGCTCCAGTTCCATGATCCGATCGAGGTGCTTGACCTGCGGGTCTTCGAACACCTCGTCGAGGCGATTGATGGGGGCGTGGGCGACGTCGTGTTGGCTCAACGCATCCAGCCACTCCTGCCGGGGCTTGGTGTCCGCAATCTCCTGCAACAAAGCCTTGAGCTCATCGTAATTGACAAGACGGTCCTCGCGGTCCTTGAAGCGGGGATCCTCGGCCAACTCCGGGTGCCCCAGGGCCTCGGCCATACTCACGAAGAATTTGTTCAGATGCGACAGGTGAATGACGAACGGCAGTCCGTCCCCCGCCAGGAGCGCGTAGACCCCGGCAGAGCGCCCGCGGCTCTCCACGTCGGGGACGTCACCGGTGGCGAAGTACTGCGTGATGCTGCGGCCGATGAACGCCATGGATGCCTCCATGAGCGACGTCTCCACTTTCTGGCCCTTGCCGGACCGCTCCCGGGCCATCAGCGCGGTGAGGACGCCGTAGCAGGCGAACATGCCGCCCAAGTGGTCCGAGAAAGCCAGGCCGGGCGGCTGCGGCGCCCTGGGGTCGATGATCTGGCTCAACAGGCCGCTGAGACACTGGCCCAGGGTATCGAAGCCCGGCCTCTCACGGTACGGCCCGGTCTGCCCGAACGCCGATATGCCGCAGTAGACGAGGCGCGGGTTGAGGTCCTTCAGCCGCTCGTAGCCGAGCTCCAGCCGGTCCATCACCCCCGGCCGGTAGTTCTCGATCACGACGTCCGCCCCTTCCGCCATGCGGAGAAAGAGCTCCTTGCCTTCCGGATCGCGCAGGTTCAGCGTCATGCTCCGCTTGTTGCGGTTGTAGCTGCGGAACAGCGGACTGTACATGCGGGGCTCCTGCGCCCACTTGCGGAACGGGTCGCCTCCGCCGGTGTTCTCGATCTTCACCACCGAAGCTCCCATGTCCGCCAGCAACATGGCCGCGAACGGGCCGGCGATGTAGCTGCTGAGGTCGAGAATCCTGATACCGTCGAGGGCCTGTGCCATGGATGCAATCCTCCTTCGAAAGCTGCTGCCGTGGTCTCCTTTATAGGAACCCCGTGGCGGCGGAGTCAAAGGCACCTTGACTCATGCGACGGCCAAAGGTATTCGGGTTGGGCAACCCAACGCCTCCGGAAGGGAGACCCCGATGAAGAACGGACTCAAGATCATCGATTCCGACATGCACATCATGGAGCCGCCGGACCTCTGGGAGAACTACGTCGACGCGCCCTTCAAGCAGCATGCGCCGCGGGTGGTCAACGTTCCGAGCCGGGGCGATTTCAACCTGTTGCTGCTGGACGGCAAGGAGCCCCGGGCCAAGAGCCCGTCGCTGGCCAACGACGCGCGCATGATCGGCAAGCGGCGTGCGTCCACGCGCGAGGACGTCATCGGCTTCGCCCGGGACCAGGGTTTCAACGCCAAGTCGCAGCTGGAGGCCATGGACATCGAGGGGCTGGACGTGGCGGTGCTGTTCCCCACCGCCTGCCTCCACATCATGACCGTGCCGGACATGGACCCGCTGCTGGCCGAGGCCATCTGCCGGGCCTACAACAACTGGCTCTACGACTTCTGCCAGGAGGACCCGACGCGCCTCAAGGGCGCCGCCATGCTGCCGCCTCACGACGTCTCGCTGGCGATGCGGGAAGCCCGGCGCGCCGCCAACGAGTTGGGCTTCGTCACCGCCTTCCTGCGGGCCACGCCGCTCCCCGGCGACACGTGGTTCGGGCTCTACTGGG
>JAPPHF010000166.1 GCA_028821115.1 Deltaproteobacteria bacterium | reverse complement strand
CGTTCCTTCACCGTCCGGTGGAGGTCCGAGATCCAGACCTGCAGCACGTCGAGCGCTACCGCTTCGGCCAGGGAATCCACCTCCTGCTCCACCACCGCTCCCCGGTAGGCGGCCGCGGTGTTCACGACCCGGTAGACCGGGAGGGTGGTGAGGTTCACCAGCCCCAGGGCGTCGGCAGGCGGCGCCGTGTCCGCGCGAACGGCATCGACGAGACGCCGGAGAAGATCGGCGACCCGGTTCCGGAAGCCGCGCGCCGCGGGCACGGTGAGCCGCCCCAGGGTGGGATTGAGGCAGTCGGCGGCGGTGTCGCAACGGTAGACGGGGAGGTCGCCGCCGCCCTCCATCAGGACCTCGGTCACCCGGCGGTCGAGCGCCAGCGGCTCCAGGACGCGCACCCGGGGGCCGGAAGGGTCCGAGTCCGAGACCGGCGCCGTGACGATCACGGTCCCGGAGATGGACATGGCGAACTCGCCCAGGTCCCGGTCCGAGCCGAGGAAGCTCGACGCCCGCACGGCGCGCCAGGCGTAGTTGACGTTCACGGGGACCTGGTCCCTGAGCGGGCCCGAGGCCGCGGCCAGGGTCGAGTTCCGCCTGCCGTCCGAGCCGCAGCCGTGGCGCGCGGCGGCATAGTCCGAGAAGATGCCCTGCCGCGTCCCCACCGCCGCGCAGACCGCGGCGCTGGCCCGGTCGTTCCTCGACCAGACCGCTCCCACCAGGGCCTGCGCGGTCTCGCAGGAGTCCAGGTTCTGGTTGTTCACCCACTGGGCCAGGGCCCTGAGCTTCGACATGGTCTCGGCGATCACCGGCGAGATGGTCTCCAGGGCCAGCTCGAAGGCGAAGCCCGCGGCGTTCTGAGCCACCGCGCGGCCGAAGGCGATCAACTGGTCGGAGTCGATGAACGAGAACGAGCCCGCGAACGCGTCGATGCCGCCGCAGCCCGCCCGAAACGAGGGCAGGCTCACGGTCGCGATGGGTTCCTGCCGCACGGGCGCCCGCAGGTAGAGGTTGCCGAGCGTCCAGTGGCCGGAGGCCTGGCCGTCGAAGGCGGTCGGCCCGGTCGTGTTCACGGCCGCGCCCCTCCAGAAGTTCTCAATCTCCGAGAGAACGTCCGCATGGACCGACGGCGCGAGGCAGAGACCTGCCGCCATCAGCGCCGCCGCGAATGCGCAGACATGGTTCCGGATGCGAATGTTCAGGCGTTCAGTAGTCACTCCCCACCTCCCGTGAAGTCAGGGCGAAGATGCGCTCGGCAAGCTGGTCCTCCGCCACCACTCCGAACGATACCGGCAGGGCCCTTGACGTCCGCGTGTCATAGAGGAACACGGCGGGGACGACCCTTGTCGTGAGACCCAGCCGCGCGGCCCGGCCCTGGTCGGGTACGGCCTCCGGCCAGCCTTCCAGCGGCTCGCCCGTCATCGAGACCGCGAGCACGTCGAGCTTGTAGCGCAACACGAAGGCCCGCAGGAGCGGTCCGAACACGCGGCATGCGGGGCAGTTGGCGTCGCCCAGGTAGATGAGCCCGTAACGCTCCCCGAGCCGGGCCAATACCGCTGTGCGCTCGGCCCGCCGCTCGTCCGACCAGAGCCTCTTGGCGAGCGCGCCCACCGGGCGCCTGAGCATGTAGTCGAGGTCCGGGCTCCCCCAGACCGTGCGCCGGAACGCGTCCGAGAAGGACGCAGCCCTCTGCAAGACTTCCTGCTGGAGGCGGAGGTAGGCCGCGACGTTCCCTGGGTTGGGATCCAGGACCGCCTTCGCCCGAGCCTCCTCCAGGGCCCGGCGCCTCTCCCGGATGCGTTCCATGGGGCTTTCGGGCTGGGCGGGGGGCTGCTTCGGGGCCCGTGTCTCATCTGCCTCTGCGTCTCCCTCGTCACGGTCGCAGTAGAAATGCCACCCGAGCGACGGCGAAGCGTCCCCGTCCATACCCTGTGGAGGGCCGCACCACGGCCTCCATTCCCGCGCATCGGCGGGCAGCGCCGCCAGGATGCCCAGGAAGCACACGAGGGATAGCGCACTGACGCTGCTCATGGCTGTCCTCATCACTTCTTCCTCTGGTAGAAGTCCCGGATGCGCGTGCGCATCACCGCGCCCGCCTGATCCGCTTCCGGAAGGTCGATGGACGGCTCCCGCGACCCGTCCACAAGGTCCTGGGTGAACTCCGAGAGGTCCACGGCCCCGAAGTCGATGCGTTCCATCTCCCGGACCGTGAAGCCCCGGCAGCTTCCCCAGCCCAGCCCGAGCTGGCTCCGGGCCGCTTCCTGGAGGATGCGTCCGAGCTTGGAGCCGAACACGCACCAGGAGCGTTCCCGGCGGACGCACACCCCCAGCACCCGCCGCGTGCAACGCTTGCCCAGGTAGTGCGTGTTCCCGGCATGGCGCTCCCTGGCCAGGAGGCGCTCCTCCTTCGTGCAGTTCCCGAGGCCCAGGAGCGCGCCGGAGTTCTTGCAGCAGTTCGCGAGTCCTCCCCAGCGGATGCGGCAGGAGCGGCGCTTGCCGTTGAAGAACCGCAGGTTCCCGCGGTTGAACTCGTCTCCGCCCAGCTCGACCACCATGTTGAGGCGGGCCGCGGACTCCACGAACCCGGTGTTGGCACTGGACTCCGCGGTCTCGCAGCCAGCCCCCATGCACCACGACACCGAGCCGCACGGCCCGCCCGACCCGGCATCCCTTACTCCGGCGCCGCAGCCCGTCACAGATCCCGAAGCAAGCCCATCCGCGCTCCAGCGTGGAGACTGCGCATCGCCTTCAATGCCGTCTCCGCGTTGCACGATCGGATCGTCCGCCTCGACCTCCGCCACAGGCCGCGCGGCGGTGCCTTCGATCACCGCGCGGCCGGCCTGGCCGCCGGGATCGGCGGAGTCGGCCAGGACACGGTTCGCCGCCGTTTCCAGCTCGCCGGCGCTCATGCCCCGCTCCGGCAGGTTCGTGCCGGCATAGCCGGGCACGTGAGCGGCAGAGCCCGAGTCCCTCGCAATCGCGCTCGCAGCCGCCCCGCCCGCTTGGCCCAAGGCGCGGGCCGCCGCCTTCGGGTCTTCCGCCTCTGCGGGGTCGTGGGCGAAATGTCCGGCGAGAAGAAGGGTCGCGACGACAGCCTTCATTCCGTAGGAGCAGCTCATGGCAGTTCTCCTCTCAACGCCGCCAGATGGCGGCGCGCCGTCGCGCGGCCCGGCCCGCCCTCGACAGCGACGGCTTCGAGCGCCGCTTCCAGGCCGATGTTGCCGGCGATCCGGTCGTGGGGCGGGGCCGCGTCGGAGACGCAGGCCCGGCTTTCGCAAGGCGGGACCCCGCCCGGGACCACCGCGACCGCGGGGACCGCCGTTATGTCGAACAGGCGGAACAGGCGCGGGTCGATGGCGGCTCCGCTTTCACGGTCCAAATATGCGCCGACGCGCTTCACCGTGGCCCGGAAACCATCCGGAGCCAGTCCCCGCAGCAACAGCGGCGCGCCGATCCGCGCCGCCTCGCGGCTCCACTGCCTCCAGCTCTCCGCCGGCGCCGACAGGCTCATGAAGACGATCACCTCGGGACCGTTGGCGCGGCCGGACAGGCTTGCCAACAAGCGGCCCGCGTGTCCCTCGGCCGGAAGGGGAGCGGACCCGCCGGAGGCATTCTGCCCTGCGCGTTCCATTGCGTGCCGGATCACCGAACGCGACCAATCTTCCAGGTCGCGGCCGCCGTCCGGCTCCGCATTCAGCAGAACCCGGTCCACCACGTGGCGTGCCGCGTCCTGGGGAGTTTCCTCTGCGCGGCCCGTGCCGCGCCAGGCCGTCAAGCCGAGCACGAAGATCAATGACGCGGCTGTTGCGACAGTCTGTTTGCGGTTCATGCCGGCGTCCTCACAAAAGGCAGCAGTTTGCCTTGCGCCAGAGCAAATACCCGAAATTCTCGCCGGCCGCCGGAAGCTCCCGCAGCGCTTCCCACAGCACCGAGGACCGGCCGGTCGGGTTGCACCCAGTGAGCGGCGTGGTGGCGGGCGCGGGCTGTGTCATCTGCCAGCGGTACTGGGACTTCTTCATGATGGGCATCGGATAACGCCCGCAGAGCGCGGCCGAACCGGACGTGCCCCATGCGAGCAGCATCCGGTGCAGGCGGAACACGAGCCGCTGGGCCGCGAGCAGGGAGGCCTGGACCCCGCCCACATGGGCCGCCACGTTCCCGGTCAGGGGATACATGCCGCCCTGGCAGCCCGCGCACCAGAAGAGCGCATCAAGGGGCAGCCCGGCGGATGCGGCCGCGCAGTCGGCGGCGCACGCCGCCTGGGCCGGGAGGTCCGCGAACAGCGCGGCCTCCGGGTTCATCAGGAACGACAGCTCGTCGTCCCGCCAGGTCGGATCGAGCTCCGAGACCCAGGCGATGTCCAGGCTTCCTCCTTCGAGGCAGCCGAGATCGAGCAGCGCGCCGATCCAGGACAGCAGCGGGTAGACGTAGTAGTGCGCGTGCCACGTGGACCCCGAAGCCCCGTCGCCGCCCGACGAGGCCGTGCGTCCCCGCCCGGCCGGAAGACCCGGGTCCACGGTCATGCCGCCAAGGTTCGGGAAGCACCAGGGCGCGCGGCTCACGTCGAGGAGCCTCGCCGGCTCCCACACGCCGAGCGAGAGTCCAATGCGGGGGACCGGGCTGCCGCAGAAGCAGATGGGCGATCCGGGATTGGGCGTGTCCGGCGCGCCCGCGGCGCTGCCCATGTTGATCGGCCCGATGGAGATCGGGAACAGACACTCCCAGCACACGTCCGTGACAGGGTTCACGAAACGCCCGGTGCACGACTGGGCGTGCGCGGTTCCGGCGGACAGAACACCGAAGAGAACCAGCGCCGCGGCGATGGTCGTCAAGCGCCTCATGGCCGTCCCTCCGCGTTCGTCGCGTCCGCCTCGTCCTCAAGCGGCACTTCCGTGATCCGAAGCGCCGGTCCTTCGGCCGCGACCACCGACGGGGTGGCGCGGAGCCCGAGCCGCTTCGAGAGCCGGCCGCCCTGGTCGAAGAAGAACGGCCGGCCGTGGACCCGCATGAGGTCCAGCGGACGGCCCGCCACGAGCACGATCCTGGAGGGCCGCTCGTGGCGAAGCGCCCAGGCCACCTCCACGGAACGCGCCCCGTCGATGAAGAGAAGGTCCCGGGTCAGCGGCTGCATGTCGAGCGGGTTCACCCGCGCGCCCCGGGCCGCGATCAGGGTCCCGTCCGCCGCACGGATGTCCCTGTCCAGAATGATGGAAGGAGCGAAGAGCCGCGTGCGGTGAACGCGCGCCGCCTCGATGCCCTCAACGCGTTCCGGGGCCTCGATCCTCTGCCGCGCCCGCTCCACGGCCTCGCGGCGCATGCGGGCCATCTCACCCGAGGCCTCCATCTCTCCAAGCCGAGCTTCTATCTGGATGAGGAGATCGGGCTCGGCCACCGGCCATACCGCGCCACGGATTCCAAGGTCCTTCGCCGAAGCGGGTTGCGCCGCGAGCGTCAGCGCGCAGCCGAGGGCCGCGAACAACAAGCAGGTCTGGAGCTGTTGCCGCGTCACGGCTGCTCCTCCCCGCGTCCGGCCAGAGAACCCTCCAGCCCCAGCCACGGAATGTCCGGCAGCGCCAGGGCGCGGCCGAGGATCTGCTCCCGCGCCACCAGCCCGATCTCCGCGTAGCGGCTGTCGTGGCTGTCCGCATGATCGGCGTGGACGTAATAGCGGTCCGGCGGAATCACCCCCGGCCGGGTGATCTTCAGCGGCCGCCCGTCACGGGCGTGGGTCTTGGCGATGCCCAGGACCTTGCCGTTCACCCGCACACGGCGATTGCCGTCCACCTCCACACGGTCTCCCGGCAGACCGTGCACGGTCTTGAGGTACGGGACCGGAGAACCCACCGCCTCCAGAGGCTCGAACACCACAGATTCCCCGCGCCCGGGCGCGCCAGGGAGCGGCAGCACGAGGTAGCCCCAGGCCCCGTCCGACCAGCTCGCATTGACATGCACGCGCGAGGCAAGGGCGAGCCATACGAGCGTCAGCGCCACCGCCCAGGCAAGAAGCCTGTTGCCGCGTCGCTTCCGGCCTTCCAGGGGGTTGCTCCTCCTCATCGTTCCGCCTCCCGGCTCGCGGGAACATCGTCTTCCCGTGCCGCCGCCCGCATCGTGGCCTTCACCTCAGCCGTGAAGTCCTCCGCGCCCGCGGCGACCGCCCTTGCGGGAAGCAGCACCACCCGGTGACGCGCCGAGGTCCGGACCAGCGCCTCGTCAAGATGCCTGGCCCAGTCGCGAGCGGCCTCCGCCACCTCGTCCCGGCCTTTGCGTTCCCGTGCGGCCTGCGTCACGTATTCCGCGGTCAGTTCGGCCAGCCGCACGCTCGCGATGCGTGGAACCCTCTCCAGGACCATGCGCGCCGTGATGGCCGACACCGCCGCGGCCATGCCCACGGTGAGCACCAAGGCGGCCCCGAGCGTGGAGACCCCGCTCATGGCCGCGCCTCCGCTGTCTTCCACGCCATCTCAGGCTTCATCACCCGTCCCTCCGGCATCGCGTCCGGCCCCAATGTCCGCCGGCCGCGGTTCATCCCGTGAAACGGAGTCATTCCCGTTCCCGGACTCCTCGGCCGAAGGCGCTACGGCGCCGCCTTCCACGCTCGAAGGCCCCCTCAGCTTCTGGAGGCGGTCCAGCCACAGCCTGGCCGCCCTGTCGGGCTCCACGGTCCGTATCCGGCCGGGCAGAGGCGGGAAGGAGACTGCCGAAGCCGCGCCGCCGCGCGCTCCCGGAATATCCCGGTCCTCCGCCGCCTCGGCCATGCGCGAGACGAAACGCAGCAGTTCGGCCTCTTCGGGCGATGGCTTTCCCTGGAGTCCGGCCGCCGCGCGCACGGTCCGGTCCACGGTCTCCCGGAGCCGCTTCAGGCGCTCGGCCCCACGCTGGGAGTCGGCCGCCTCCGCGCCCAGCCATGCGACACTGGCGTTGGCCAGAAGCGCATGGAGCAACACCGTCCGGCTTTCCCCGGCTTCGGGTCCTCCCAAGGCCTCAATGGCCTCGCTCACGAGCACCGCATGGACGGCCAGGGAGTGGAACCGCCGGAGCCGGCCTCCGCGTCGGCAGGTGTTGGCCAGCACGCGGGCCAAGGCCTCGAAGTCCACGGCGTCGGCCGTCAACGACTCCGGGTCCCCCGGCCAGTTGAGAGGCCGTTCTCCAGATCCATCTTCACCCATCGCGGTTCGCAACCGTCCTCGTTTGCCATTCCGTGCGTTCATCGCGTCTCCTTGTGTACGCCGCTCCCGTCACGGCGCGTCGTCTGCCGCCCCGCCCTCGGCGATGCGGTCGATGGCCTGCTCCGTGGTGAGGCCCTCGTCCTTCAGCCGCTCGACCATGGCGAACGCCGGTCCGCGTGAGGAGTAGAGCGCCGTGGACCAGCGGTCGAGCGCCAGCCGCGCCACCCGCCAGCCGTCAGGCCCGTGCAGAAGCAGTTCCGCATGCCGCCCGTCCACGGTGGCGAGGCTCTTGAGCGCCCGCTCCATGCCCGGGTCGCAGTGGATGCGCTTCTCCTGTTTCAGGAGCTCCACGGACTCGTCCTTCTGCGCCAGGAAGATCACCCAGTCCGAGTTCTCCCAGGCGGCGCGGGCCGCGGGATTGGCGTAGTAGTCGTTGACGCTCTGGGTGCCGGTGACCAGCGCGCCGCGGTACTTTCGCGCCCGCCTGGCCGCGCCTTCGAGGAAAGCCTTGCTGTCCTCGCCGGACAGGAGGTCCCAGGCCTCGTCGATCACGATTGCCTTGGGCCGCGTGCGCGGGCCGTGGTACATGCGCTGGGTGGCGAGGAAGATGACCAGCATGAGCACCACGCCCTGGAGGTCGCCCCGGCCCTTGAGCTCAGCCAGCTCGAACACCGTGAGTGCGGAGTCCAGGGCAGGGGTCTCGCTACCCTCGAAGAGCCGCCCGAAGGCGCCCCCCGGCCGCCAGGGTCCCAGGGCCAAGGCCATGTCCGACGCCCGGCGGTCGCCCGCGGTTTCGAGCTTCCGCTGCACCGTGCCCAGGTCGGCGCCGTTCCCGGCCTCCTCCCAGGCGGCCGCGGTGGCCTCGTCGATGAGCGCCGCCTCGATGTCGTCGATGCGCCCGCGCCGGCGGCACATGCGCCCGATCACGGCTGCCAGCATCGCAAAACACTCCTCGCGGTAGTCGCTGTCCCGGTTTGCCGCCTCCGCGTCGATCATGGCGAAGGGGTTCAGCCGGGCGGGGTCCTTGCCGAAGGCGATGAAGGCCCCGCCCAGGGCCTCGGCCGTGTGCTGGAAGGAACGGCCATCGTCTATCACCACGGCCTCGCCGCCCGCGCCCGCGATCCCCGAGACCAGTTCCTGCATGAGCACCGACTTGCCGGATCCGGACTTGCCGGTCACCGCCACGTTGTAGTTGCCGGCCTCGTTGGCGAAGGGCGACCAGCACGCGGGCTGGCCCCGCCTGCCGATGAGCAACAGGGCCGGAGGCGCATCGCGCAGAGCCTCCTGGCCCCGCCACTCCCCGTGCACGGGCGCGAGGTTCACGGCCGACGAGGTGAGGAGCGTCTTCATCCGCCCCATCCTGGCCAGGTCCGAGTCGAGCCCGCCGGCGGGGACCATGGGCAGGCACGAGAGCCAGGCCGGAAGATGCGCGTAGCGCTCCGCTCCTAGGCGCCAGCCCTGGCCGTGGTAGATGGCCCGCACCGCCTGCTCGGCCTCGTCGATCCCGTCCAGGGGCGCGTAGACCGCGATCATGCAGCAGGCCCTGACCAGGCGCTCGCCCTCCTTGAGCCGCTCGGTGACGAAGCGCCAGTCCCGGGCCTTCTCCGGAAGGCCCGGCAGGTAGCGCGCGATCCCCGTGCCCGCCTGCTGCGTCGCCCGGGCTGATTTCAGGAAGGCGCGCTCGCCGTCCGCGGCATCGCCCATCATCACCGTGAGCGTGGTCAGGACCGGCGCGCCCGGCTGAAGGAAGTCCCTGTGGAAGTCGCCGATGAGGGCGTTGCCGCGCCAGCCCGGCCACACCTCCGGGAACGACCGCGCCGAGAGCACCCGCACCGCCACGTCCGTCCCGTCCGGGTGGTGGAACACCAGGCCCGCGGGGGCCACCGAAAGGGCGCGGCCCGGCGCGGCGCACTGGAGGTGGATCGGGTCCCGGGGCGACCAGCGCCGGCGGGGCCGGTCGAGTTCCCCGTCGTGCTTCCCCTCGGGATCCGGAGCGGTGAGCTCGGCAGCGAGCGAAAGCAGCGTGTCCGGGTCCACCCGCCTCGCCTCGGCCCCGGCCGAGGCGAGCGTCCCCTCGAGAGCCCGGCGAAAACCCCCGAGCGCGGTCTCCGCCGCGGGTCCCGGCCCGCCCGGAAGGCACGCGGACAGGAACACCCGGCAGTCCCTGAGCGTGAACGGAGGGCCGCCCGCGTGGAGCGGGCGCCACCCCGCATGCGCGAAGAGCGCCCGGCGCCGCGCCGCCATACCCGCCTGCACGCCGCCCGTGCGATGCCGCGGCTCGGCCCAGTTCCGGATCGCCGCCCCGTAGCGCGGACTCGTCCAGTGGATCACCTGCACCACCGAGCGCTCCGGAGCGGCGTCGGCCAGCGTGCCCGCCAGCGCCTCCAGGGTTCCCTCGTCGATGCCCACGAAGGGCGGGAGCTCCAGCAGGAAGCCGCAGCTCCCCTCGTTCAGGTAGAGATCGCTCCCCTCGTCCCACGCCCGCCAGGGAAGGAGGTCCACGAGCGGAGAGGGCAGGGCCGGGAGCGTCCAGGGCTGGAGCGCGTCCGGTCCCGCGAGCAGGTCCCTGAGCCGCTCGATCACCGGAGCCTCCAGCGCGACGGCTCCAGCACCGCCCGCACCCAGTGGCCCTCGCGGTAGACCCCGTCCGAGTCCACGAACGGAGCGATCCAGATGCGCGCGATCCGCTCCCTTGTCCGGAGATCCTCACTGACCGGATCCGGGGCTTCCTCGCTCGCTGAAACCGGCTCCGGCTCGGCAACAGCCGTGGTGCCGCCGGGCCCAGCGAGGCCGCCCAGCCACTTCGTCAGCCAGGCGAGAGGATCGCAGCCCCCGGCGCACTCACCGCCAAGGCGGTCGGCATCGTCCACTTCCAACTGTCCCGGCAATGCCGGGACCGCGGCCTCCCGGGCCTTCTCCGCCTTTTTCACCGCGGGATCGGCCTCCGCCACGCTCGCGCACGCCGCGCCCTGCGCTACCGGACACTGCCAGGCGTCGCCCACGTGCGTGGCCGAGCAACCGCCCAGGACCAGCGCCGCCGCAAGGAGTGCTGGGACCGCCTGCCCGACTCCGGCTCTTCGCCAATGGATCGTCGCTTGTGTTCTCATGATCCGCCCGCCTTCCCGTTGTCGTTCCCGCTCCCGATGTCCCCGCGCCCGTCCAGCCGGGCGCCCTCCATGAACACCACCGTCACCCGCGTTCCCGTCTGCAACTGGATCACCGGCTGGTACTGCTCGGCCCGGCGGATCAGGTAGTCGGCGACTCTGCGGCCCGCCGAGCCCGCCCCGGCGCCCAGGCCCGCCCGGCCCACGTCCACGAGGCTCGCGCCGCTCGCGGCTCCGTCCCCGCCCGGGCTCGCCGCCCCGGGCTGGAGCAGGTTGGCCGCGGACTCCCCCGCGCCCGAGACGAGGCCCGCAAGGAACGCCTTCTCGATCAAGGCCCCCTCCCGGCTCACCACCGGACCCCTCACTCCCGCCTTGCCGCTTCCGGCCACGAACCCCGCCACCTCCGTCTCGATCACGGTCCCAGGCTCGGGTCCGGCGCACGTCAGGGTTCTCAACCGCACGTAGACCTTCTCCGAGGAGAGGTCTCCGTAGGCGGCGCCCGTGAGCGTGCAGCCCTCCACGTCCGCCTCGAGCGCCTCGCCATCCTCGGCGGCGCTCCGGGCTCGGCTGGTGAGGCGCAGCAGCACCGGACGGGGATCGCCCTGCGAGCTCACGCCCGCTGAGGCGTCCACTCCGGCCAGCACCACGGCGTCCGCATGGGATCCGGCCGGGAGCCAGGACTCCAACGGGCGCGGTCCGCCGGCGGCAGCACCCGCGGGCGAACCCGCCCGGTCTTCGAACTCCCGGATCATCGGTCCGGCCGGCGTGTCCTCTGCGCCCCGGGCTTCGGCGGACGCACGGCCTGAAGCCGAACGCCCTGCGCCGAGGAAATCCCCCGCGCCCGCCCGGCCGTCCTCAACCAGCGCGTCGGCCGGGGATTCGAGCCGGCGCGTCAACGCCTCCATGATCGCCGCCTGTTGGTCGATTATCGCCCGGGCATCGTCGGCGTCGCGCTTGAGGCGCGCCCTGAGCCGCGCGTTCTCTTCCTCGAACCGACGCCCTTGCGTCTCCGCCTCCCGAAGACGCGCCTCCAACTGGCCGATCCGGGCCTCGGAGCGGCGCACCCAGCTCGCCTCCGCGGTCCCGTCCCCCACAAGCTCCGCATCGATCCCGCCCGAAGGCGCCGGCCCCTTGCCGCCGCCGGCCGAGATCCATACCGCGAACACCATCAGCCCTGCCGCCGCGAGCCCCGAGAACAGGAGCAACTGCCGCTGGCGCGCGCGCCGGGTCTCCGGGTCCATCCGCGTCTTCTCCCCGCCGGTCATGGCTTCCTCCCCACCGAGCCGGCCCCGAAGGCATCCGCCACCGCCACCACAAGCCGCCCGCCCGCAGGACCGCTTCCCGGCGGTCCCACCCAGACCGCGGCCGTGTCTGCCGCATGACGGCCCGCCAGGTCCTCGGCATCCGAATCCGATCCCGCCTCCGCTTCCAGAACCCGCGCCGTGAACCGGGGCCCGCGCCAGATCTCCATGAGCCGAAGGCCGTCCGCGTCGGGTTTTCCGCCCGCCGCCTCGATCGCGTACCGTGGAAGCGGCTCGCGGCGCGCCACTGCGCCGACCAGGGCCGCCAGCATCCCCACGCGCCCATCGCCCGCTTCGGCGAGGTCCGCCTGCGTTGCCGTGGCCCCGTTGCGGATCAGGATCTGGGCCGAGCCGCGGTCCGCCACCTTGAGCGCCAGCCGGTAGGTGAAGCCCGCGGCCGTCCCGACGAAGAACGTGAGCGGCTCGGGGTAGGAGACCCCGCCAGGGAAACCGCCCGGGACGTCAGCGGGACGCAGGTAGACGTCTCCGCGCGCCGCGTCGTGCTCCACCACGAAGCCGTCGGGTCCACGGATGATGCGCGCGATCCGGTCGCCCGCGAGCGCAATGCGGCTCACCGCCCGGTCCGAGATCTCCGCTTCGAGCTCTGCGTGGTCCACGGCGTCCAGGACCTGCATCGCCGGCGCCGGAGCGGGCATGCAGGAAAGCAGCGCCGCCCATGCGAACGCCGGAATCGGCGCACGCCGAAATGCCCTCCCGGCCCGGCCCGCAACCCTTCTCACCGCACTCCGTCTTGCCTTCGTTCGTTTCATTTCCCATCCTCCAGTTCCTCGAAACGCAGAAGCCCTATCCGTCCCGCGTCCACACGGAACGCCATCCGGTAGCGCTTCCGCTCCCGCGACACGGGCTCGCGTCCGATCCAGGCCGCAAGCTCCCCGGTCACCGTGACCGTCAACCTCCCGGCGTCCGCCTCGATCCGCTCGGGATAGAACGCCGTCGCCAGGTCCCGCCGCTCCATGCGCCCGGCCTCGGCCGCCACCCATGCGCCTATGGCGCCCCGCGCCGAGGCGTGGCTCAGCCGCGCCGCGGCCTCCCGAACGTGCTCCGAGTTCTCCGGTGTGAGCGTCAGCAGCGTCACCGCCACGGTGCGTCCCATGTCCTCCAGGTAGCGGACCCCGGCCCGGCTCGTTCCCACTTCCCACGAAGGCCCCGCGACCGCCGGGACCAGCACCGCCATGCGCTCCACCGAGGCCAGGCCAAGACTCAATCCCAGGTTGGCCAGGAGCGAGAGCCCCAGCAGCACGGCCAGGGCCGCGCGACCGTCCCGCACCCGCCGGTGCTCCGCTTCCAGCAATTCCCGTCTCATCCAGGCCTCCTCACCCGATGAACCGGCGCAGGTGGCTCGGGGGCGCGGCCTTCATTCCCGACGCGAAGGACGGCAGGAACCAGTAGAGCGCGCAGAGCGCCATGTCCGCCCCTCCGCCCCGTTTCGCCCGGCGGAGCAGCGCCCACGCCCCGAGACCGGCCAAAAGCCCGGTCACGAACGCGTTGGCAGCCAGTCCCAGGACCGCGGGCCCCAGAAGCGCCGCCGCCTCGTCCAGCGTCCAGAAGAGCCAACGCTCGGGATCGTCCAGGCGCGAGGGGATCGTGTGCCGGGCCAAGTCGCTCATCCGCCGGCCTCATATGATCGCCGTGCCCACGAGGCCCGTGACGATGCCCGTGCCCGCCCCGGCCGCGATGCCCACCCCGACCGCGCCCGCCAGTTGCGCGGCGTTGAAACGCATCACCGAGCCCACCAGCGCGGCTCCCACCGCGAGCGCCGCCGCCAACTGCCCGCCCGTACCCGAGACGATGCCGGTCACCGTGCCCAGCGGCCCGGCGAAGGTCGTGTCCGTCGTGGCCCACGCAGGGTCCACGCTCAAAACCGTCCATGCCAAAGCCAGGAGCGTCCATCCTGTCAGTGAATAAGTCCTCATGGCCTCCCCTCCCGTCCGGCGGTCCCGTCGTCCGAGGTCGAGAGCCGCCGCCGGGCCGAGGCCCAGTCGTCCAGGTCCTCGGCCAAGTATCGCACCCGGCCCCCGAACCGGTGGAACGCCGGCCCGTCGCCGCTCACCCGGTAGCGGTCCAGCGTCCGCGGCGAAAGTCCCAGCCATTCGGCCGCCTCCCGCGTGCTCAGATACTTCCTGCCGTTCCCGTTCATGAGTCTTCCTCCTTCCCTTTCCGTATCAGCTCCGCCCCCGGCGGGAGGGAGCGGAGCATCAGTGGATGAGCCGGGCCTCATGGCCTCGGCAAGATCGCGCTTGTCCTCGATCCCGGCGCGCATGGCGCCGGTCTGTTCCACGCCCGCATGGGCCGCCATCCAGGCCCGGACCCGATCCACCGTCCCGAGCCGGGGCGACGCCCCCCGGCGGAGCCGGCCCACGAAGGACCGGTTGCCCGCCGCCTCCGCGCCCAGCACCGAGGCCGTGGCGCCCGTCTCCTCCAGGAACGCCTCCACCTCGCGCCGGAAACCCGGCCCCACCGGCGCAAAACCCATGTACGCCAGGACACGGTCCGCCGTGGCCAGCCGCACCGAGCGTCCGCGCGCCTGTGAGAACACGAAATCCGGGTCTCCCAGGGCTTCGGCTCCGAAGCGCCGCGCGCTCATTCCGTGGCGCTCCAGGAAGGCCGCAACCAGGCGCCGCAGAAGGTCGTCCAGGGGGGTGTCGGGATGGAGGTCAAGCGCTGCCATGGGCCTCAACATAGGGCAGAAAATCGCGCTTGACAATAGGCTTTTGTAGTGTGTAGCCTACAGAAAACGGCAATGGCGCGTAGCCATGCTCTTGTATGCGCTACGATATGGCAAGTTTTTTCGAATTTTTCCGGCGGCTGCCCAATGAAAGGAAAAGGGATGGACTCGGACGACACGGTTCGGAGGGAGGCGGTCCGGCGCGACCCGGTCCGGCTGAGGCTCAAGGACCTGCTTCGCCAAAACGATCTCGCCCTTAGGGCCGCGTCCCTGGCCATCGGCCGCAACGGGACCTACCTCCAGCAGTACGTGGACCGGGGCATCCCTGCCGTCCTCGGCTACCGCGACAGCGAGACCCTGGCCGAAATGCTCGGCTGCGACCCTTCGGAACTGCGCCACGAGATGGCGCCGAAACGGAGGCCCGTGAAGCGCAGGCCGCCCCAGACGTTGGCCGCGCTCCCCGGAGCGCCGCTCGTGGCGGTCCCGGAGGTCACGGTGGAGGTTGCCGCCGGGGCCGGTGCTTCGGCCCAGGAGTTCGTCTCCGAGACGGCCCTGTGGCACTGGCCGGAGAACATGATCCGCCACGAGGCCGGCGCCGAGCCCGAGAACCTCCGCATCCTGAGGGTCCGGGGCAACTCCATGGAGCCCGAGTTGCGCGACGGCGACCGGATCGTGGTCGACGTCTCCCGCAGGCTCCCGGCCACCGGCGAGACCTTCGTGCTATGGGACGGCATCGGGCTGGTAGTCAAGCACGTGGAGGTGGTGCGCGGCGACGCCGTGGATGACGACGAGCCGCCCCGCCTGAGGCTCATCTCCGCCAACCCCGACTATGCCCCCTACACCTGCCTCGCACAGGACGCCCACATCCTCGGCAAGGTCTTGTGGGCTGTGAGGAGGACGTGACCTTTCGACCTTCCTCGAACGACCGGAGTCTTGAGCGAAGACTTCCGGATCGATAGGATGTCGCCCGGCCGGACCGAAACAGCCCGGAAAGTCATCCACCCTCAGGACTACCCCACGCTGCCTTCGCGCGGAAGCAGGAAGTTCGGACGGTACCCTTTCGACGGAACCATGCGGCTTGCGGACCGGAACGAACCCCAACCAGCCCTCGACGCGGATGCTCAAGCAGCATGGAATCATCCTGACCCCACCCCGTCAATGGCATACATGGTCCACTCCACGTGTCAAGGTGCCGTTTCCGTAAACGGGGCAGGTCAGTTGCAGGCATATATCCGGCCTCTGGATGGGAGCGTCCGCTCCCGGGCCCTGATGGATTTCGCACACACCAGCCTCAACAACCGAGCGGTCTCGAAGACCTCACCATTGACCAGGCTCTGGGCGTGTCGGGTCGACCTGTCTGCCATCACTTCCACTTCACCTTGCGCAACTTGGAGAATGGGGCTGCCAGATTTCATGCGGTTGTCGGTTCTGCAGAGGAGTAGCGCTAGTTCCGCATCCGTCGTCTTTGTGGGCACTGCAAAGGGTTGGCCTGGGCCGCGGCGCGACTGTGAAACGTCCTGAGTTGGCGCATTCGGCCAGAAATACTGGCCGGAAGTCCGCTTCCGGCCATGGGTGCCATTCAGCCGATGCGAACACCGAGTCACCCGAAGGGCCGGAGCGAAGCGCCTTGACTCGGTGTGAGCATCGGCTATCTCCTTCATGCGGCCTTCTCGGCATGTCGGATGTCGAACGTCGCCCGCGCGCCAGCACCGCCCACGCCGTCCGTGCGTTCTTGTTCGCCAACGCCACCGCCGCGACGTTTCGGCCGCGACGCTGCTCAAGGACGAGCGCCCAGCGGCTGCGTTCGTCGGTGCGCCTCCACGCGTAGCGTAGTGAGGAGCACGCGCCATGGATCAGCAGCGTCTGCAGGTACCGGTCTCCTCGCTTGCTGATACCCAACAGCGTCGGACGGCCGCTCGTCGAGCGCTGACGCGGTACCAGGCCCAGCCACGCAGCCATCTCTCGGCCGTTGCGGAACTCCGCGGCGTCACCCACCGCCGCCACCAGCGCGGTCGCCGTCTGCAACCCGACACCCGGGATCGCCATCAGCCTCTGGCACGCCTCCAGTCGCTGCGCCGTGGCCGCAACCTGTGTGTCGAACAGCTTCACCCGTTCATCCAGACGCCCGAGTTCCTCACCAAGATCCCGCAACAGCGCTCGCCCCTCCAGCGGCAGCTCGTTCTCCGCATCCTCCAAAACCTCCGCAAGCTGCCGCAGCACCGCTCTCACCCCCTTCGGCGACTCGATGCCGTACTCCAGCAGGAACCCCGTGATCTGGTTGCATTGCCCGGTGCGGTTGCGCACCGCCATCTGCCGCGCTCGGTGCAACTGCTGGATGTGTCCCTGCGCCACCGACTTCACCCCCACGAACCGCATCGTCGGTCGCCCAGACGCCTCGGCGATACCGTCCGCGTCGTTGACGTCGTTCTTGTTCGACTTCACATAAGGGGCGACGAACTGAGGACTCATCAGCACTGCTCGGTGCCCCAGCCGCATAGCCAGCCGGCCCCAGTGGTGCGCGCTCCCGCACGCCTCCATCGCCACCACACACCCCCTCGGCAGTTGCGCCGTCCCCCAGGACTTTTACTTCCGGGCTTCCAGGTCGCAGGGTCGCCCCATGCGCCTGCCGGATATAACTACGGCGCCAAACTGAGAATTGCGCCGGCGGGACTTTCACCCGCTAGTACCGCAACTAGTCTCGCTGCACCCTTACCGTGCACTTCTCGCCAAAGATCAGAGACGTCGATGTTCCTGGTGCTGGAGAGCCTTTAGGCGGCGGATGCCTTTTTCTGTCAGGCGCCCAAAGCAATAGGTGTCGTAGGAGCGGCCGAATTCCCTCCAGTACAGGGGATAGTCGAAGTACGCCCAACACGCGCGAATGCACTCGTCGATCTGTGCGGCCGAGGCGTCGGGGATGTGTTCGAGGTGCTTGAGCGGGTTGATGATAATGCCTCCCTTTGCACTGCGTTCGTGGACATAAGAGAGGACAGCTAGCTCGACCTGGATGTTGTCAGCCATCGGTTCTTGCAGCGCCGTGAAGGCCGCCTCGGGTGTTTTCATAGGTTCCGCGCGTTAGTCTCAGGTCCGCTCGATGATGCAAAGAATGTTCCTTTCCATCAGTTGCTCGCCGGGGGGAGCAACAACTAACTCATTGGTTGCCGAATGAACCCACGTAAGAATGCGCATTGCTCCATTTTGGAGGCTGCCTTTCACTCCGCAGTAGCCGCGTTGCCGTCATCGGGATCGAGCGTCGCGGGCGTAAGCGCATCGAAGATACCTGTGAAGCGTCCGATCGAGCCGTCGTCTTCGGCGAACAGAACATCGGTCGAGCCGACCACCCGCCGGGGGCGGC
>JAPPHF010000174.1 GCA_028821115.1 Deltaproteobacteria bacterium | reverse complement strand
ACGTCGTCCACGTAGCATCCCTGGCCGGTGAGCAGGGGAGGGTCCTCGACCCGGCGAATGGAAGCGCCGATGAGGCTGTCGGAGGTGCTTGGCTCTTTGCTCATGGATGGTCCTCGAAGGTTGGACTCGTGTTACATCGAACCTGAAGCCGTGTGCCGGGGTTTATCCGCGGGCTGCCGCGGCCTCGATGGCGCGCCGGGTGTAGACCACCGTCATGTGGCGCTTGTAGTCCTCATCCGCGTAGGAATCCGCGTGCGGATCGATACCATCGGCGGCCTGCTCGGCCGCCGCCGCCATCACCTCCGGCGTAAGCGCCTGTCCCGTCAGGGCGGCTTCCGCCCCGGTGGCCCGGTGGGGTGTGCCGGCTACGCCGCCCAGCACGACCCGCGCGCCGGTACAGGCGCCCGCCTCATCCACGGTGAGCGCCGCCGCCGCGCTAACCACCACGTAGCCCGATGCCGGGTGGGGAAGCTTGGCGTAGCTCGTCCGCGCCGGTGTGGACGGCAACGGTATCCGAATGGCCGTAAGGATCTCGTCGGGCTCCACGGCGGTGGTGAAGAAGTCCACGAAAAAGTCATCCGCCGTCACGATGCGTTCCCCCGCGGCGGATGCCAGCACGAAGGACGCGTCCAGGGCCGTCAACGTCACCGGCAGGTCCGCGGCCGGATCGGCATGGGCGACGCTGCCGCCCATGGTGCCGCGGTTCCGCACCTGCAGGTCGCCGATGACCGAAGCCGTGTCGGCCAACCCCGGCAGCAACCGGCGCACGTCTTCCGAAGTGCCGACCTCGGTATGGGTAGTGAGGGCGCCGATGACCAGGGTGTCGTTGTCCACCCGGATGCCGTCCAGGCCGGGGATCCGCCGCAGGTCGACAAGCACCTCGGGTTGGGTCAGCCGCAGCTTCATGGCCGGCAGGAGGCTGTGCCCTCCGGCCAGCACCTTGGCGTCCTCGCCGTGCTCCTGTAAGAGGGCGAACGCCTCCTGGAGGGAGCCCGGCGCCTGGTATCCGAAGCTAGCTGGATGCATGCTGCCCCCTCATCTGCTCGGCGGCCCAACGGATAGCCTTGACGATGTTCACGTAACCCGTGCAGCGGCACAGGTTTCCCTCGAGGGCATGCTTGATGGCGTCGTCGTCGGGGTCCGGGTTGGTTTCCAGAAGGTGGGCCGCGGTCATGACCATGCCGGGGGTGCAATAACCGCACTGAAGCCCGTGTTGCTCCTGAAACGCCGTCTGTACCGGGTGCAGGACCGGCCCGTCGGCCATCCCCTCGATGGTGGTGATCTCGGCGCCGTCGGCCTGAACCGCCAGCATCGTGCAGGACTTCACCGCCAAGCCGTTTACATGCACCGTGCACGCGCCGCACTGGCTGGTGTCGCAGCCCACGTGGGTGCCGGTGAGCCCGAGGTTCTCGCGCAGGAAGTGCACCAGCAGCAGCCGAGGCTCCACCTCGGCCGCCTGCGCCTTGCCGTTCACGGTAACGTTGATGGGCAATGCGGAGTGTTCCATGGACTGTTTCCTCGTCAACGCTGTTGTTCGATGACAGACGCGTTCGTGTCGTCGGGCCGCGCCGCCGGCCCGCGAATGACCACGGCGGCGGCAACCTTGCCGACTTCAAGCACTCTCGCAGGTTTTCGTCAAGCGCCCGGCGTCAGGTCCGTTCGGTGGCCGGTGAGGCTTGCATGGCGGTCGGTTCCGCACCCTGCTCGGCGTGCACGCCCGGTTGGCTGGTGCGCTTCCGGGGGCGCCGGCGCTTGCCGGCCGGCCGCGCCCGCTTGGTGTCGGCGGTGTCGGGGCTTCCCTTGTGGCCGCGTCGCTTCTTGTCCGGCTGGCTGCCCGACGGCCCCGGAATGGACTTCCCCAGGATCGATTCGATGGCTCGCACCGACTGGCTGTCGGCAGCGGTGGCGAAGCTCGTGGCCCGGCCCACCGCGGCCATCCGGGCGGTGCGGCCGATGCGGTGCACGTAGTCTTCCGGGGTGTAGGGCAGGTCGTAGTTGATCACGTGGCCGATGTCGTCGATGTCCAGGCCCCGGGCGGCGATGTCGGTGGCCACCAGGATGCGGTGGCGCCGCCGGCGAAACCCCTCCAGGGCCGCCCGGCGCCGTTCCAGCGACAGGTTGCCGTGGATTTCCGCGGCCCGGTGGCCGCTACGCCGCAGGGTCTCGGCGATGAGGTCGGCGCGGCTCTTGGTGCGGGTGAACACCAGCACGGATTCGGTGCCGTCCTTGAGCAGGGACAGCAGCAGCGACGTTTTGGCCCCCGGGGTGGTCTTGTGCAGCGTGTGAGTGACGCCGTCCGCGGGAGTTGCGGGTTTGGCCACCACCGCGTGGAACGGATCGCACAGGGACATGCGCACCAGCTCTTCCAGGTCCGTGGGCAATGTCGCCGAGTATAGGAAGCTCTGGCGCCCCGGCGGCAGCGCGTCGATGATCTGGTTCAGTTGATCGGCGAACCCCATGTCGAGCATGCGGTCGGCCTCGTCCAGCACCACCACCTCCACCTCTCTCAGGTCGATGTGGCCGTCCCACATGAGGTCGAGCAGCCGGCCCGGCGTGGCCACGATGATCTCGGGATGCTGCTTGAGCCCGCGTAGCTGGGCCTGGACGTCGGCGCCGCCCACCACCGTGGTGGCATAGACGTGCAACGAGCGCCCGAGGTCGTCGATGGTCTCCTGAATCTGGAAGGCCAGCTCACGGGTCGGGGCGAGGATCAGCCCACGGGGCGGCCCTTCGGGAGAGCCGGCGAGCCGCTCCACCATGGGAATCACGAAGGCCGCGGTCTTGCCCGTGCCGGTCTGCGCGCAGCCCAGGACGTCGCGGCCCTCCAGGGCCGCGGGCAGGGCTTTTCTCTGTATAGGAGTGGGGGTGACGAAACCGATCCTGGCGAGATCCTTGAGCAGCGGATTGGATAGACCGAATGCGTCGAAAGATGTGTCGTCTGAATTTGACATAAAAGAGGTTCTTTACGTGGGGAGGCGGTCCCGGGGAGGACCCGCTCACGGCTGCCGGTTCAGCCTGGTTTTGGAAACCTGGCGGCCACCGTCCCTTCACGGGAACGGGACCGCCAGGCCGGATCGTCGGTGCGTGGATGGATTGCGTTACCAGCGGCCTGGTCTGCCGCCGCCACCCGACCGCCTGTTGCCGCCGCCGCCTCCACCGTTGCCGAAGCCGGACCTTCTCTCCTGCGGGCGCGCCTCGTTAACCGTCAGCGTGCGGCCCTGGAACTCTCTTCCGTTAAGGGCGTCGATGGCCTTCTGTCCATCCTCACCCGAGCTCATCTCCACGAAACCGAAGCCGCGCGACTGCGCGGTAAACTTGTCCGCGATGACTCTCGCGGACTCCACCGTCCCGTGTTCGGCGAACAGCTCCTCTAGTTGGCCGTCAGTCACGGAATAGGGCAAACCGCCCACGTACAATTTCTGGCTCATGGTCTTCCTCCAATGGTTGAGACAAAAGAAAACCAGTCTGTTCGACCCTGGGAATCGGATCGCCGCATTGGGCAAGAACATGCGTCTTTCACGACACGCGATGGATTTTTGCTTGGGACGAGAGTTTCGTCGGGCAGACTAGGCTGGAACACAGTTTGAATAGGGGGACTTTAGCTGCATCCGGCGTCCGTGTCAACGGGACGGCCGCCGTGGTCGCAACTACTTGTCACGCCGCTACGGTGACGGGACACCGATAGTGAACCGGGAACGGGATCGGTAGGCGGCTACACGGCCGGCGCGGGACTACTAGAGGTCCTCGATAGGGGGCTGCGGACCGGGGACGATGTCTGCGATGTCGGGATCGATATCATCGTCGCGTTCCGGCCGATCCTGTCGCATTTCCCTGCGTTCGGCGCGCCGCCTGGCCTTCTCCTCTTTCTTCTCTTGTTTGGCGCGTTCCCGTTGCCGCTTGGCAAACGTGGTTCGTGGTTGAGCCATTCCGCCAGTTTATCGTTTCTTGGCCCGAACGCCAAACGGTTGACCCAGCGGCGCATGTCCGCCGACCGGGACGCCGCCGGCGTTACATCGCCAGTCCGTCGATGAACTGCACGCTGGGTATCTTGCCGAGGTCCTGGGGCGGGATCTTGAGCTTGGATGAGCGGCTGCCGGAACCGAGGATGACGTACGCCTGCGACCGCAGGTTGGGATCGGCGTAGACCGGGAGGTTCGGAGGCAGGGCGAACGCGGTGACGCCGCCGATCATCATCCCGGTCAGCTCCATGGTCTCCTCGGCTGATGCGAAAGACGCCCTGGACACGCCCATCAGCCGCTTGACCGTGTGGTTCACGTCGAGGCGGGCGGAAGCCTGCACGATGCAGGCGCAGTACTTCTTCTCGCCGCGTTTGGAGGCCACGATGATGGTGTTGCCGCTGGTTTCCAGCGGGTAGCCGTACTTTTCGCAGAAGTCCACGGTATCCGCGAACTCGGGGTCGATGTGAACGAGCTCGTAGGAAACGGCGTGCTCGTCGAGGGCGGACAGGACCCGTGACTCGATGTCGCTGGAACCTGCCGTCACCCGCCCGACTCCATCAGCCGGTACACCCGCTCGGGGTTCATGGGCAGGTCATGGACCACGATGCCCACGGCCTGCCGCAACGCGGCCGCGATGGCCGGCGCCACCGGGGCCAGGCCGCCCTCGGCCATGCCCTTGCTGCCGAAGGGGCCGGGGCCGTCCTGGTTCTCGATCAGGACGGAGTCGAGGACCGCCGGCAGGTTCTTGAAGCGGGGCAGGGCGTAGTCGATGGCGCTGGGGTTGAGCAGGAGGGCGCCGTCGAACACCTGCTCCTCTGTAAGTGTGTTCCCCATGCCAAACATGATCGAGCCCTGTTCCTGCCCCTCGCACCTGAGCGGGTGCATGGCCTGCCCGATGTCGGCCGAGGAGACGTAGCTCAAGCAGCGCACCCTGCCGGTTTCGGAATCCACCGCCATCACCGCGATGCCGGCGTTGATCTCCCAGGTGCGGATGTCGATGCGGTCGCGTGTGAGAGCCTTGTCCATGCCGCGGCCCACGAGGGTGCCGGTGGTCCTTTCCGCCAACTCCTCCGGGGTCATCACCGGCTCGCCTTCGCTCGAGAAAGCGTCGTCCTCCAGCGAGAGGTCCCGGACGTCTCGGTCGGTCAGGGACGCCGCCTGTTGCAGCAGCAGCTCCCGCAGTTCCTCGGACGCTCGCTTCACCGCGTTGCCCATGAGCACGGTGATGCGGCTGCCGTAGACGCCGGAGGCGCCGGGCGTGGTGCTGGTGTCATACGGCGCGATGGTGATCCGGTCGATGCTCACGCCGAGCGCCTCGGCGGCGGTCTGGGCCAACACCGTCTTGGCGCCGCCGCCGATCTCCGGGGCGTTGGCGTGCACGGTGAAGGTGGCGTCGTCCTCGAACACGATCCGGGCGTTGTACTGGGTGGTGGAGAGGTCCTTGATGGCGCACGCGACGCCGGTGCCGATCCTCTCGCCGGGCTGCGCCAGGGACTCGGGCGCCCGCGCGCGGCGGGTCTTCTCGAAGAGATCCTGGCAGGCCGTCAGCGCTGCGTGCGGGCTGCCGTCCAACGGCGGCCCGCCGAGGATGTATTTCTCGCCGGCCCGCAGCAGGTTCTTGAGGCGGAACTCGATGGGGTCGTAGCCGAGCTCGGTGCAGATATGGTCGGTGTGGGCCTCGCAGGCCCAGCCGAGCTGGACGCTGCCGATGCCGCGAAAGGCCCCGGCCGGCACCTTGTTGGTGTAGACGGAGTAGCAGTCGGCCCGGGCGTGCTCCACCCGGTAGGGCCCCACGGAGCGGAACGCCGCCTTTCGGGTCACCTGGATGCCGAAGTCCGCGTAGGCGCCGGTGTCCAGATATATCTTGGCTTCCCGGCAGAGCAGCGTGCCGTCCTCCCGCAACCCCGTGCGGATCTCGATCTCGGCGGGATGGCGCCGGGCGGTGAACGCGGTCTCTTCCATGGACATGCGAAGCTGCACCGTCGCCCCGGAGACGGCGGCCGCCAGGATAGCCAGGTGCTCGACGCAGATGTGCCCCTTGGAGCCGAAGCCGCCGCCGACGTAGGGGACCTTCACGATCACCTGCTCGTTATCGAGCCCGAACATGCGCGCCAGCTCGTCCCGCACCGGAAAGGGGGCCTGCGAGGAGGTGTGCACCGTAACGGACTGGTCGTCCACGGTGGCGATGGCGCAGTGGGGCTCCATGGGATAGTGGAACAGCGACGGGAAGGTGAAGCGGTCCTCGATGACGTGGGCGGCCTCGCGGAAGGCCTGCTCGGGGTCGCCCTGGACGAAGTGGGTGCCGCCGCAGTTGTTGCGGCCGTAATCGTGGTCGAAGTCGCCTTCTCCCTCGCGATCATACCCGGCGTCGGCGTCGTGCACCGTCGTGCCGCCCTCCATCGCGGACTTCAACTCCGACACCTGGGGCAGCGGAGTGTAGCGTACCCCGACCCGCGCCGCAGCCTCCACCGCCGCCGTCTCGCTGTCTGCCACCACGATGGCCACCGGCTCGCCCTGGAACCGTACCTTTTCGTGGGCCAGCGCCGGCCGGTCCTTGACCGCCTGCCCGTACGGCTTGAGGGTGCGGAGGCACCCCATGCGGCTCAGGTCGAGGCTGTCATGGGTGACGATGGCTCGCACGCCCTCGACCGCGCGCGCGTCATCGAGGTCGAACCCGTCGATGCGCGCATGCGCGTGGGGACTGCAGACGACCCTGGCGAATTTCATTCCCGGAAGGGTCAGATCCGCGGTGTAGACGGCGGTTCCGGTCACTTTTTCGTCAGCGTCCAGGCTGCGTACCGATTGGCCCACGTATTTCATCGAGAAAGCTCCAGAATTGAGGTGTTTCCTTTCTATAGCCGACCGGCCGTCTTTTCGGAACCGGCTCCGTGGGCGGTTGGAACCGAACCGGTCGGTTCGATTGGCGTGTAGGGGGCTTGGCGAGAAGCCCGATAGATTGATAGACTGTGGGAGATCGGCGGAACGAGCCGACGACCCGCCTCAGTGCCGCGTTCGGGGAGACCGCGCGGTCACCGGCCACCGGCCGTGTGACGTCTCCTTAGCAAAAACGTGATAGCTACTGAAACTCGGACCGTTTTGTGGTATTTCGGCTTGTTCCGAATATCGACAAGACGGGAAGCGGGCCATCTTGTCACAGGCTGTTCGACATGAAGAAGAAGTATCAAGGACTCTACGACCCGGCTCATGAGCACGACGCGTGCGGCGTGGGCGTCGTGGCCAATCTCGACGGCCGGAAGTCCCACGACATCATCCGGCACGCCGTTGACGTCCTGATCAACCTCGAGCATCGCGGCGCGTGCGGATGCGACCCCCATACCGGCGACGGCGCCGGCATCCTGTTTCAGATTCCCCACGCCTTTTTCCAGCGGCATTGCGCTCCCATGGGTATCTCCCTGCCGGATCCGGGCAGCTACGGCGTCGGCATGGTCTTCCTCCCGCGGGAGACGGATCACCACCAGTGGTGCGAGCGGGTGGTCGAGACCACCGTCCGGGACGAGGGTCAGGAGTTCCTGGGGTGGCGCGACGTGCCCGCGGACTTTACCCAGTGCGGCGAGGTGGCGGCCCAGGTGGCGCCTCTCATCCGGCAGTTCTTCATCGGCGCCGGCCCGGAGACGGCAACCCAGGACCAGTTCGAGCGAAAGCTCTACGTCATCCGCAAGGTCATCGAGAACGCGGTGGACGCGGGTCTCGCCGTCGAGGTCCGGGACGACTTCTACATCTCCAGCCTGTCCAGCAAGACCGTGGTCTACAAAGGCCTGCTGCGGGCCGACCAGCTGGATTCCTTCTACCGGGACCTCTCGGACGACTCCATCATCTCCGCCCTTGCGCTGGTGCACTCGCGGTACAGCACCAACACGCTGGGCTCGTGGCGGCTGGCGCACCCCTACCGGATGCTGTGCCACAACGGCGAGATCAACACGATCCGGGGCAACCAGAACTGGATGCGGGCGCGGGAGGCGCTGTTCTCGTCGCCGCTGTTCGGCGACGACATGGCCAAGCTGAGCCCGATCATCCGCGAGGGGGCCAGCGACACCGCGGGATTCGACAACGCGCTGGAACTGCTGGTGTCCACCGGCCGCTCGCTGCCGCACGCGCTGATGATGATGATCCCCGAGGCCTGGGAAAACCACGACACCATGTCGGACGAGAAGAAGGCATTCTACGCCTATCACGCCTGTCTCATGGAGCCGTGGGACGGTCCGGCGCTCATCGCCGCCTGCGACGGCGACCGGGTGTGCACCACCCTGGACCGGAACGGGCTGCGGCCCTTCCGCTACGTGGTCACCAAGGATGACTTCATCGTGGGCGCGTCCGAGGCGGGCGTGCTCGACCTGGCGCCCGAGCGTATTCTGATGCGCGGCCGGCTGCAGCCGGGGCGGCTTTTCCTCATCGATACGCTGGAAGGGCGCATTATCGACGACGACGAGATCAAGCACCAGATCAGCACGCGGCGTCCGTACCGCCGGTGGCTTTCCGAGAAGATGGTTTCGCTGGAGGACCTGCCTGAGCCGGAAGATGTGCCCGGGCTCGACGTGGAAACCCTGGCGGAACGCCAGCGCGCCTTCGGCTACACCAGCGAGGAGCTCAAGATCCTCATCGGGCCGATGGCGGAGCGGGGAGAAGAGCCGGTGGGCTCCATGGGCAATGACGCGCCGCTCGCGGTTCTGTCCGACCGGCCGCAGTTGCTGTTCCACTACTTCAAGCAGCTCTTCGCGCAGGTGACCAATCCGCCCCTGGACGCCATCCGTGAAGAGCTGGTGACCGCCCTGCGCACGTCCGTCGGCTCGGAGCAGGACCTCTTCGCGGAGACCGCGGAGCATTGCCGCCAGCTCCAGCTCGTGCGGCCGACGCTCACCAATCGCGAGTTGGCCCGCATCAAGGCCCTGGACCGGCCCGGGCTCAAGGCGGAGACGCTGCCGGCGGTGTTTCCGAAGTCCGCGTCCGCGGGAGCGTTGACGGAGGCCGTGGACGCCCTGTGCGAGGAAGCCGGCCGGGCCATCAAGGAACGGGGCGCCACCGTGCTGATCCTGTCCGACCGGAACGTCGGGCCGGACTGGGTCCAGATTCCCAGCCTGCTGGCCACCGCGGCGGTGCACCACTACCTGATCCGTGAAGGGCTGCGCACCAGCGCCGCCATCGTGGTGGAGTCGGGCGAGGCCCGGGAGGTGATGCACTGCTGCCTGCTCATCGGCTACGGCGCCGAGGCCATCAACCCGTACCTGACGTTGGAGACGGTGGAGTGGATGTGCCGCGACGGCCTGCTCCCGGAGGTCTCCGGAGAGAAGGCCCGGGCCAACCTGATCAAGGCGCTGGGCAAGGGTGTCCTGAAGACCATGTCCAAGATGGGCATCTCCACCATCAAGTCATACCACGGAGCGCAGATCTTCGAGGCCATCGGCCTCAAGCAGTCGGTCATCGACAAGTACTTCACCTGGACGGCTTCCCGCATAGAGGGCATCGGACTCGACGAGGTGGAGCAGGAATACCGCCGCCACCACCATCACGGCTATCCGGAACGGGCGCTGGCCAGCGACGGCACCCTGGACGTGGGCGGCTACTACCAGTGGCGCAAGGACGGCGAGCACCATCTGTTCAACCCCCACACCATCGCGCTGCTCCAGACCGCCACGCGCACCGCGGACTACGATCTTTTCCAGGAGTACTCGAAGCAGATCGACGACCAGACCCGGCTGCTCGGGACGCTGCGGGGCCTGTTCGAGTTCCGGCCCATGCAGCCGGCCATCCCCATCGAGGAGGTGGAGCCGGCGTCGGAGATCGTCAAGCGGTTCTCCACCGGGGCCATGTCCTACGGCTCCATCAGCAAGGAGGCCCACGAGAACCTGGCCATCGCCATGAACCGCATCGGCGGCAGGAGCAACTCGGGCGAGGGCGGCGAGGACCCGGACCGCTACTACCCCGACGCCAACGGCGATTGGCGCAACAGCGCCATCAAGCAGGTGGCCTCCGGCCGCTTCGGGGTCACCAGCAACTACCTGGTCAACTGCACCGACCTGCAGATCAAGATGGCCCAAGGGGCCAAGCCGGGCGAGGGCGGACAGTTGCCCGGCCACAAGGTGTTCGAGGCCATCGCGCGGGTGCGGAAGTCCACGCCGGGCGTCGGCCTGATCTCACCGCCGCCGCATCACGACATCTACTCCATCGAGGACCTGGCCCAGCTCATCCACGATCTCAAGTGCGCCAACGACCGCGCGCGCATCCACGTGAAGCTGGTGGCCGAGGTGGGCGTGGGCACGGTGGCGGCCGGGGTTTCCAAGGGCAAGGCCGACGTCGTGCTCATCAGCGGCTACGACGGCGGCACCGGCGCCTCGCCCGAATCGTCCATGAAGCACGCCGGCATCCCCTGGGAACTGGGCGTGGCCGAGACCCAGCAGGTGCTGGTGCAGAACGACCTGCGGGGCCGCATCGTGGTGCAGACCGACGGGCAGCTCAAGACCGGCCGGGACGTGGCCATCGCCTGCATGCTCGGGGCCGAGGAGTTTGGCTTCGCCACCACCGCGCTGGTGGTCAGCGGCTGCATCATGCTGCGCAAGTGCCACCTCAACACGTGTTCCGTGGGCGTGGCGACCCAGGACGAGGAGCTCCGGAAAATGTTTACCGGCAAGCCGGAGCACGTCGTCAACTTCATGATGTTCATCGCCGAGCAGGTGCGGGAGATCATGGCCGACCTGGGATTCCGCACCCTGAACGAGATGGTCGGGCGCGCGGACTGCCTCGACACCCGAAGGGCCGTCGAGCACTGGAAGGCCAGGGGGCTGGATTTCTCCCGGCTGCTTACCTTGGTGGAGGCGCCGTCCTCGGTGGCGCGTTACTGCTGCGAGGCGCAGGACCACGGGCTGGACAAGAAGCTCGACCAGCGGCTCTTGGAAGCGGCGAAGGAGGCGCTCGAAGAGGGCAAGCCGGTGATGATCCGCCACGAAATTCACAACATCGACCGCACGTCCGGCACCATGCTCAGCGCCGAGGTGTCGCGCCGCTACGGCGAGGAAGGACTGCCTCCCAACACCATCCGGGTGAACCTGTTCGGCTCGGCGGGGCAGAGCTTCGGGGCGTTCCTGGCGCCGGGCGTTTCGTTCCTGCTCGAAGGCGAGTCGAATGACTATACCGGCAAGGGGCTGTCGGGCGGGCTGATGGCGGTGTATCCTCCGAAGAACGCCGCGTTCAACCCGACCGAGAACATCATCATCGGCAACGTGGCCCTCTACGGGGCCACCGGCGGCCAAGCCTTCTTCCGTGGTCGCGCCGGTGAGCGTTTCGCCGTGCGCAACAGCGGCGCACAGGCCGTCATCGAGGGCGTCGGCGACCACGGCTGCGAGTACATGACCGGCGGTCGCGTGGTGGTGATCGGACCCGTGGGCCGCAACTTCGCCGCGGGCATGAGCGGCGGCGTCGCCTACGTGCTGGACGAGAAGGGCGTCTTCCCGGGGCTCTGCAACCAGGAGATGGTGGACCTGGGGCCGCTGGAGAGCGAAGACGACGTAGACTACGTCCGCGGCCTGATCGAAGACCATGTGCGGTACACCGGCAGCGACCGCGGCGAATACGTGCTCGACCACTGGCCGGAACTGCAGGGATCGTTCGTCAAGGTCATGCCGGTGGACTACCGCCGGGCCTTGCAGGAAATGGCCGCCCGCCAGGCACAACAGGCCGAAACCGCGGGCGCGGCAGCGTCCGCCCCGGCCTGAGTCGACCCTACGCATCGAAGCACCGCGAAGCGTAGAGGCGGCCGGCCGGTCGCCCTGCGGGGTTTCGCCGTAGCGCCGGGTGCCGGACATGACACGTTGAGGGACTAGGGGCAGGGGACGTTCTCGGTGACGTCTCCGGGTTACTATGGGCAAGATTACCGGATTCATGGAGTTCGAGCGGGGCAAGCAGGCCTACCGCGACCCGCTTGAGCGTCTGAAGGACTGGAACGAGTTCGTCCTGCCGATGCCGGCGGAAACCTTGAAGGAGCAGGGTGCCCGCTGCATGGACTGCGGCATTCCGTTCTGCCACACGGGTGTGCCCATGGGGCGAGGACCGGGCGCCTCGGGCTGTCCGCTCAACAACCTCATCCCCGACTGGAACGATCTGGTTTACCGGGACCACTGGAAAGAGGCCCTGGCGCAACTCCACAAGACCAACAACTTCCCGGAGTTCACCGGCCGCGTGTGCCCGGCCCCGTGCGAGGGCTCGTGCGTGCTGGGCATCAACAGCAACCCGGTCACCATCAAGACCATCGAGTGCTCCATCGTCGACCGGGGTTTCGAAGAGGGCTGGATCGTACCGGAGCCGCCCCTTCAGCGGACGGGGAAGCGGGTGGCCGTCATCGGCTCCGGACCGGCGGGTCTGGCGTGCGCGGCGCAACTCAACCGCGCCGGCCACAACGTCACCGTCTACGAAAGGGCCGACCGACCGGGTGGACTCCTCATGTACGGCATTCCCAACATGAAGCTCGACAAGGAGAAAGTGGTGAGGCGGCGGCTCGACCAGATGGAGGCCGAGGGCGTCGAGTTCGTCACCGGCGTGGAGGTCGGCAAGGATCTGCCCGCCGACGAGCTGCAGCGGGAGTTCGATGCCGTGGTGATCTGCACCGGCGCCACCAAGCCTAACGACTTCGTCCGCAACGCACCGGGTCGCGAGCTGGAAGGTATCCACTTCGCCATGGATTTCCTCCTGGCCAACACCAAGAGCCTGCTCGATTCAGGCCACGCCGACGGCAACTACATCTCTGCCAGGGACAAGCACACCATCGTGCTGGGCGGCGGCGATACCGGCACCGACTGCGTGGGGACCGCGCTGCGCCACGGCTGCCGCAGCCTCCAGCAGTTCGACGTGATACCGAAGCCGCCTCCCGAGCGGGCGCCAAACAACCCCTGGCCCCAGTGGCCGGTGGTGTACAAGCTCGACTACGGCCAGGAAGAGGGCAAGGCGCTCTTCGGCGACGACCCCCGCCGCTACGACACCAACACGATCAAGTTCATCGACGACGGCCACGGCCGCGTCAAGGCCCTCCAGACCATCGACCTCGACTGGAGCAAGCCCGCCAACGACGCGCCCTTCAGCCCGGTGGAAGGCAGCGAGCAGGAGTGGCCCGCCGACCTGGTGCTCCTGGCCATGGGCTTCTCTGGCCCCGAGGACGAGGTGCTCACCCAACTCGGCGTCGAGCGCGACGCCCGCTCCAACGCCCAGGCCGAATACGGCAAGTACGCCACCAACGTCGGCAACGTCTTCGCCGCCGGCGACTCCCGCCGCGGCCAGAGCTTGGTGGTCTGGGCCATCCACGAAGGCCGCGGCGCCGCCCGGGAAGTCGACCGCTACCTCATGGGCGGCACGGACCTCCCCTGACCGGCGTTTCGTTTCTTTTGGCCCTTCCGTTCCGGGCAACCGGGACGCAACGCGCTGCGCTTTCAACAGCGCCCGCCAAGAATTCGCGCCACTCCTCCCGTCCTTGCCACCCGCGCGTTGGGGGACTTCGGCCTTGTTTCGTTGACACTTGGGCGTACCACATCGTTCTTGATTGAAGCGTACTAATCCCGTACTGCCTGTTCGGGGTAGGATGCCCACCCTCAAAATTGGGGGTCCCCGAGGGCCTGGTTTAATATACGGTTCCCACCGTTGGCGGAGCAGAGCGGTAGCAGTGCTGAGGAATCGGCACCTCGGAATCCGCTAGGCGAGGCTCTCGCCAAGGGAGCGTCGACGCGGAGACGCTTGTCCCGGGGAGTTGCAGTGAGCCAAGAAGACCTGTATCAGCGGATCCTCTCGTCTTTGCACGAAGCGGCGTTGGACGACTTTCGCTGGCCGGAAACCTCTGCCCTGATCGATGAAGCCTGCGCGGTCAAGGGTAGTTTCCTGGGGGCCATGGATGGAGGCCTGCCGGAAAGGGCCAAGGCCCTCTTTGGGTGGATCTGCTCGGAGGGGCGACGCCAGACGGAGTTGGAGCGTCTATACTTTGAGGTCTACTATCCCTTGGATGAACGCATCCCTCGCGCTCTGCAATTGCCTGACGGCCAACCGGCTCATATATCCTCGCTCTATTCTCCCGCGGAGATGACGACCTCCCTGGTCTACAACGAAGCATTGCCCCTCTATAACGCCCAGAATAGCGTATATGTGCATCTCCATGGGCCGGGAGGTTCGCACATCGGATGGATGCTCGAGGAGCCCATCGAGGGTGACTGCTGGTCGTCAGCCCAGGTCGAGACGATCAAGGGTTTGATGCCCCACATACGTCAATTCATCCGCATGAGGCAGGCGCTGGTCGATGCCGACGCGCTTGGCTCGTCCTTCGCCAAGCTGCTCGACAACACGCGGATCGGCGTCATCCAACTGGACCGGAGCGGACGGATCGTGGAGGCCAATGACCGTGCCCGTGAACTGCTGCGTAAGGGCGAGGGGTTGGTCGACCGGGGCGGTTTACTACACGCGTTCTCGCCAGTAGACGACGCCGAACTCCAGAGGCTCGTGGCACGTGCCCTCCCCTCTTTCGGCCGCCAGGGCGTCAGCGGCTCGATGGTGGTGGGACAACCGCTTCTCTTCCCGCGGCTCGCGTTGCACATCAGTCCTACGGTCGAAGGACAACCGAACGTACGTCCTCGCCGTATCGCCGCGCTTGTGCTGGTGGTCGATCCGGCGACCCGGGTGGTTGTTGATCCGTCCTTGGTGGCCGCCGCACTCGGCCTTACAAAGGCCGAATCCTACATTGCGGTGTTGTTGGCTGAAGGAAAAACCATCCGCGACATCGCCATCGCGACGGGCCGGACCGAGAACACCATCCGCTGGCACGTCAAACGGATCTTGGACAAGCACGGTATCTCCCGGCAGGTGGAGTTGGTGCAACTGGTGCTGCCGCTCGCCGCCTTGCCGAAGGCTCGTCGCTGACACCCGGGCCGGGCAGGCCTTCGAATCTCACGAAGTCCACCAAGTTTAGGGGCGCACGGAAGCGTGCCCCCGAGTTAGTTTGTCGTCCGAAGAGCCGGAGGCCCGTCCGGGTGAGTATGAGTAGCGAGGCGCTTCCAGTCACCCCCGCGCGCCAATCGATGGCCAAGGCCTCAATCGTGATCTCGGGTGCCGGTGTAGGGTTTGCTGTCTGTTGTAGCCTGCTGTTCGAAGGAGTAGCCATGCGCACGTACCAAGTTGCCACAAGGGTCGGAGAACTGTTGGTCCTGTTGGGTTTCGGCCTGTGCATGATGACGCTAGTCGGTTGCGGCGGTGGTGGCGGAAAGCGAGTGGCCGTGGAAGCCGGCCCCTTGGTCCTGGCTCTGCCGGTCGGCCACGGCCTGAGCCCGGGCGAATTCACCGTTCCCGCGGGTACATCCGAGGAGCAGGGGCAGGTCGTCATCTCTTGTCCCGCTGGCGGCCCTGATTGTGTATTCACTGTTACCGATGACCGCTCGGCCTCATACCCCAGGACCGGCGGTATGCCTACCTTTCGCATAGCCGATCTGAGGCCCGGTCCTGGTCTGTCGATCAGCGACGCGGCACCCGTGGTGGCGTCAAATGATGCCGACACGTTGCAGGAATTGCGTGACAACCCGGACAATGCGTTTCCCACGTTAAGCGCGACGTTGTATCGAGCGTTCCCTGCCACGACGTCCGAATCAGGCCGTTCCGAGCTCTCCAACGGCTTCGCGGTCAATTCCATTCAAGTGACCGCGGCCGGCGAATATATCGTTCATTACTACCTTGACGGAACACCGGGTAGTTTGACGATCACCGAAAATGAAAGGCGCAACGACGTTCAATATCGGATTCGTGTCGACGGCACGACGTACTGGTTCTGGTTCAAGACGGATCACGACGACGATAACTTCCGAAACAGGGATTTCTCCCAGTACATGGACTCCGCATTCCTTTCGCGTTCTACGGTTCCTGGGCAGCACCGTGCTTGGTTCATTTTCGGTGCCAGAACCGACACGTTGCCGTCGACAGGTAGGGCCACCTACCTGGGACGCTTGGAGGGCCGCGCATACAAGGCCGACGATCACGACAATTCCGTGCGGCAGCACATAACTGGCGCTATGCGCTTGGTCGCCAATTTCGACTTGAACGAAGTGAATGGGAAAATTGATGCTATACGCAAACACCTCGGGACCCTTTCCGGCGCAGCGGCGGACTGGCGCACCAGCAGTTTCGAGATAACCGATGGCCGAATCGTAAATGGACAGTTCACCGCTACACTGACTGGGAAGGACACTGATCCGGATGCTTCCTTCGACGAAAGCCTCAAAGACTTCACGGGGTGGATTCTGGGCGAGTTCTATGGGCCGAATGCAAATGAGGTGGGTGCGGTGGTATCCGCCGAACGGGCGGGCGACGGCCCGGAGTCCCACGGCCGCAATCTCTATGGATACGTTGTAGGCAAGAATATCGAAGACTTCCGCGAGGAGGCGGCGAGAGTCGGGCTGGAACCCCTAAGCGGGCAGGCCTACGGCAATGGCGGAAAGGCCTTGATCGTGATGCTTCACGGCACCGTCAGCCGCAGCCTCGGCCCGTCTGATTACATGTACCATCGCGCAAGAGAAATCGCGCAACGAATGCCGGACGCCACGGTGGTGGCCGTACTCGCCCCGGGATACTACGATCAAGAGGGGCGAGTCAGCCCGGGAAGTAACCATGAGCGGCGCGACTTCAATACGCCGGAGAATAACGATTTATTGGCAATGACAATACAAAATCTGAAAAGAAAGTTGTCGCCGGAACACGTCATCGCCGTGGGTCATTCCGCCGGGGCAAGAGAGCTTGGGGTGATACTGGGCAGATACGACGGTTTGGTAGATGGTGTGGTGTTGGCGGGTGGGAGGTATAGGCAAGGTTCCCGCATACTGAGTGAAATACCACTGGACGTGATAGATGGTTTCGACAGCTCTGTGAAGGTTGTTGCCCTGACGGGGACTCACGACACCGACGTCTCGCCGGAAGAAAGCCAGAACTACGTAAAAAGGTTGAAGGAGTTAGGAGTCGATGCGAGGCTCTCCTTGGTGAAGGGAGAAGGACATTCCTGGCGAGATGAACTGAACGATGCGGCGGTTCAGGCGGTTGGGAGAATATTGAACGAGTTGGAGCCAGGGCTCGGGGAAGCGCTGGTCAGCGACAGCCCGATGGCTCTGGTGACTGGTGTCTACAGGGACGAGGGTGATGAGAACATTGAGGGCGATGAGAACACGAGATTGTTTGCCGACGTTGAACGGCCCACCGTCGAGTCAACCGACAACGGATTCAGGATTACCTATGTCGTTGACGGGCAGAGACGGACCGTCGATCTGGACGGAGAGGATTTCGTCGTGGATCGGCGGCACTACAGGAAGGAAACGGATGACGGCACGTTTCGGGTGGACGTGTTCGACAACGAGTACCGATATCTCGACATCGGCAATTGGTCGTTCGATTGGCCGCTGTCGTCGTCCACGACGTTCGGTCAAATCATCTATGGGAGGAGGACAGAGGACATGCCGACCACCGGCATGGCCAGCTATGCCGGACGTATGCGGGCACGCGAGTGGCCAACCGATGCGGCTGTTCGGTCAGGTCACGAGTCAGTCACCGACTTGAGAGGTGAGCTTACCTTGACTGCGGATTTCGCCAACTCCAGTGTCCGTGGCGAGATCGCCCGCCTACAGACCCGCCCTGGCGATCGTAGCCGCGACTACGAGGCTGCGTCAGGCCGACTTCGCTTCAACGGCATGATCGACGGCAGCAGTATTTCGGCCCACAATCTCGCCGGGTCGGAGATCTTGGCCCAGTACAGCAACGGCGAGGTAATCGGTGCATTTTTCGGCCCCGAAGCAGCGGAGGTAGGCGGTGTTTTCGAAGCGGACAGTGCTACAGGCAACAGGCTGTTGAACGGCTATTTCGCCGGCACAAAGGAGTAGCCGGGCCGCGTTGACGAATTCACGCGGTAGGGAAGAGCGCTCTGAACCCAACCTTTCTCGGGCTCGTCTGCGTTGTGGCGGCGACGCTGCTGGTTGGCGGTGCGCGGTCAAGTGGCGCTGGAGACGTTGCGACCGGAGGCATCGAAATTTCGGAAGTCCGGGCCGGACGACTGCTCTTCAAGGCGGGTCGGTTGCACGACGCTCGCAAGCTGCTGGAGCAGGCGCGACCGATCGACGACGATGAATGGGGTTGACCCGATTTGGTGGACACCTAAAGAGTGAGAGAAGGAGGTGTCCAG
>JAPPHF010000074.1:16786-18308 GCA_028821115.1 Deltaproteobacteria bacterium | reverse complement strand
CTTCAACGGCGCCGTTCGGCCTTGAGCCCTTCGACAAGCTCGGGACAGGCTTAGCGGAGCGCAAGCGAAGCGACATCGAACGACGCCGACAGCAACCAAGGAGAACTTCCCATGCTCGACGTGCTGATTTCCAATGCCGATATTATCCATGCCAAAGGCCGCTACACCGCCTCGGTAGGCGTCCAGGACGGCCTCATCGCCGGAATCTACCAGCCCGGCGCCGAACCCGAGGCGAACGAGGTGGTGGACGCCTCCGGGCTGGCGCTGATCCCTGGCGCGGTGGACATGCATTCGCATCACCGCGAGGGCGGCGATCCCGGCGGCTACGACTACAAGGAGAACATCCACACCGCCACCATGCAGTGCGCCGCCGGGGGCGTCACCACCTCGGTGGCCATGCCCAACGTGACGCCGCCGCCCAACACGGTGGAGCGTCTCGAACAGTTGTTCTCGGTCTACGAACGCGAGTCGATCATCGACTTCAACGTAAACCCGGCCGGCGTCATCCCGGACGAGATCCCCAAGCTGGCCAAGATGGGCATCGGCGCATTCAAGGTGTTCATGGTGGTGGACACGGGACGGGACTATCCGCACATGCCGGGCATCGGCGTCCACGACCACGGCAAGATCATGGAGATCATGGAGGCGTGCGCCGCGGCCAACGTGCCGATCATGTTCCATCCCCACGACCAGCCCCTGATGGACTACATCGAGAAGAAGTACTGGGACCGGGGCGAGCGCGACTGCCTGGCCTACGCCAAGGCCTATGCCGCCCATGACGGGGTCATCTGGGAGACCGCCATCCAGTTCCTCATCCGCCTGCAGGCAGCCACCGGCGTGCACCTGCACCTGCTGCACGTCCAGACCGCGGGCACCGTGGACATGATCCGGCGGGCCAAGGACGCCGGCCAGAGGGTCACCGCCGAGGTCAACCCCTGGGGGATCTTCCTGGGATCGGACTGGAGCGAGATCGAGCGCCTGGGCTCCTACGCCCTCTCCTACTGGGTGCCGGAGGAGAACGCGCCGGCCCTGTGGGGCGGCCTGTGCGACGGCACCATCGACATCGTCGCCACCGACCACGCGCCGCACACCCGCGAGGAAAAGGAGATCGGCTGGGAGGACGGCTGGAAGGCCCACACCGGGACGCCGTCCGCGCAGTACTATATGAGCCTCCTGTTCGATGCCGCGTCCAAGGGCAAGATTTCACAGGAACGGGTGGTGGAGGCCACCTCCACGAGACCCGCGCAGATCTTCGGGGTCCACAACAAGGGCCGCATCGAGGTGGGCTATGACGCCGACCTGGCGCTGGTGGACCTGAACGCCGAAAAGGAGATCCGCGACGAGGACGTGCTCAGCCTCGTCGGCTGGTCGCCCTACGCCGGCCGCACGCTGAAGGGCTGGCCCGTGCGCACGTTCGTGCGCGGGACCACTGTTTACCGCGATGGCAAGGTGGTGGGAAAGAAGGGCCACGGCCGGCAGGCGAAAGCCACCTACCCTGGGTAGGTTTCCCCTACCCGGGTAG
>JAPPHF010000074.1:0-16776 GCA_028821115.1 Deltaproteobacteria bacterium | reverse complement strand
TTATTATCCCCACCCCCGGGGGGGGGGGGGGGGGGGTTTTCACCCCCCCCCCCCCCCCGACAACGTATCGACGCATTCGTACGGCGGCGGTCAGGCAATGAAGACGCGGCCGCCGTCCACGTTGACGAGTTGCCCGCTGATCATGTCGCTGTCGTCGGAGGCCAGGAAGACCACCACGCCGTCCAAGTCGCCGGGCAAGAGATGCCGTTCGATGCAGCGTTGCCGCAGCATGTGCTCGGACGGCGTCTCCGGCGCCTCCCGCACTTGTGACGTGTCCACACCTCCCGGCGCGATGGCGTTCACGTTGATGTTGAAAGGGCCCAGGTCCGCGGCCAGCGCCCGGGTCAGGCCGATGACCCCCATCTTCGACGCCGCGTATTGATGGCTCAGCGTGCGGCCGTGGAGCGCCACGCTGGAGCTGATGTTGATGATCTTCCCCTTGCTCGATCGCTTCATGTAGGGCACCACCGCGCGGGTGGCCAGGAACGTCCCGGTGAGGTTGGCCGCGATGATCCGGTGCCAGTCCGCCACGTCGGTTTCCTCGATGGGGACCCGCGGCGTGTTGCGCACGATGCCGGCGTTGTTCACCAGGATGTCGATGCTGCCGAAGTGGTCGAAAGCCTTCTTCGCCCCGTCCAACGTCTGCTGCTCGTCGGTGACGTCCATCTCCACCGCCAGGGCCTTGCGGCCCTCGGCCGCCACCAGCCGGGCGGTGCCCTGGACGCCGGCGAAGTTCATGTCCGCGGCGCAGACGTGAGCACCTTCCTTGGCCAGCCGCACCGCATAGACCCGCCCCAGGCCCGTGGCCGCCCCAGTCACGAGGGCAACGCGATTCTCCAGTCTCATGGTTCCGCTCCGTTTTCTCCGTTCACGGGTGTGCCGGGGGGTCCAGACCTTGACAGTTCAGGTCAGTTGGGGCCGCTCCAATTCGAGCAGGAACCGCTTGACGTCCAGCCCGCCGCCGTAGCCCGTCAGCCCGCCGTCCCCGCCGATGACCCGGTGGCAGGGAACGATGATGGCGATGGGATTGCGCCCGTTGGCCGCCCCCACCGCGCGCACGGCCCGGGGCTGTCCCATGGCCCGCGCCTGCTCGCCATAGGAGCGGGTGGCGCCGTAGGGGATGTCCTGAAGCATCTTCCACGCGCGCAACTGGAACGGGGTGCCTGACGGAGCCAGCGGCAGATCGAACCGCCGGCGGCGCCCCTCGAAGTATTCGTCGAGTTGCCGCCCGGCCTCCGCTACGAGCGAACCGCCCTCCCGCCAGCCCTCCTTGACCTTGCCGGGATGCTGTCCCTTCCGGAAGCCGATCATCCTGACCGCCGCCTCGTCGGCAACGATCAACAGATCACCCACCGGACTTTCCATCCAACCGTAGTTCATGAGTTCCCCCGTCAATCTTCCACGGGCACCATCCAGCCATGCCGGTCCGGCCGGCGGCCGCGCTGGACGTCCGACAGGTCGTCGAACAGGCGCCGCGACAGCGGACCCACCTCGCCGTCTCGAACACGAAACCGCTCGCCCCTGTAGGCGAGCTCGCCCACCGGCGAGATGACCGCGGCGGTACCCGTGCCGAAGGCTTCCCGCAAGGTGCCGCTGCGCGCGGCGGCGAGCAGCTCGGCGATGGTCACCGGCCGCTCGGCCACGCTCATGCCGTAGTCCCTCGCAAGCTGAAGCACGGACTCGCGTGTCACGCCCTCGAGCAGCGTGCCGGTGAGCGGCGGTGTGACGAGCTCGTCCCCGATCACGAACGCGATGTTCATCGAGCCCACTTCCTCGATGTACTCCTGGTGAATTCCGTCCAGCCACAGCACCTGGGCGAATCCGTCGCGCTGGGCTTCCTCGCCGGCCAGCAGGCTGCCGGCATAGTTCCCGGCGGTCTTGGCTGCGCCGGTCCCGCCCCTGACCGAGCGCGCGTATCCGTCCTCCACGCGGATCCTCAGCGGGTTGAACCCTTCGGCGTAGTAGGCGGCCACCGGCGAGAGAATGATGAAGAACCGGTAGGTGCGGGAGGGCCGGACGTGCAGGTCGGGGTCGCTGGCGAAGGCCACCGGCCGGACATACAGCGAGGTCCCGGGCGCCCGGGGCACCCATTCCCGGTCCACCGCCACGAGTTGTTTCAGGGCCGCCAGAAACAGCTCCGGATCGATGACAGGCACGCACAACCGCGCCGCCGAGCGGTTGAAACGGGCGATGTTCCGGTCGGGGCGGAACAGCCGGACGACGTCATCCTCCCCGCGGTACGCCTTGAGTCCCTCGAAAATGCTCTGCGCGTAGTGCAGCACCACCGTGGCGGGCTCCAGCTCCAGCGGGCCGTAGGGTACGATGCGCGGGTCGGACCACCCCGTATCCCCTGCCGCGTCCATGAGGAACATGTGGTCCGTGAACACCTGGCCGAAGCCGAGCTGATCATCCCGTGGCTTGGGCTTAGGCTGCGGAACGCGTGTAACCGGAATCTCGAAACTCATCGACGACAACGCCAGCGACTCCGCGGAGCTCTTCTACCCGTCCGCCTTGGCGGCCGCCTTCCGCGCTTCCAACTCCGCCGCTTCCGCCGCGGTCTTGCCCCACAGGGGCGGGTCCTTGAGGTACTCTTCCTCTTCCGGGGTGTTGAGGCGTCCGAGGACGGCGTTGCGATGCGGGAAACGGCCGAAGCGCTTGATGGCCGCGTGATGCCCGACGGCGGCGCGCATGGAATCCTCGTTGTCGAGGCCACGGTAGAGGACCAGCGCCCGTTCCTGGTCCGCCAGCCGCTCGCTGTGCTCGAACGGCAAGTAGATGAAGGTCCTCGGCCAGCGCGCAAAGCCCCGGTCGTAGCCGGCATCGAGGGCGTAGGCGGCGATTTCACGGGCCTTGGGGTCGGTGGCGAAGGCGCGGGGCGTGCCGCGGTAGATGTTCCGCGGGAACTGGTCCAGGGCCATGATCAGCGTCAGGCAATCTTCCGGCGTCTGTTTGAAATGGTCGAGCTCCCCGGCGGCCGCCCTCTCGTGGACCCCGGTGTAGTGATCGACGAGGTAACGATCGAACTCCGGCGTTGACCGAAACCATACCTGGCGCTTTTCCATCTCGACGCTCAGGTCCAGGGTGCCGAACCAGAACGTCAGAATTTCCTTCGACAGAGGATCCACGCTGCCTCCTTCATCCGGCTGTCACGAGCGATTCCAAAACCTCGGAAGGCGGTCGGCTCGCCTCTCGGCGGCCCACGTCGGGCCCAAGAAAAATCGCTGCAAGTCTTGACCAAGACAGACCCAATTGCAACACTGCGCAAGGTTCTATGGTACGCGGGCCAATTCCGGTGCCCGGGAGGCTGCGACGCAATATTTCGATGACAAGGTCAGGGCCAGCGGCCGCTCACTGCGGAAGCAGAAGCTGCAGGTGCTCCAGGTCAACATGGGGAAGTACTGCAACCAATCGTGCTTCCACTGTCACGTGGAGGCCGGGCCCGGGCGGAAGGAAATGATGGAGCGTGGCACCGTGGACGACCTGCTGCGCTTTCTCGAAAACTCGGATATCCCCACCGTGGACATCACCGGCGGCGCGCCGGAACTGAACCCCCACTTCGACTACCTGGTGGAGTCCTGCAAGGAGCTGGGACGTCACGTGATGGACCGTTGCAACCTCACGGTCTTCTACGAGGAGGGGAAGGAATACCTGCCCGAGTTCTTCAAGCGCCATCGGGTCGAGGTGGTCTGCTCGCTACCCTGCTACACCAGGGAGAACGTCGACAGCCAGCGCGGCAACGGCACCTTCGAGCTGAGCGTACGGGGGCTTCAGGAGCTCAACCGCCTGGGCTACGGCCAGCCCGACTCGGGCCTGGAGCTCAACCTCGTCTACAACCCCATGGGCAACTACCTGCCGCCGCCGCAGGAGGAGCTCGAGGGGGATTATCGGCGAATGCTCGGCGACGACTTCGGCATCGTCTTCAACCACCTCTACTGCCTGACCAACATGCCCATCACGCGCTTCAAGAAGTTCCTCAAGCAGCGGGGGCAATACGACGACTACCTCCAACTCCTGGAAGACAACTTCAACGGCGACACGGTGGAGAAAGTCATGTGCCGCGACCTCCTGAGCGTAGGCTGGGACGGGTCGGTGTACGACTGCGACTTCAACCAGATGCTCGACATGCCGCTGGGCCGGACCAACGGAAAGACTCCCCACATCCGGGACTTCTCGGCGGCGGACTTCGAGGACCAGACCATCCTCACCGGCAACCATTGCTACGCCTGCACCGCCGGAACCGGCAGCAGTTGCGGCGGCGCCCTGGTCTGACACTCGGACAGCCCGGCCGGCGGACGCCCCGTCCATGCGGCTTTCCATCATCATCCCCGTCCTCGACGAGGAGCGCGCCATCGGTGGCGCCGTCGAGGACCTGCGACGCATCGAACCCCATGAGATCATCGTCGTGGACGGCGGCAGCACGGACCGCACGGCGGAGATCGTGCGCGACGGCCCGGCCCGGCTGGTGACGTCCTCCCGAGGGCGCGCCGCGCAGATGAACGAAGGCGCGCGGCACGCCACCGGCGAGCTGCTCCTCTTCCTTCACGCCGACACCACTCTCCCGGCCACCGCGAGGCTCGACCTCGAAGGCTGCATGACCGACCCGGCGTGCGTGGGCGGCCGTTTCGACATCCGGCTGGACAGCGCGCGGCCGCTGCTCCGGGTCGTCGGCCGCATGATCAGCCTCCGCTCGCGCGTGACCCGGGTGGCCACCGGGGACCAGGCCATCTTCGTGCGGCAGACCGTGTTCGAGCGACTGGGCGGCTTTCCCGAGATGCCCATCATGGAAGACGTGGCGTTCTCGCGCGCGCTCAAGAGGGAGGGCCGGATCGCCTGTCTGCGGTCGCGGGTGGTGAGCTCGGCCCGGCGGTGGGAACAGCACGGCCCGGTGCGGACCATCCTGCTCATGTGGACGCTGAAGCTCCTCTACCTTGCCGGAGTTCAGCCGGCGACCTTGAAGCGGCTCTACAGCGAGGCCCGCTAGTGTCCCTTGCCCGTACAGCCGCCAACTTTGACCGTCTCAAAGGCTTTGTGTTAGGTTGGCGTTCCCCATGAGTCGAACGGAAAACGGCAAGCAGCAGGAGATCCTGGCCAAGCACAAGGAGTACCTGTTCTCCTGCGTGGCCAACTACTACGAGGAGCCGCTGGTGGTGGACCGGGCCAAGGACTCCCTGGTCTACGACGTGGACGGACGGGAGTACCTGGACTTCTTCGGCGGCATCGTCACCATCAGCGTCGGCCACTGCAACGACAGGGTCGTGGCGGCCATCGAGGAACAGGTCCGCAAGGTCCAGCACACCTCCGCGCTCTACCCCACCGAACCGCACGTCCGTCTGGCGGAGAAGCTCGCGGCCATCACGCCCGGAGCGCTCAAGCAGTCCTTCTTCACCAACAGCGGCACGGAAGCCAACGAGACCGCCGTGCTGGTGGCGCAGCTCTACACCCGCGCCCAGGACATCGTCGCCCTGCGCCACAGCTACAGCGGCCGTACTCAGCTGGCCATGAGCCTGACGGGGAACTATGCGTGGCGGCTGACTCCCACTTCGAGCCCCAATGTCCACCACATCCCCAACGCCTACTGCTACCGCTGCCCCTTCGGCCTCACCTATCCGAGCTGCGACCTCAAGTGCGCCAAGGATCTCGAGAGCGCCATCCAGACCGCCACCTCCGGCAAGCTGGCCGCGTTCATCGCCGAGCCGATCCAGGGAGTCGGCGGATTCATCACCCCGCCCAAGGAATACTTCAAGGAGGTGGCCGCCATCGTCCACAAGTACGGCGGCCTGTTCATCTGCGACGAGGTGCAGACCGGATGGGGCCGGACCGGCGGCAAGATGTTCGGCATCGAGCAGTGGGACGCGGAGCCGGATATCATGACCTTCGCCAAAGGCATGGCCAACGGGGTTCCGATCGGTGGCACCATCACCCGGCCGGAGGTCGCCGGCAGCGTCAAGGGGCTTTCCCTTTCCACCTTCGGGGGCAACCCGGTGACCTGCGCCGCGGCGCTGGCCACCATCGAAGTCATCGAGAACGACGGCCTTGTCGCCAACGCGGCCGAACGGGGCCGACAACTCCGGGACGGCCTCGAAGCACTCGGGGAGAAGTATCCCCTTATAGGCGACATCCGCGGCATGGGTCTCATGCAGGGCATCGAAATGGTGGGGCCGGACAAGACCCCGAGCCCGGAGGCGGTGGCGAGGCTGTTCGAGCTGACGAAACGAAACGGGCTGCTGATCGGCAAGGGCGGCCTCATGGGCAACGTGATCCGTATCACTCCCGCCCTGAATGTCACGAAAGAGCACGTGGACGAGGCGCTGGACCGGCTTGACCGCTCTCTGGCGCAGATGGGACTGTAACTTCGAATGATTCGACGCAGGCTTATCGGGGCCATCCCCGTCCTGATCGGGATGTCCTTTCTGGTCTTCTTCCTGATGCAGCTCGCGCCGGGGGACCCGGTGACGCTGCTGCTCGGGGAAGACGCGGAGCCCCACGAGATCGAGGAGGTCACCCGCGAGTGGGGGCTCGACCAGCCCATCATCATCCAGTACTGGCAATTCATATCGCAGGCCGTCCAGGGGAACTTCGGCGAGTCCATGCGCTACGGAGAGCCGGTGACCCAGCTCGTGGCGGAGCGGCTGCCGGCCACCGTGGAGCTGGCGCTGGCGAGCATGCTGGTGGCCATCCTCATCGCGCTCCCCATCGGCGTCTACTCCGCCATCAAGCACAATTCCCTGTGGGACCACTCGGGCATGACCGTGGCGCTGGTGGGCATCTCCGTGCCCAACTTCTGGCTCGGCATCATGCTGATCTTTTTCCTGGGGGGCCAGTTGAACTGGCTGCCGGTGGCCGGGCGCCTGACCTACGGGGTGAACGTCGTCCCGGTGACCAACCTCGTGCTGGTGGACGCGCTGATCGCCGGCGACCTTGCGGCGTTCTGGGACGCGGTCAAGCACATCCTGCTGCCCGCCATCACCCTGGGAACGAGCTTCGCCGCCATCATCACGCGGATCTCGCGCTCCAGCGTGCTGGAGGTCATCCGGCAGGACTACATCACCACCGCCCGGGCCAAGGGGCTGAGCGAAAGAACGGTCATCTGGAAACACACGCTCCGTAACGCCCTCATCACCATCATCACGATCCTGGGCCTGCAACTCGGCGCGCTGCTGAGCGGTTCGGTCATTACCGAGACGGTGTTCTCTTGGCCCGGCATCGGGAGCCTGCTCATCCAGTCGATCACCACCCGTGACTACAAGCTGGCCCAGGGCGTCATCTTCTTCTTCGCGCTGGTCTATTTCTTCGTCAACCTGATGGTGGACCTGCTGTACACCTGGGTCGACCCGAGGATACGGCTGTGATCGGCTGGCGGCGCTACGCGAAGGTTATAAGCGGCGGTATCATCGTGGCGCTGCTGTGCATCTGCGGGCTGGGAGCTCCCCTGCTGGCGCCGTACGATCCCCAGGAGCAGAGCCTCGAGCAGCGTCTGCGTCCGCCTTCCCTGGACTTGACCACGAACCCTCACATCATGGGCACGGACAACCTGGGTCGGGACCTCATGAGCCGGGTCATCTACGGCTCGCGCATCTCGCTGATGGTAGGGGCGGCGACTGTCTTCCTGGCCGGGATACTGGGCTGCTTCCTGGGCGCGGTGGCGGGGTATTTCGGCGAGCTGATCGACGAGACCATCAACAAGACCACCGAGATCTTCCTCGCCTTCCCTTTCCTGCTGCTGGCCATCGCCATCATGGCCTTCCTGGGACAGGGCCTGCTCAACCTCATCATCGCGCTGGTGCTGAGCCGCTGGGTTCAGTACTGCCGGGTGGTGCGCGGCGAGGTGCTATCGCTCAAGGAACGCGAGTTCGTCCAGGCCGCGCGGGCACTCGGAGCCAGCAACCGCTACATCATTCTGCGCCACGTCATCCCCAACACCCTCCCCAGCGTCATGGTCATCGCCACCTTCGCCATGGCGGTGGTGATCATCACCGAGGCGAGCCTGAGCTTCCTGGGACTCGGCGTCCCGCCCAGCATCCCCACCTGGGGCTCCATGCTGAGTGAAGGCCGCAGCTATATGTACCGCGCGCCGTGGCTCACCATCTTCCCCGGCATCGCCATCTTCATCACCGTCCTCGGGATCAATCTCCTGGGGGACGGCCTGCGCGACATCTTCGATCCCAAGCTCACGCGTAGCCGCTGAGGGAAGAGAAGACAGCGCCGTCAGCCGTCATCGGCCAGCACGCCTTCTATGGCGGCCAGAAAAGGTGCCGCGAAGGCCGCGAGCTTCGCGGCCCCCACCCCGTTCACCTCGGCGAATTCCTCCTCGGTCCGGGGCTTGCGGCGCGTCATGTCGATGAGCGTCCGATCGGAGAACACGATATAGGCGGGGACATCGCGCTCCCTGGCCAGCCGGAGCCGCAACGCCTTGAGCGCGTCCAGCAGGGCCGCCTCGGGGGCGGTGAGCGGACCGTCCTCGGGTTCCGTCCGGCGCCGCCCCTTCGCTTCCCGCGCGGGCTCGGGCGGCCGGGCGGGCACCGTATCCCGCCGGTACAGGAACACGCTCTCGCCCTGAAGCAGCTCGCGGCCCTTGCCGGTGATGGAGATGCCGCCGTAGCCTCCGATGTCGAGCCGCAGCATGCCCGTGGCCACCATCTGGCGGATAAGGGAGCGCCATTCGTTCTTGCCTACGCCGGCGCCCATCCCGAAGGTGCGCAGCAGGTGGTGGCCGGCGCGTTCGACCTTCTCCGTCGCGGTCCCGCGCAGGACGTCGATGACATGCGCCGCGCCGAACCGTTCACCGGTGCGGTACACCGCGGAAAGGACCTTGCGGGCGTCCTCGGTGCCGTCCACCCGCTCCGCCGGGTCGAGACAGACGTCGCAGTTGCCGCACGGCTCGATCCGCTCGCCGAAATACTCCAGCAGCGTCACCCTCCGGCAGGCCGGCGCCTCGCAGTAACCCAGCAACGCGTCGAGCCGCTTGTGCTCCCGCCGCCTGCGCTCGTCTCCCGCGTCCTCCTCCTCGATGAACTGCCGCCGCATGCGGATGTCCGCGAGACCGTAGAGCATGTGGGCTTCCGCGCGCTCGCCGTCGCGGCCGGCGCGGCCGATCTCCTGGTAGTAGGCCTCGATGCTGCCGGGCAGATCGGTGTGCAGGACGTAACGCACGTCCGCCTTGTCGATGCCCATGCCGAAAGCGATGGTGGCGACGATGACCACTCCCGGATGGGTCATGAAGGCGTTCTGGTGGGCTTCCCGGTCCCCCTTCTCCATGCCGGCGTGATAGGGAAGCGCGCGGACGCCGTCGGCCTCGAGCAACGCCGCGGTTTCCTCCGTCTTTCGTCGCGACAGGCAGTAGACGATGCCGCTCTCACCCGCGTGACGGGCGACGAAGTTCCGGCACTGGCGCTTCCAGTCGCGCTTCATCTCTACCGCCAGCCGGATGTTGGGGCGGTCGAAGCCCAGGACGAAGGACTCCACCTCGCCGCCGAACAGGCGCCCGGCGATGTCCTCGCGGGTGATGGCGTCGGCGGTGGCGGTGAGCGCCGCGATGGGGACGCCTGGAAACAGATGGCGCAGACGGCACAGATCCTCGTATTCGGGACGGAAGGAAGGGCCCCACTGCGAGATGCAGTGAGCCTCGTCGACGGCAAACAGGCTGACGGGAAGCCGGCCCAGGGCCTCCAGCATGCGCTCGGTCATCAGCCGCTCGGGGGCCATGTAGAGGAGGCGCGTCTCACCGGCCGAGGCCCGGCGCCAGGCGGCGACGTTCCGGGCGCGCTCGTTGGCCGAGTTGATGGTGTCCGCCGCCACCCCGGCGAGGCGCAGGGCGGCCACCTGGTCCTGCATCAGCGCCACCAGCGGCGACACCACGACGGTGAGGCCGCCCAACGCCAGCGCCGGGACCTGGAAACACAGCGACTTGCCCGAGCCCGTGGGCATCACCGTGAGCACGTGACGTCCGGCGAGCAGCGCCTCGATGGCAGGCTGCTGCCCGGGGCGGAACGCGTCGAAGCCGAATATGTCCCTGAGTACCCTCTCTGCGGCGCTCATTGGTCTCCACGCGACAATGCCGCCGAACGCACCGGACCGGTGCCTAGTGTCCCGGGGTCGTGACGGCGGATCACGGACCCCCTCACACCGGCACGCAAAAAAGGAGCCACCGCGGCAAATGCACTTCAGTGGATGAGGTCGCCCTTGCGCGCTTCCGCCACCATGTAGTCGCAGACCCGGAAGGCGTTGGCCTGGATGGTGAGGGTGGGATTGAGACCAGCGCCGGTCACGAACACGCTGGCGTCGACGATGAAGATGTTGGGCACGTCGTGGGAGCGGCACCACTTGTCCACCACCGACGACTCGGGGTCGTTGCCCATGCGACAGGAACCCATCTGGTGGTTGTGGAGCTTGCGGGTCTCGGGCTTGGGCACGATGATACGGGCCGCCCCCGCGGCCTCGTAGATCTCCCGTGAACGCTCGCCCAGGTAGGTGGCCAGCCGCACGTCGTTCTCGTGGCTGGTGTAGGTAATGCGAGCCACCGGCAGGCCGTAGCAGTCCGTCACCTCGGGGTCCAGGTCCACGGCGTTGCTCTCCACCGGAAGGCTCTCGCCGGTGCAGTGGCTGTGCAGGTAGTGGCGCCAGGTTTCGCGCATGGAGTCCTTGTGCTCCTGGCCCCAGCGCTTGCCGTGGATGGGCCTCAGCGCCAGCTCGATGGGGTCGCCGCCGTGGGCCCGGGGGTGCATGAAGCCGCCGCGGATGAACCCCCGCCTGGCGTCGCTCTTGTAGAAGTCCTGGAGCACCCGAGTGCTGGAGGTCCCCTTGTGCCCGTCCAGCGGCTCGGGAAACGTCACCACCAGGGTCACCCCCGGGGAATGGAACATGAGGTTCCTGCCCACCAGGCCGCTACGGTTGCCCAGCCCCTGGGGGAACCGCGCGGACTCGGACAGCAGCAGCAGCCTGGCCGTCTCCACGCCGCCCGCCGCCATCACCACCAGGCGGGCCGGCTGATGCTCCTCCTCGCCCTCCGCGTTGAAGTAGGTCACCCCGGAGGCCCTCCCCTCCCGGTCCAGGGTGATCTCCCGCGACAGGCAGAGGGGCCGGATCTCCAGACGCCCGGTGGCCAGCGCCTTGGGCAGCAGCGACTCCAGGGTGCTTGATTTCGCCCCCACCGGACAGCCGTAGGACGAGCACATCCCCTTGCCGATGCAGCCCGGACGGCCGTCATAGTCGCCGGTGAGTATGGCCAGCGGCGTCGGAAAGGGGTGCAGGCCGAGCTTGCGGGCGCCCTTCTCCAGGGCGGCTCCGGGGCTGTTGCGCGCCGCCGGCCCCACCGGGTAGTCGCGCTTGCGCGGCGGGTCGAAGGGATTGGACCAGCCCTTGCCCGACACGCCGACGGTCCATTCCGCCTTCTCGTAGAAGGGCTCCATGTCGTCGTAGGAGATGGGCCAATCCTCGATGGTGGTGCCCGCCACCGGGCCGTCCTCGGATTTCACGCGGAAGTCCGACTCGTGGAAGCGCCAGGATAGCCCGCTGTAGTGGATGGTGCCGCCGCCCACGCACATGGCGTTGGAGAAGGTCTGGGTCTTGGTGGAGAGAAGCTCGGTGGGGCTGTCCGGGTCGGCCCGCCAGGTGCGCGGCTCCAGCTCCACCGTGGGCCAGAAGAAGTTGCGCCGCTTGTAGACCAGCTCGTCGCCCAGGGCGAAGTCCTCCCGCTTGTACCATGGGCCCCGCTCCAGGACGCACACGGTCATACCCGCCTCGGTCAGTTCCTTGGCCGCCACCAGGCCCGAAGCCCCGGCCCCGACGATGCAGACGTCGACTGTCTCGTGCTTTGCCATCTGTCTCCTCTTTGGCGCTGGATATCGGGCTAGGACGACCGGTCCTTCTTGGCGTGAGGGAAGTCTTCGGGCTCGTTCTCGTCGTACCAGCCGTAAGGTGTCTCGTTGCCGTGCGGAAAGCTGGGACCAGGGTACTCAAGCATCTGCCATCCCACCTGGTCCCTGTTGCCGCCGTGCCTGGGATGGCCGTAGAAACCCTCCATGGTGTGGGTTAACAGAAGGGCGAAGAACGGATCTTTCCGTTCATCGAGGGCCGTGAGCACCCGGTCCTGCCCGGCTTCGTCCAGCCCGCAGAAATTCTTTCCCGGGTCCAGCTCCGCGGCCAGCCGGTCCAGCTCTACCACCCCATCGCGATACGCCTGCCGGTGCCGGCTGCCCAGACCGTTGAGCTTGAACAGCGTGGCCTGCTGCTCTTCGGTGCGGCCGCCCATGCTACCAAGGAGGAAGTTGGCGTACTCCTTCTTCTCCCGGGGGCTGATGTCCGTATCGACGTCATCATCCGTGGCCAGGAGACCCTCGATGTAGTCGATGACCCCGGCCTCGCGCGCGCCCGGGTCCTCGTCCGAGGGGACGATGCACGCGACCGCCGCCTCGATGGTGGCGCGCTCGTGGGGTGAGAGGACAACGTCTGAATCGCTACCGCTCATGAGAAACCTGCTTCCATGGAAGATCGTCCCGCCGGAGTGTCGGCCTGTCGGCCGCGGTCGGGACAAGCCATCATACAATAGAGGTGGAGATAATTCACCTTCCCGAGACGCTTCTGATTCCGACGGCAAGCGACCAAGAAAACGACCAACTAAGCGACCAAGTGGCAGAAGCTGTTCGCATCTCGGATCAAGGCCGTAGGACCGTTGCACAACTGAATATCTGCATGGATGACGCGGTTTCCACGAGAGTCGACTACACATCGGACGCATTTATTCTGCGCTCGGTCAAGAGGCGCACTGCGTTCTCCCTAGTCAGCAACTCCACGTCCTCTTCCCGTTCCAGGAACGGCCGCACGTCCGCGGCCGCCCGGTCCCACGCCAGGGCGTCGAGACGCTGGTTCATCGTCTCCCGCCAAGTGTTGTCCCGCAACACCCCGCCCGACCAATGAGTCTGGCGCAAGGCCGCGTTGAGCAATGCGAGATTAGGTGCGGGCCAGGTCGGATCGCTCATATACCAGATCAGGTCGTACAGGTCCCGTCCCTTGGTATAGGGACGCTGCAGGATCGCGTGCAACTTGCCGGCGAGCAGCGACGCGCGGTCGTGGTGACGAAGTCGTAGCGTGACGTGCCGCCGCACCAGGCGGGTCTCCAGGACGGCCCCGGCCGGGGGACGGGTATCGACCTCGATCCTGACGGCAAGGCTTTCTTCTCGATGGGGCGAGAGGCCCGCGTCGTGCAAGAGCCCTCGGAAACGCACGAACGCGCTGTGAACCGGGTTGCGGTCCCGGACGGTGAGGCCAACGCTGTAGCCTTCGCGGGACAACTCAGTGCGAATGGCCGTCAGCCAGGCGCGCAGATCATAACGGTCCGTATCGCCTTCAAGGGTGAAGTCGAGACCTTCGGAGTAGCGCGGGAGGGTGAAGAGGAAGCGCAGGCAGGTGCCGCCCTGGAAAGCCAGCGAGGCCATGGCCCCCTCCCGTTGCAGAACGCCAAGGATGCGCGCCTGAAGGTACTCGCGGGCGATGTTGCGGCCCTGCAACGGCGCGGCCGCACGCACGAGATCCATCAGATGGGCTTTCACAGTGCCTCGTAGGACAGGCTGCGATCCTCGGCCAGGGAACGAATGTACCCGGCGGCTCGCAACAGTTTGGGCCGAGCCGCAGCGTGGGCCAACACGTCGAGCCGGTCCAGGTCCAGAGTCTCCAGGTCCAACCGCAACTCCTCGATATAGGCAGGTTCGTCGCCGCCGGGACACAGATGAACGAGATCGAGCAGTGCCTTCTCGGGCACGGCCACGAACGCCGTCTGTCCCCAGCCCAAGTCGACTTGTTGGTAGCCGTAAAGCAGATCGACCTTGACATGACGGAATGAGAAGCGGCCCAGCGCGGTCTGCCGGACCTGAGGCCGTCCGGCTCCCACGCTGGTGGTCTCGGGAACGTATTCGGGAATGCAATGCGCATGGGCCAGCGCTGAAAGCCCGCTGACGTAGGACCCTTGCACAAGGCGGTTGGCGACGAGGAAGGGATGCGGCATCTGCTTGCGATAGGGCGGCGCCAAAGCATACAGTTCGCGGCGCAATTGGTGGAGCCGCCCGGCGCGGGTCCAGCGGGCAAGTTGATGCCTGATCCCGACAGGGTCGGCCTCGCCAGAAAGAAGCAGCCCAGTCTCGAACACCGGCTCGTCGGCGATGATTTCGAGTAGTTTCTCAAATCTCATGGCAATATAATACGACTTTTGTCTAGTTCTTGCAATAAAATCTCCTCCGACCATCCATCGAACCCTTCGTTGCTTTCGATGGCGAAGTACGGGATCAGGAATTGCACCTGTCGCCGAACCCGTTGACATTGATTCTGACATCATTTGATGCTACTGTTGAGCTTTGGTTAGGTCTTCCCTCGGAGCATCGCTATGAGAACCACCCTGAACATAGATGACGATCTGCTGGCGCGTGCACGTGAGCTTACCAACATCACCACCAAACCAGCGCTGATTCGTGAGGCCCTTCGAGCCCTCGTGGAACGGGAAAGCGCACGACGGCTCGCCAAACTCGGCGGCAGCCAACCTGACTTGCAGCCGGTTCCACGGCGCCGTCCCGCCGACGACGGTCCGTCCAGCCAATGATCCTGATCGATACCTCGGTATGGATCGAACATCTGCGCACCGGAGACCGGGAATTGGCGCACCTGCTCGACACCGATCAGGCGCTTATCCATCCTTTCGTCATCGGCGAACTGGCGTGCGGCAACCTGGCCCGACGCCAGGAGATCTTGGCGATGTTGCAGGACCTGCCCGCCCTCCCTGCCGCGGAAGACTCCGAAGTGCTTTATTTCATTGGGCGAAACCAGTTGATGGGACGGGGCATCGGCTACATTGACATGCATCTGCTGGCGGCAGCGGCCCTGGCTCCCCCGGCGCGACTGTGGACACGAGACAAACGCCTGGGAGCGGCAGCCGACAGGCTTGGCTTGGCTCACCGCTTAACTACCTTCCGATAGAACTTAGCTCGACTTAGCTAAGGAGTCGCCAAATGAAGAAAGTGAACATGCACGAGGCGAAGTCCCAGCTTTCCAAGCTGGGCAAGTTGGCTTGGAAGGGCGAAGAGATCGTGATCGCCAAGGCCGGCGAACCGTACCTGCGCCTGGAACCTTATAGAAAACGCCTCGCAGAACGACGGTTCGGAGGTTACGAAGGGCAATTCTGGATGTCGCCGGACTTTGACGAACCCGATGAGGAGCTGATGGACCTGATCGAGAACTCCAAGATCTTTCCGGACGAGGATTAGATCAAAGGTGTCGCGTCTACTGCTGGATACCTGCGACCAACACATCCCTCGATACGACGTAGCCACCATGGCGGCTTTGACTGTCATTCTTCGACGACGGGAAGTCAAAGCGGCTTGACCACCTTGCCCACCGTCGCCGCCAGCGCCGTGGCCGCCTTCAGGTAGGTCTTGATCCGGTGGAGCTTGTCCCCTGCCCGTCCGAGGTCCCGGAAACCTCGTTCAAGATCTTTCTCGTTGTCGACAAGTTCCCGGCGGATATCCGCAACACGCGTGTTCTCAAGCCTGCGGATGGCCAGACAGACGTCCAGCAACGCCATGGCTGCCGCGGCGCGGTCCGCTTCGGGGAGATCCTTCACGCCCAAAAGCCATTCGGCGGACATCATGTCCCGCCTCGCCCGGCGCAACTCCGACAACGTCTTTCCGCGGATCTCTCCCGGAGTCATCGAACCGCCCTCCCTGCTCCGGCGGCGAGTCGCGAGACCAACTCGACGAAACCCTCGACGGTGGCTGCCAGCTCGACGGCCCGGGCGGCATCCAGGCGTCCCTCTAGGGCCTCCACGTAGGCGTTTCGCAAAGAGCGGATAGCCTGTTCGGCCGCCCGCGCCGCTTCCACATCGGCCGTATCCCGCAGACTCCGGAGCCGCCGTGCCGGCCAAGTCTTGGGCAACCGGGCCGCGCTCACGTACGGCCCCAAGACCTCGTCGTTTCGGAAACGGGCCGACAGAACCTCGCGGTCGGCACGAATCTGGCGTGCGAGGGCCGTCACCAGAGCCTCCTGAAGTGCCAACTCGCGTTCGATGGCCTGACCGCGAGCTTCCAATTCACGACGTAGCACCTCGGACCTGAACGATGCCACCGCGATGCTTGCGGCGGGCTCGACAAGACCGCTTACGGAGACGTCACCCACTCGGGCCTTCTTGAGCACGGGTGACAGCTTGCCCAACGTCACGGTCAGCCGTTCCGCGGCATGGCCGACGCCTTTCGGCCCGTCGGGCTTGAGCAGGGCCCGCAACGCAACGAAGTACGATCTCAGCCATGCGTTGTGGCGCTTGGCCGCCACGTATTCCGTCAGACGTTCTGCCATCGCGGCATCGAAATCGTCGAGCACCTGCCGGCGCTCGTCTTCCGCCAGATGCCTCCGGGCCTCCACCAACGCGCCCGAGTCGACCCCCACTGTCAGCTCGAACGCCCGGTCCAGCAACGGCGGTATCTTGTCGGCATAAGCGATGCCCGCCCTGGCGACCTCGTCGAGGCGGGCCGTATCCGTGGACACGGCGCAGCCCGCGACCACGAGCCCCAACAACAAAGCCGACAGGAGATGGATGTGTCGGGCGTGCAAGTGAAAAGGTCGCAAACGCCTTGCCTCCAATCCGAAGTTCTTCTCGCTCATAAAGGAGCGACGCGGAGGACTGTCCACACCGCTCCCCATTTATGAATCAATCGTTCCTTATTGCACGGGACAACCGGAAAGTCTAAGGGTGTTAGCGCAAAGCGATAATGTCCCCTTTTCAACAAAGCTAAGATGTCCCCT
>JAPPHF010000092.1 GCA_028821115.1 Deltaproteobacteria bacterium | reverse complement strand
ACTTCACGATCGAGGTGTCGCCCGCCGACTTCAAGTTCCGGTTCAATCCTCTTCCATCGATGAAGCCCAGCAAGAAGCTGCACTTCCGCGTTTCCGAGCGGAGACACGAGATACACGTCTGACGCGTCGCCACTGCCTCCACATCCGTATCCTCCGACGTTCGCCGAATCGAAAGGTAGCAACATGCCCGACGGAGTCGAACAGCTCAACCAGGACATCATCGCGGCCGCCCGTATCCTGAGCCGGGAAGGGCTGGTGCAGGGGTTCGGCCACGTGAGCGCGCGGATTCCGGACTCGGACCTGTTCGTGATCACGCCGCGGATCGCCCTGGAGCTGGTGCAGCCCGGACAACTGGTGGTGGTCAATCTGCAGGGTCAGGTGCTGGAGGCGCCGGCGACGCCGTCCTTCGAGACCGCGCTCCACACGGCCATCTTCAACGCCCGGCCGGACGTCAACGCCATCACGCGCATCCATGCGAGGACCGCGAACGTGTTCTCGGTAACGGACACCCCGCTGGACGCGGTGCACAACCACGGCAGCTTCTTCAGCGGCGGAGTGCCGGTTTTCAGGACCATCGACCTCATCTCCACGCGCGAGCTGGGCGAAGGCGCGGCCGCGGCGCTAGGGGATGCGGCCGCGGTGCTGCTACAGGGGAACGGCCAGGCGACGGTGGGGAGGACCATCCCGGAAGCGGTGATGATGGCCATCTACCTGGAGGAGGCGGCGCAGGTGCTCTACGGCGCCATGCAGGTGGGGACGCCGCGTTTCCTCCCCAGGGAGGCGGCGGGCTCGCGCCAGAAGGAGGCGCTGCCGCCCCCGGACATGGAACGCGCCTGGAACTTCTTCAAGAGCCGGGTGGGGATGTAGCCGCTGCCCACCCTCCCCACCCCTTGTGACGGTTCTGAAACGACAAAACGCCATGCCGGCAAGCCGGCATGGCGTTTTGCTTCAAGCAATGGCGTGGATCAGCCCGCGAACTCGACGTCGAGCTTGGCGGTTTCCCCGTCCTTGACCTCGACTTCCTTGGTCTGCGTGCCGAGCTTCTCGTGCCAGATCTGGACCTGGTACTTGCCGGCGGGCAGGTCGGTGAGGCTGAAGGCCCCGTCCTCACCGGTGACGCTGTAGTAGGGATTGCCGGCCACGAAGATCCAGCCGCCCATCCAGCCGTGGACGTCACACCTGACCTCCATGATCTCCGGCTTGTCGAACTTCACCTTCAGCTTCTTCTTGAACTTGGGCTGCGCCCGGTTCATGGGCTTGTTGATCTTGCTGTAGGTGTGGATGTTGTGCAGCACCTTGTCCGGGTTGAGGATGGTGACATCGGCACCGGCGTCGACGGCCAGGACATGCGGCTGATAGACGCAACCGTTCTGGTCGAGGGTGACCCCTTTCTTCTCCAGCTTCTTGCCGCCCTTGACGTCGGCGATGTACACCACCACGTTCGCCAGCTTGCCGTCCTTGACCACCAGCGACTCGTCGAACTTGGGCGACTTGTCACAGCGTTTCTTGTCCTTGGTGACCTTGAGCTTCTTGGGCGCGGGGACGTCGCCCTTGAACATGACGGCGCCCGAGATGTTTCCGCCGGCGGCTACGGCCCCCTGATAGGCGCCAAGCGCCAGCGTGACGGTCACTATGAGCGCCGGTACGACGAGCGATGAAAACCTGCGGTTCATATCGGTCTCCCCTCTTTGCGTAAAGGTTCTGGTTTCAGGTTAACCCTGTTTGTTGGCTTCCTCAACACCTTCCTTGCCCGGCTCCGCGGCTTCCCCTTCGGCCTTGGCCGCGGTAGCCGGCTGCAGCCCCAGCGCCATGATGTAGTCCGTCAGCGCCTCGATCTGCTTCTTCTCGTCGCCGCCGAGGATGTCCTCCGGTCCGCCCGGATAGAAAGACGGCATCTTGGTCCCCGGCTGGAGCTTCTGCGGGTCCAGGATCCACTTCTCGATCCAGTCCGGGTTCAGCCGCTGGCGGGCGAGGTTGAGGTCCGGCGCCCAGTCTTCCACGGGCCCGTCGGGCTTCTTGTCGCCCCGCACGTGGCAACTGCCGCACTCGAAGTAGTCGTCCGAGAACAGCGTTCGGCCGGCTTCGAGATAACCCGCGGGCACCTTTGCCTCGTCTACGTGGACGTAAGGGATCTCGACCTCGGAAAGGGCCGCGAAGTAGTTCACGAAGACATCCGCATGAGGACCGTCGAAGCCGAAGGTCGGCATGCGTACTTTGAGCCACGGCCGGATGGGGTTCTCCGGATTCTGCAGGAAGCCGAACATCCAGTTGGCCTGAACCTTCTCGCCCTGGCCGTTGAGCGGCGGCGGCGCCAGGGTCGGGTTCTCCTCGTAATATTTGCGAACGTATCCGCCCTCGCCGTCAATCACGTGACAGCCGACGCAGTTGTACTCCTGGATCTGCCGGCGGCCCTCCAGGATCTGCCGCGCCCGCTCGGAGTGGTCGGCCTTGAACGCCTCGGGCACCTTCCGCTCCACGAAGCCGTGCAGCAGCACCCGCAGGGCCTTGATGTCTTCCTCGGGCAGGTCGAAGTGGGGCATCAACTGCTCCACCCGCTCGGTGGCGTATACCCTCGGGTTGTGGATCTTGTTGAAGGTCCAGTCCTTCCAGGTGTGCTTGATGCTGGTGTCGTTGCCGAAGAACAGCTCCTCCAGCGGCTTGGAGCCGAAGGTCGTCAGCTCGACGCCGATGCGGGATTCCTTCTCCATCCCCGGGATGTCGTGACAGCCGGCGCAACCGTACTTGCGCACCACCGTCTCGCCCCTGGCGATGTTGGCGGGCTCCTCGAGGCGCGCCACCACTTCCGCATTCGGCTCGGGTTTCGTGCCCAGCGTCATCAGGTAGGCCGTGAGCGCCAGCGCCTCGTCGTCCGACAGCCGCAGGCTCGGCATCCGGGTGTCCGGATTGTATGCCTTGGGATTCCGCAACCAGTGGTAGATCCAGCGCGGCCCCACCTTGGCGGCGATGTCCTTCAGGTTCGGCACCAGGTCCTTGCCCGCGATGCGGGTGGTGAACTCACCCTCGGAGAGTCCGTGGCATCCCAGACACCCCACCGAGCGGGCCAGTTCCTTGCCCTTCTCCACCACTGCCGCGTCGTCCGGCCGGTAGCCTTCAGGCATGGGAGACTGCTTGAGCCACTCCTCGGCTTCCTTCTTCGAAGCCGCCCAGAGATAGGAGGCCGCCGCCACCGCGTCGCCCTCCTCGAAGTAGAAGTGAGGCATGCGGGTGCGTGACCGGAACTCGCGCGGGTTCTGGATCCACTGGACCATCCAGGCGGGATCCAGCTTGGCCTGGACCCTGCGCAGGCTCGGCCCGACCTTGGGGATGTCGCCGTAGCCTTCCACCAGGTGGCAGCCGGTGCAGCCCACCTGCTCGAAGATCTGCTGCCCCCGCGCCACCACCTGGGCGCCCTCCAGGCCGGCAACGTTCAGGTGACAGGTGACGCAATTGGCCTGCACGTCGTTGCCCTCCAGCAACGGGTGCTCCCAGAACTTCACGTTGCCGTGGGCCTGGGCCAGGCTGTTGACCGCCTCTCCCTGTCCTTCGTGACAAACGGTGCAGCCGAAAACGCGCGGCGGATGGGCGGCATCGCTGAGAAACACCGTGCGTTTCGGGTGGGTCGTGAGGGGTTGCGGAAGGTCGTCGAAGCCGGAGCGGTTGATGCCGATATGGCACGACTGGCACCGGTCCACCCGCTCCACCTGCTGGTCGAAGTTGTTGCGGTCGAAGTCCTTGAGGACCACCTGCTGGATGCTGGGGACCTTGTAGAGGGTGAACTGCGGGAACCCTTCCGGACCCACCGTGACGGTGGCGTTGTCCATCTGGCGCTGCCACTTGCGCTTGTCGCCCTCCAGCGCGTAGATCTGGTCGTCGATCTTCCTGACGCCGCCCTGGATCTCCCTGATCTCCGCCTTGACGTCGACGCGCTTCTTGCGCGCGGCTTCCAGGGCGGGCTCGAGCGCGCGTTGCTGGGCTTGCAGCCCCTGGATGTGTCTGCGGTACGGGCCCGCGTCCTGTCCCAACTGGACCGCGTGGTCGAACTCGTACCAGGCCTCGTCCAGCTCGCTCTTGACGAACTTGACCTCCTGGTCCGCGTCGAAGTACTCGACCTCGACCCGCTGCTGAAGTTCCCTGAGCTCCGCGAGCCGCGCGCCCTTCTCGCCGCTCTCGAGGCTCGCCACCTCGGCGGCGCGTTGCTTCACCAGCTCCGCGTACTTCGGGTCCGCGTTCAGGCGCTCCTGTTCCTTGGCCAGCGCCGCCGCGGCGCGCTCGTAGTCCGTGCGGGTGAACTCGGCCTGATGCACCTTCCACACCCGCCTGGTGATGTTGTCGTCGAACACCGACCACAGGCCCACCACCACCAGCAGGATGGAGCCTACGAAAAAGACCGTCCCGTAGGATTTTTTTTCTTCGTCAGGATCTACGCCGCGAACCGCCATTCACTCTCCCTCACAGCGCGCAAAGAATATACCCGAATCGGCGTCAAGCCGCCTTGCTTTCCAACACGCGCCCCAGCCAGAACACCGCCACGCCGATGAGGGTCATGATGATCTCCTCGGCCATGGCGATCCCCTGGAAGATGCCCACGAACAACGTGAACCCCACCGCGGCAATGCCCAGGGCCTGGACAAGCTTTGCTACGTAGAACATCAGATATTAAGCCAGGGCGTGACCATGATGTACTTGATGTTGAACACCAGCCGCAGGAACATCTTCACCGGAAGCCCTATCATGGTGATGAACAGAAAGGACGTGATCGCAAACCGGACCGCGCCCCACCGCACCATGAACTCCTTGCCCTTGATCCAGATCACCCACTTGTAGAACAGCCACGTCGAGACCACGTAGTAGAGCAGCACGAGGAACAAACCGAAACCCGCCTGAGCCCAGTAGTCCCGCAGGCCCACGATGTAGGGCAGGTCCACGTTGGTGAGGGCCACCACCTTGTGGGGGTCCCACCGCTGCCAGGGCCAGAAAAGGTTCCACCCCGGCCCGCGGAAGAACGTCCCGATGATGATCGTGACCACCCAGAGGATGTGGAAGCCGATGACGAAGGTCAGGATCTCCCACTTGCGTTCCTTGAAGGTGTAGTAGCCGTTGCCCTTGGCGTTGATGTCGATGAAGGGAATCACCATCAGGCCGATGATGATGAAGGTCGGCAGCACCACCCCGGCGTACCAGGGATCGAAGTACACCAGCATCTCCTGCAATCCGAGGAAATACCACGGCGCCTTGGAGGGGTTGGGGGTCCGCGCCGGGTTGGCGGGCTCCTCCAGCGGCGCGTCCACCAACAGCGACCACAGCGTCATGGCCACCATCACGAAGATGGTCACCAGGAACTCGCCGCGCACCAGGTGCGGCCACGTGTGAATCTTGTCGTCGACGACGATCGTCCGGCTTCTTTCCTGGGCCTCAGCCATACGATGGCACCCTTTCCCTTAGCAATGAACCCGTGCGAGCCTAGAGCGGAGGGCCGGAGAAGCCGTCCCGGCGGATGCGCCAGAAATGCACGGCCATGAGCAGGCTGGCCACCAGCGGGATGAAGATGCAGTGGAGGATATAGAACCGCAGCAGCGTGTGCGGACCGATGTCGCCGCCGCCGAACAGGAACGCCCGGGCGTCGTAGATCGGGTTGGCGCCGACGAACTCGGCAAAGGGTCCTTCATGTCCCAGCAGGGGCGTGGCCCGGGCCATGTTGGAGCCCACGGTGACGGCCCAGATTGCGAGCTGGTCCCACGGCAGCAGGTAGCCGGTAAAGCTCAACAGCAGGGTCAGCACCAGCAGCAGCACGCCGACGATCCAGTTGAACTCCCGCGGCGGCTTGTAGGAACCGGTAAGGAAGACCCGAAACATGTGCAGCCACACGAAGATGACCATGGCGTGGGCCGCCCAGCGGTGCATGTTGCGCATGAGCATGCCGAAGGGCATGTCGAACTCCAGGTACTTCATGTCCGCGTAGGCGTACTGCGGCACCGGCCGGTAGTAGAACATCAGGTAGATGCCGGTGACCACGGTGAGCAGGAACATGAGGAAGGTGAGCCCTCCCATGCACCAGGTGAAGCGCATGCGCACCGCGTGCCTGCGGACCTTGGCGGGATGCAGGTGCATCCACACGTTGCCCGTCACCATCAAGACGCGGTTCCGCGGCGTGTCCTCGTAGCCGTGCCGGAAGATCGACTTCCAGACCTGGCTCTCGACGATGTCCTTCTTGATCTGTTCCAGGTTGATCATGGTCGGTCTCAAGCCTTTAGGATGCTGTTGGGATGCTGCTCGTCCGGTTCCCCGCCCGGCGCCATGCGGAACGTCCTGGACTTGTCCACCACGAGCTGCCCGTCCTCCGCCACGGCGATCTCGAAGCGGTCGAGCGGCCGCGGCGCCGGCCCCTCGAAGTTCAGCCCCGACTTGAAAAAGCCGCTGCCGTGACAGGGGCACTTGAACTTGCTCTCGGCGGAGAGCCAACGCGGCGTGCAACCGAGATGGGTGCATATCGAGGAGATGGCGTAGAAACCCGTCTCCTCGCGCACGATCCACACGCGGAAGTCCTTCTTGAACTTCTCGCTCACCTCGCCGATGGCGTAGTCGGACGGAAAGCCGGCCTTGAACGTGGAAGGCGGCTTGAAGAGCACCCTCGGAAACGCCGACCGCATGAAGCCGAAGAGGGAGACCAGGGAGAACACCCCGAACCCCAGCCAGCCAAGGCGGCCGAAGAAGTCCCGGCGGCTCCAGATGCCCCGTTCGATTTTTCGTTTCTCGCTCGTAGCCATCGTGTCCCTACTTCTTCTTGAACCAGCTTATCGCGGCCCCCCAAACGATGAAGAACAGGCCGCCAACCATCAACGCCAGCCCCACCGGCCCGAACACGAATGAAAGGCCCGCCCCCAACACGAAAAACAGCACGCCGGCGCCCAGGGGATTCATCGGCGCCGGGGTGGACCCGCTCGCTGCCTCCTGTGGCTCGTCGCCCCGGATCAACTCCTCGCGGACCAGCGAGAAGGCGAGCTCCTTCAGATCCTCCCTCTTTTCGGGCTCGACGGAACGAATCAGCCGACCGATACGCTCGGCCAACCGTTCGACTTCCGCTTCCGTCGACTCTTGGTCCGATATTGGAGAATCTGAAGCCACTGGGAATAGAAAACGTGATTAATATAAGCGATTCCGGATGTCAACCTGATCGCGTGAAAACCACCTGCCGCACGACTTCTCAAGCGATTTCGAATCCGTGCCCTTCGTCAACCGCGCTCGGTTGACGTTTCCCAAAACGGTCACTATAAGCACACTCATGAAACGTTTGGTCTTTGTAATCCTCTTCTTTCTTTCGCTGTCGGCGGGCTGTTCGGTCGGAGGGAGGCCCGATCCGCCCCCGGTTCCAATCCCGACGCTGACACCCGAACCCCAACCGTTTCGCACACGGACGACCTTCGTCGACAATGTCCTCAGCGTCGACGTGCGTTCCCACGACGACCGTACCCGCACGCTCGACACCCGCCGGCACCGGGACGGTTCGTGGGGGCTTTACCTCCCCCGGCCCTTGCAACCCAACCATTCCAGCCGCGAATCGATTCTCTCGGAAAACCACTATGACCACAGGATTATGCTCTACACCGTCGTCTCGTGGAATGACGCCGACCCCGCCGACTACCTCGCGGCCGGATGGTGGCTCGTCTACCCACCTGGTGCACCCATTTGGGCTTTCGAAGCGGCCACACGCGGGGTCTTTATCGATGGCCCGGAACTCGATCCGTCTACACCGCCCGACCTCCCCGTGACCGGCACGGCCACCTACTTCGGTGGCGCCGGCGGCCTTTACACGTACGAGTACGGCCGTGACTGGGACGAGTTGGCCGACACCTCCGATTACACTGAATTCGTTGGGATTATGGCGTTGACCGCCGACTTCGACCAGAGCCGCCTCACCGGTTGCCTCGGGTGTCTCGAGCCCATCGAGACCGACCCCGGTCGCCACCTCTATCCGATCGTGACTTGGCGGACTCCCGATCCCGCCGCGTCGCCGGCCGACTACGACCTTTACTTCGCCGCGTCCTTTGACGGTACCGGCGCTTTCGAGGATACCGCGATCACCGTCACCCACCCGGAACGCACCATCACGCGCTCCGCCGGGACGTGGCGCGGTCAGTTCTCCAACATTTCGGATGTTGACGGCAACCCCCGCCGCGTGGTCGGGTCGACCGATGTTCACTTCGCCGAAGCGGACGGCTCAATCGGACGCTTTACGGGCATCTTCGATGCGCTCACGCCCGCAACGCTCACGCCCGATGACGGCAACACGGGGAATGCCGACTGAAATACGGGGTCCTGCAGCCCGAAGCTTCCGCTCATGAAAGTGTGGGGCGGAAAGGAATTCAAAGGGAGCCGGTAACCGCCAGTCCCAGCACATCCCGCATGCCGTACAGGCCGTTCTCCCTGTCCGCCAGCCACTGGGCCGCGCGGATGGCGCCGCGCGCGAAAGCGTCCCGGCTGTGGGCGCGGTGAATCAGCTCGATCCGCTCTCCGATGCCGCCGAACATCACGGTGTGCTCGCCCGCGATATCCCCGGCGCGGACTGAGAGGAGGCCGATGTCGGTCTTCTTCCGCTCGCCGAACCCGCTGCGGCCCTCCACGCCCACCCGTTCCAGCTTGCGCCCCAGGGCGTCGCCCGCGGCACGGGCCAGGGCCAGCGCGGTGCCGCTCGGCGCGTCCTTCTTGAAGCGGTGGTGCGCCTCCACGATCTCCACGTCATAGGCATCGCCCAGGCCGCGGGCCACCTGGCCCACCAGATCCAGCAGCAGGTTGACCCCGAGGCTCATGTTGGAGGCGAGGACGGTAGGGGTCTTGGCCGCCAGGGTGCGGATCTGCCGGAGTTGTCTGGTGTTGAATCCCGTGGTGCCGATGACGATGGGAGCGGCGGTCTTGGCCGCCGCCTTCATATGGGCCACCGAGGCCTCGGGAGTCGTGAGGTCGACGATGACGCGCTTTTCTCCCGCCGCCGGCTCGATGCGGTCGACGATCTCGACGCCCAAATGCCCCACCCCGGCCACCTCCCCGGCGTCCTGACCCAGCCTCTCGCTGCCGGGCCGGTCAACCGCCCCCGCGAGAGTGACGCCCGGAGTGTCCTCAATCAGGCGGATCAGCGTGGCGCCCATCCTCCCGCCCGGTCCGCAGACGATCAGGCCCAGCGCGCTCATGCCTAGCGTCCTTTCTCACAGACAGGGTTATGAAGATGCGCAGGACTTTTTGTCGTCAGCAAGGCGCGACGACGAGCAGTGGCCGATACCACGCGAGGATGAGCAACGCGGCTGGCGGCGAAAAGGACCAGGAGATTCATGACCCTGTCTGTGAGGAAGGATGCTCGAGCAGCCTGTAGTCCACCATGGCACCGTTCAGCCGCTTCAGGTTCGACTCGCCCATGGGAGTCAAGGGCAGCCGAAGCTCGGGGCCGCACTTGCCCATGAGGGACAGGCCGGTCTTGACCGGGATGGGGTTGGTCTCGCTGAACAGGCAGCGGATCAGCGGCATCAGCTCGAACTGGATGCGGCGGCCGGTGGCCCAGTCGTCGCGCAGGCAGGCTTCCGTCAGGTCGGCCATGGCCCTCGGCGCCACGTTGCCGGTGGTGGTGATGACGCCCTTGCCGCCCAGGGCCATGAGCGAGTACACGAGCGAATCCTCGCCGGAATAGACAGCCAAGGAGTCGCCGCACAGCCGGATGACGTCGATGGCCTGGTCCACCGATCCGGTGGCCTCCTTCACGCCGGCGATGTTGCCGATCTCCGCCAATCGCGCCAGCGTCTCCGGCTCCATCTTGGAGGCCGTGCGGCCCGGGATGTTGTAGACGATGAGCGGGATGCCCACGTGCTCGGCCACCGCCCGGTAGTGGCGGTAGATGCCCTCCTGGGTGGGCTTGTTGTAGTAGGGGGAGATCAGCAGCGCGCCGTCGGCGCCCGACTCCTCGGCCGCGCGGGTGAGGTCCATGGCCTCGCGGGTGGAGTTGGAGCCGGTTCCGGCGATGACCGGGACCCGCTGCCCTGCCGCCCGCACTACCGCGTCGATGACCGCGTGGTGCTCCTCGTGGTCCAGGGTGGCCGACTCCCCGGTGGAGCCGCACGGCACCAGGGCGTGGGTGCCCTGCTCGATCTGGAACTCCACGAGCGCCTCCAGGGAGGCGTAGTCTACTACGCCGTCCTTGAACGGCGTGACAATAGCGGTCATGGATCCGGCGAACATGTCGTCACCCCCTTCGCGTTCACGTCAGAAGCGAATGGTCCCCTGGAACACTTCCTGCGCGGGACCGGTCATGTAGACCCGGTCGTCGTCGGCCCACTGTATCTCCAGGTCCCCGCCGATCAGGTGTACCGTTATCTTCTTCCCGGTCCTCCCGGTCAAGACGCCGGCCACGCCCACCGCGCTGGCGCCGGTGCCGCAGGCCCAGGTCTCGCCCGCGCCGCGTTCCCACACGCGCATGCGCACCTCGTCCGGTGCGAGCACCTGGACGAACTCGGTATTGACCCGGTTCGGGAAGAAGTCGTGGTGTTCGAAGCGCGGACCCAAGCGGGGCAGGTCCAACGGGGCCACGTCGTCGAGGTAGAGGACGCAATGGGGATTGCCCATTGACACGCAGGTGACCGTGTACTCGGTCCCGTCGACGGTGAGCGGACGGTCGAGGATACGGCCGTCCGCGTCCACCGGGATGTCCCGGCCTTCGAGCACCGGGCGGCCCATGTCCACCTCCACCCGGTCGCCCTTGAGCCGCGGCCGGATGATCCCGGCCAGGGTGTCCACCTCGATCTCCTGTTTCCGGGTCAGGCCGTGCTCGTAGACGTACTTGGCGAAGCAGCGGATGCCGTTGCCGCACATCTCTACCTCGCCTCCGTCGGCGTTGTAGATCTCCATCCTGAAGTCGGCGGAATCCGACGGCTTGACGGTGAGCAACTGGTCGGCCCCCACGCCGAAGCGGCGGTGGCAAAGGTTCTTCGCAATGTCCGCCAGGCCCGCCGGCTGCGCCTGCATGCAGTCCAACACCACGAAGTCGTTGCCGCAGCCGTGCATCTTGGTAAACGTGATCTCGGTCATGGCTCCTCCGCCCTACAGCATCGCCGGTATCTTCTCTCCCGCGACCAGGCCCTCCAGGGTCTCGCGCTCCCGGACCACCGCGAACTCCTTGCCGTCCACCAGCACCTCCGCGGCCCTGGGCCGGGTGTTGTAGTTGGAGGCCATGGTGAAACCGTAGGCGCCGGCGCTCATCACGGCCATGAGATCGCCCGGTTCGGGCGGCTGGATGTCGCGGTCCTGGGCGAGGAAGTCGCCGCTCTCACAGATGGGGCCCACCACGTCCGCGGTCATGGGCTCGGCCTCACGCCGGTCCACGGGGCGCAGGCCCTGGAACGCGCCGTAGAGCGAGGGGCGGACCAGGTCGTTCATGGCGCCGTCCACCACCACGAAGTTCTTGGCCTCAGTGCGCTTGAGGTAGAGCACCCGGGTCAACAGGATTCCGGCGTTGCCCACCATGGACCGGCCCGGCTCCAGCACCAGGGTCACGTCCAGGCCTCGCACCCCCTCCATGAGCGCCTTGGCGTAGTCAGCGGGGTCGGGCGGCTCCTCGTCGTCGTAACGGATGCCGAGCCCGCCGCCCAGGTCCACGTAGCGGATGTCCGCCCCTTCCCCCTGGAGCACCTCGATGAAGGCGCGGACGCGCTCGGCGGCGGCCGCGAAGGGCGACGTCGAGGTGAGCTGCGAGCCGATGTGGCAGTCCACCCCCACCACCTCCAGGTTGGGCAGGGCGATGGCGCGGCGGTAGGCCCCGGCCGCGGGGTCGATGGCGATGCCGAACTTGCTCTTCTTCATCCCGGTGGAAATGTACGGGTGGGTCTGCGGGTCCACGTCGGGATTGATGCGAAAACTCACCGGCGCCGTCACCCCCATGCTCCCGGCCACCTCGTTCAGCGCCTCCATCTCCTGCTCCGATTCGACGTTGAACATGAGGATGCCGGAGCGTAGCGCGTACTCCATCTCCTCGCGCGTCTTCCCCACCCCCGAGAAGACCACCTTGCCCGGGTCGGCCCCGGCCTTGAGCACCCGGAAGAGCTCTCCGCCCGAGACGATGTCGAAGCCCGACCCCTCGTTCACGAAGGCCCGCAGCACCGCCAGGTTGGAGTTGGCCTTGACCGAGAAGCACACCAGGTGGCGGCTGGCGGCAAAGGCCTGGTCGAAGGACCGGAAGGCGTCACGCAACTGCGCAAGGCTGTACACGTATGCCGGCGTCCCCACCGCGTCGACGATCTCCCGCAGGGGCACGTCCTCGCAATACATCTCGTCGTTCCTGTACGTGAAACGATCCTTCACGGTCGCCATTCTATGCTCACCTCGTTCGACGGCCCGCTGGCGGAGCCGTCCGACAGACGGGCCAGGACCCGGTACCGGTACACCGTGCCGGCGCGGAGATCCCGATCCGTGTAATCATATTCGGAACGTTTCAAGAACTTGCCTTCGTCCTCGACATCGATGACGGCCCGCTCCTCGTACCCGCTCCCGCACTCCAGGCAGTCCGCGCGCGTGCTCTTGCGCAACACCACGAACGCCGCCAGGTCGGTCAGCTTGCGGCCGTCGAGCGCGACCCGCGGACGCGACCATCCGAGCCGGATGCCCCGGTCGTCGACCCGGGCCGTCAGGTCGGCGATGGCGGCGGGCGCCAGCAGCTCGGGCACCCGCGGCGGACCCTTCCTGCCGCAGCCGGCTGCCAGCACGACCGGCAACAGGAACAGGCATAGGGCGCCGGCCGCAATTCCGAACGGCGTCCTTCGACTTCGCTCCGCTGACGCTCCGCTACGCTCAGGACGAACGGAAGAAGAGTACACACATCCGTTCGTCCTGAGCGTAGCGGAGCGGAGTCGAAGGACCATCAAACCCCTAACTTCTTCAACCGGCGGCGTACGTTTACCGACGCGGTGCCGCCGGGCGCGCGCCGGCGCTCGACGCCGGCACGGAGCGTGAGGATCTTGTAGACGTCGGCGCCGATGTCCGGGCAGTACCCCTGAAGCTCCTCCAGCGACAGCTCCTCGAGCCTGCGCTTCGTGTCGATGCAGTTCCGCACCGCCTGGCCCACCACGTCGTGGGCGGCGCGGAAGCTGAGGCCCCGGCCCACGAGGTAGTCCGCCAGGTCGGTGGCGTTCATGAAGCCGTCTTCCGCCGCCGCGGCCATCCGCTCCCCATGCACCTTCAACCCGTTGAACAGGTCCCGCGCCATGACCAGGCACGCCGTCACCGTGTCCACGGTGTCGAACAGCGGCTCCTTGTCCTCCTGGAGGTCGCGGTTGTAGGCCAGCGGCAGCCCCTTCATGATGGTCAGGAGCGCGTTCAAGTTCCCGTACACCCGGCCGGTCTTGCCGCGGATCAGCTCGGCGACGTCGGGGTTCTTCTTCTGGGGCATCATGGAGCTGCCCGTGCAGTAGGCGTCGGGCAGCTCCATGAAGCCGAACTCCTCGCTGGACCAGAGGATCAGCTCGTCCGCCATGCGGCTCAGGTGGACGAACAGGATGGCGGAAGCCGACAGGAACTCCAGCACGAAATCCCGGTCGCTGACGGCGTCGATGCTGTTCTCGGAAAGGCGCGGGAAGCCCAGCAAACGCGCCACGTAGGCGCGGTCGATGGGGAAACTCGTGCCCGCCAGCGCGCCGGAGCCCAGGGGCATGACATCGGTCTGCTCCCGGGTGTGGCGGTAGCGGCTCTTGTCGCGCTCGAACATCTCCACGTAGGCCAGCAGATGATGCGCGAAGAGCACGGGCTGCGCCCGCTGGAGGTGGGTGTAGCCGGGCATCAGCACGCCTTCGTTCCGGCGCGCCGCCCCCGCCAGCGCCTTCCGCAGGGCCTCCAGATCTCCCAGGATGCCGTCCAGGGCCTCCCGCAGGTAGAGCCGCATGTCCAGGCTCACCTGGTCGTTGCGGCTCCGGGCGGTGTGCAGCTTCTCGCCGACGCCGCCGATCAGCTCGGTGAGCCGCCGCTCGACGTTCATGTGGATGTCTTCGTCGGCGACGCTGAAAGGGAACTCGCCGCTCTCGATTTCCTTCCGGACCGCCCGCAACCCGGCGACGATCTTGCGCGCGTCCGCGGCGGGGATGATGCGCTGCTTCCCGAGCATGCGGGCATGGGCGATGCTGCCGGCGATGTCGTGCCGGTAGAGGCGCCGGTCCACGTGCACGGAGGCGGTGAACGCCACCACGGAATCGGCGGTGGAGCCGGCGAACCGGCCTCCCCATAGCTGTTTCTTCCTGGCCATTTCGGTTATGTGCCCGCGACCTCCGTCAGGCGCCCGCCACCCGCCCGGCCATCTTGAGCCGCAGCGCGTTCAGCTTGATGAACCCGTCGGCATCCGCCTGGTTGTAGCTCTCGTCCTTCTCGAAGGTGGCGGTGACCGGATCGTACAGCGACACCGGCGAGCGCCTGCCGGCCACCGATACCGAGCCCTTGTAGAGCTTCAGCCGCACCGTGCCGGTCACCCGTTCCTGGGTCGCGTCCAGGGTCTGTTGCAGGATCCGGCGCTCGGGCGCGAACCAGTAGCCGTTGTAGATCATCTGGGCGTAGCGGGGAATCAGCGAGTCCCGGAGCTGCATGACCTCGCGGTCCAGGGTGAGATGCTCCACCGCCCGCCGCGCCGCGTGCAGGATGGTACCCCCGGGGGTCTCGTAGATGCCCCGGGACTTCATGCCGGCGTAGCGGTTCTCCACCATGTCCACCCGGCCGATGCCGTGGCGCGCGCCCAGGCCGTTGAGCGCAACCAGCATCTCCGCCGGCTCCAGGCGCTTCCCGTCCAGGGCCACGGGGTCGCCGGAGGCGAACTCCAGCTCGATGGTCTGGGGTTCGTCGGGCGCGGCCTCGGGGGACGCGGTCCACATGAACATGTCCGCCGGAGGCTCCTGCCACGGGTCCTCCAGCACGCCGCCCTCGTAGCTGATGTGGAACAGGTTCCGGTCCATGCTGTAGGGCTTGTCCTTGGTCACGGGCACGGGAATGTCGTGGCGCTTGGCGTAGTCGATGAGCGCCGTGCGCGAGTTGAGATCCCACTCCCGCCAGGGCGCGATGACCTGTATGTCCGGTTTGAGCGCATAGTAGGTCAGCTCGAACCGGACCTGGTCGTTGCCCTTGCCGGTGGCGCCGTGGGAGACGGCCTCGGCGTCCTCCTCGATGGCCACCTCTAGCTGCCGCCTGGCGATCAGGGGCCGGGCGATGGAGGTGCCCAGCAGATAAGAGCCCTCGTAGACCGCGTTGCCCCGCAGCATGGGAAACACGTAGTCGCGGACGAACGCCTCCCTGAGATCGTCCACCACCACCTTGCTGGCGCCGGTGGCCAACGCCTTTTTCCGTACCTCCTCGAGATCTTCTTCCTGGCCCACGTCGGCGCAGTAGGCGATGACCTCGCAGTCATAGCTCTCCTTTACCCAGCGCAGGCAGACGGACGTGTCGAGACCGCCCGAGTAGGCAAGAACGACCTTGTTCGGTTTCATGACTCTCCCCGTTGACTTCCGGATTTTCCGAGGGGGCCTAGGCCGCAACGCCCAGGCACCACACCATCAGCGCCTTCTGGGCGTGAAGGCGGTTCTCGGCCTGGTCGAAGACCACCGAATGACGGCCCTCGATGACCTCGCCGGTGATCTCCTCGCCGCGGTGGGCCGGCAGGCAGTGCATGACCGCGACGTCGTCTTTCGCCCGCGACACCAGCTCCCCGTTGACCTGGAAGGGAGCGAAGGACCGTCTCCGGTCGCCGGCTTCCGCCTCCTGGCCCATGCTCGCCCACACGTCGGTGTAGATGGCGTCGGCGCCGCTCACGGCCTCGGCGGGATCGTGGGTCACGGCCACGTCGGCGCCGCCGGACACCGCCGAGTCGAGGATCCCGCCATCGGGCTCGAAACCCTCCGGACAGGCCAGCACGAACCGGAACGGCAGCTTCTCCGCGGCCAGCAGCCAGGAATGCGCCACGTTGTTGCCGTCACCGACGAAAACGACCTTGAGCCCTTCGATGCGCCCCTTGCACTCCTGGAGGGTCAGGAGGTCGGCGAGCACCTGACAGGGATGGTAGAGGTCGGACAGCGCGTTGATCACCGGCACGGAGCCGTTATGGGCCATCTCCTCCACGATTTCCTGGGCAAAAGTCCGCACCGCCAGGATGTCCACCAAGCGGTCCAACACCCGCACACAGTCGGCCGGCGTTTCCCGCTCGCCCAGGTGTATCTCGTCCGGTCCCAGGAAAAGCGTGCTTCCCCCCAGCTCGGTCATGCCGATGTCGAAGGTGGCCCGGGTCCTGAGGCTGGGCTTCTGGAACACCAGGGCGAGCTTCTTTCCGGCCAGCAGCGGCCGCAGGCGCCCTTGACCGCGTTCCCGCTTGAGGGCCGCGGCCAGCGAGAGGACCCCGCCCAGGTCCGCCCGGCCAAGATCCCGCAACGTCAATACGTCCCGCTTGTTCATGACCCCTGCACCCGCTCCAACACCCGGCCCAGTATCTCCAACGCCTCGTCCACATCCGCCTTCTCGATGGTCAGCGGCGGCACCATGCGGAGCACGTTGGCTCCGGCCAGCACCACCAGCAACCCCTCGTTCATGCACTCCTGGACCATGGGCCCGCATTCCCGGTCCATTTCCATGCCAAGGAGGAGCCCCTTGCCGCGCACCTCGCGGATGAAGCCGAAGCGTTGCGCCAACGCCTCCAGCCCCTGCCGCAACTCGGCGCCCATGGCCTCGCAGTGCTCCACCAGGCCGGCTTCCAGGATGGTCTTCATCACCGCCAGCCCGGCGCTGCACACCACCGGATTGCCGCCGAAGGTGGATGCGTGCGAACCCGGCGGAAAGCTCTTGGCCACCTCTTCCCGCGCCAGCATGGCGCCCAGCGGAAGACCGCCTCCCAGGGCCTTGGCCAGGGTCATGACATCGGGTTCGACGCCGAAGTGCTCGTAGCCGAAGAGCCGGCCGGTGCGTCCCATGCCCACCTGGACCTCGTCGAAGATCAGCAGCAGTCCCTTGTCGTCGCAGAGCTGCCGCAACCCGCGAATGTAGGACTCGTCCGGCACCACCACCCCGCCCTCGCCCTGGATGGGCTCCACCAGGATGGCCGCGGTGCGCTCGTCCACCGCGTCTTCCGCGGCGTCCAGGTCGTTGAACGGCACGTAGCGGAAACCCGACGGCAACGGATCGTAGCCGAGCCGGATCTTCTCCTGGCCCGTGGCCGTGAGCGTGGCCAGGGTGCGCCCGTGGAAGGAGTTGAGGGCGGTGATGACCTCGCTTCTGCCTCCGGCCTGTTCCGAGCCGTAGCGCCGCGCCAACTTGATGGCGGCCTCGTTGGCCTCGGCGCCGCTGTTGCAGAAGAACACCCGGTCCGCGAAGGAATGGTCGCACAGCGCCTTCGCCAGCCGGGCCTGGGGCTCGATGTGGTACAGGTTGGACACGTGGATCAGGGACCGCACCTGTTCCGAAACCGCCTTGGCCACCGCCGGGTGACAGTGGCCGAGACTGTTCACGGCGATGCCTGCGACGAAATCCAGGTACCCCTTGCCGTCCGCGTCCCACACCCGCGCCCCCTCCCCCCGCACCAGCGCCATGGGGAAGCGCGCGTAGGTGTTCATCACGTGTTTGTCGGTCAACTGTTGTACTTCAAGGTTCGACATTGCGCATCCATCGGGCAGGGGCGGGTTTGAAACCCGCCCCTGCGTTTCAAACACCTCGTAGAGGCGTGCTGGAGACCGCGCCTACGAGTCCCGGACCACCTCGGTGCCGACGCCCCGGTTGGTGAAGATCTCCAGCAGCACGGCGTGGCGGTCCCGGCCGTCGATGATATGGGTCTTGACCACGCCCCCGTTCAGGGCGTCGACACAGCACTCGACCTTGGGGATCATTCCCGAGGAGATGACGTCCCGCTCGATGAGGTCCGCGGACTGGGAGATGGTCAGGGTGCTGATCAGCCCGCCCTCGCGGTCCCGGACTCCTTCCACGTCCGTGAGGAGGATGAGCTTCTCCGCGCCCAGGGCGGCCGCCACCCGTCCCGCCACCAGGTCCGCGTTGATGTTGTAGGTCTCGCCTCCCTCGCCCACGCCCACGGGAGCGATGACCGGGATGAACCGGTTGCCGTCGAGGGAACGGATCACCGTGGGGTCCACCCGGACGATCTCCCCGACCATGCCGATGTCGATGATCTCGGTGCTCTCTCCGTCGCCGGGCACCGTCACGTTCATCTTGCGCGCCAGCACGAGCTGGCCGTCCTTGCCGCTGAGGCCAACCGCGACGCCGCCGTGCTGGTTGACGAGGGCGACGATCTCCTTGTTGACCTTGCCCACCAGGACCATCTCGATGATGTCGATGGTTTCGGAATCGGTAACCCGCATACCGCGCACGTAGCGGCTCTCGATGCCCATCTTCCCCAGGGTCTCGTTGATCTGGG
>JAPPHF010000123.1 GCA_028821115.1 Deltaproteobacteria bacterium | reverse complement strand
GGTGGTACGTGTGGCACCTGAGCGACGTGGTGGAGGCCAAGTTCGAGGGGCGCAAGTGGGAGTTTCCCTCGAAGATCTACGCGGACAGCAAGATCATGTATCCGGGAATGAGAGTACCGGTGGCCCAGCTCCGCGAGAAACTGCGGCGCCTGGGCTATCGCTTCTCGAGGCACCAGCCCCGGGCCAGGGGTGAATACCGTATCCACGACAAGGCCGCGGTGGTCGAGGTGTTCCTGCACGACTTTCAGTATCCGTTGCGGGATTTCCACGGCTTTCCGGTACGCATCTCCCTGAAGTCCGGCGTTATCCATCGCATACAGCGGTTGGACAACGGGGATGTCCTGCCGTCCGTCGAGTTGGAACCCGAGGTGGTGACCGGATTCTACGATCGCGTGCGTGAACAACGCCGCGTCGTCGGCCTGGAGGACGTGCCCTCCAGGGTGAGGAAGGCCGTGCTGGCGGTGGAGGACGAGCGCTTCTACTATCACCGCGGCGTGGACCCGGTGGCGGTGTTGCGCGCCTTCGTGGCCAACCTGCGGCGCGGCGGCGTCGTTCAAGGCGGCAGCACCCTGACCCAGCAGTTGATGAAGAACTTCTTCCTGGAGAGCGACCGCACGCTGGAGCGCAAGGTCAAGGAAGCGCTCATGGCGCTGGTGACGGAGTGGATGTACACCAAGGACCAGATCCTCGAGAACTATCTCAACGAGATCTATCTCGGGCAGAACGGCTCCCAGGGCATCTTCGGCATCTGGGAAGCCGCGCGATTCTACTTCGTGAAGGAACCCGAGCAGCTCACCGTCGGCGAGACGGCCATGCTGGCGGGTCTCATCAGGGCGCCCAATCGCTACTCCCCCTACCGGGACATCAAGGAGGCGACCCGGCGGCGCAACGTCATCCTGGCCAAGCTGGTGGGTGACGGCATCATCACACGCCATACCTACGAACGGGCCTTGCGGGAAGTCTTCGAGAAGCGGGAGCCGGTGCGGGTCACCAACGGCGCGCCCTATTTCACCGACTATGTGAAAAAGGAGCTGGCCGCCCACTACAGCAACGACGTGTTGACGGCGGAGGGACTGCGTATTTTCACCAGCCTGGACCTGGAACTCCAGCAGGCGGCGGTGACGGCCTTGTCCAAGGGCCTCACGAGGCTGGAGAAGGACTACCGTCACCTCCGCAAGATCGCCAAGACCGACGACCTCGAGGGCGCCCTGGTGGTGATCAAGCCGCAGACCGGCGAGATCAGGGCCATGGTCGGCGGGCGGGACTACGGCAAGTCCCAGTTCAACCGGGTGGCCCAGGCCAAGCGTCAGCCGGGCTCGGTGTTCAAGCCGTTCGTCTATCTGGCCGCCTTGACCCACGGCTCGGCCCACGGTCATGAGCCTTATCACAGCACGACGTTCGTGGAAGACGAGCCGTTCACCTGGAGTTACGGCCGCCAGAGCTGGGCGCCGGAAAACTACAAGCATCGGTACTATGGCTGGGTGACCATGCGCGAGGCCATGGAGAAATCCCTGAATGCCGCCACCGCCCGCATCGCGCAGGACGTCGGCATCAAGAAAGTCCGCGAGATGGCTTATCGGATGGGGATCGAGAGCCGGCTGCCGCTGCTGCCGTCGCTTTCGCTGGGCGCCGTCGAGGTCACGCCGCTGGAAATGGCCGGCGCCTTCTCGGCCTTGGCCAACAACGGCGTCCGTACCCATCTGCTGTCCATCAAGAACGTGGTGGACCGCAACGGCAACGTCCTGGAGAAGCGCAACATCCGGGTGAAGCGCGTAATCTCGCCCCAGGTGGCCCACGACATGAACAACATGCTGCGCGGGGTCGTGGAACGGGGCACCGCCCGCAGCGTACGCCTGCAGGGATTCACCCGCCCGGCAGCGGGCAAGACCGGCACCACCAACGACGCCAGGGACGCGTGGTTCGCGGGATATACGCCCGACCTGCTGGCGTTGGTCTGGGTGGGCTTCGACCAGCAGTCGGAGCTGGGGTTGCCGGGCTCACGCGCGGCTCTTCCGATCTGGACGGATTTCATGAAGAAGGCCACCAGCAGGCTTCCGGTAACGGATTTCATGACGCCCCCGGGGGTGTCCTCGTTCGAGGCGGACCCGCGGGCGGGCGGCGGCCCGCGGTGTCCGGACGGCGTTCCGCAAGGCAAACCCCGAATTGAAGGAACCGGCTCGACGGCGTCGGTGGAGACATGCGGGTAGGGGACCGCTCGCCAACCTGCCCCCGCGGCACGATGTGGTTGAAGGGGCTGTTGCGGGCTACGGCATGGCTGGCGGTTGCTTCCATGCTGTCGGCCTGCGGACCGCACGGGCCGTCGGTGGCCGAGGTGGCGCGGGCCCTGCCCGAGAGCCTGGACGTGCCGCCGTCGCCCTTGGCTCCGGACCGTGGCCTTCGCACGCGGCCCGGTTCGTCCCCCCAGCGCGTCGCGTCGGTGCGCATGACCGAGCGGGCTCGCCGGCTGCTCCGGTCCGGGAACTACGCGCGGGCGCTCACCGAGCTGGAGAGGAGCCTTTCCACCGACGGCAGCAATCCCTATGCCCACTACTACATCGCGGTGGCTCACCACCAGTTGGGCAATTTCAGGGCCTCGCTGGATTTTCTTGAGGTGGCGGAGCCTATCCTGGGCCACAATCTTCCGTGGCTGGTGCAGACCCTGGTACTGCGGGGGGACAACCTGCGGGCGTTGGCGCGCTTCGGTCCCGCCGAGGCGGCCTACCGCCGGGCCCTCTCCATGGACCCGGCCAACCCCTCGGCCAACCGCGGCCTGTTGTGGACCCGGCAACGTTCGAAGGCAAAGTCATGGTAGTTCCCAATGGAGGTGATTCGTGATCGTGTTGGGTGTCGAGACATCCTGTGACGATACCGCGGCCGCCGTTCTCGAGGATGGCAGGTCCGTACGCGCCAACCTGGTGTCATCCCAGGACGCCGTGCACGCGCCATTCGGCGGCATCGTCCCGGAAATGGCTTCGCGCCAGCACATTCAGGCCATACAGCCCATGGTGGATCGCGCCCTGGAGCGGGCGGGAGTCGCCGCCGGGGAGTTGGACGGCCTGGCCGTCACCCACGGGCCCGGGTTGACCGGCTCGCTTCTTGTGGGCCTGTCCTTCGTCAAGGGCTGGTCGTTTCGTACCGGCATCCCCTACGTGGGGGTCAACCACCTGGAAGCGCACGTGCTGTCCATCTTCCTGGAGAAGGAGGTGAGCTTCCCGTACCTGGCGCTGGTGGCTTCCGGCGGGCATACCCTCCTTTACGTCGCCCGGGGGTTCGGCGCCTACGAGCACCTGGGGGGCACCCTCGACGACGCCGCCGGCGAAGCGTACGACAAGGTGGCCAAGATGATGGGGCTGGGGTTCCCCGGAGGAAGGGTCATCGACGACCTAGCCAAGCAGGGAAATCCGCGCGCCGTGGCCTTTCCGCGTGCGCGTCTTCGCACCCCCTACGACTTCAGCTTCAGCGGTCTGAAGACATCCGTCTGGCACTACCTCACCCGCAAGCGCCCGGACCGCTGGCGCGACGAAATGGCGGACATTGCGGCGAGCTTTCAGGAAGCGGTGGTGGACATGCTGATCGCCCCGACGCTCCGGGCGGTGGAGGAGTTCGGCATCAGGAATATCGTCCTGGGCGGGGGGGTCGCCGCCAACAGCCGTCTCCGGGCAAAGCTGGCGGAAAAGGCCGGCGAGGCGGGGGCGGAGCTGCACTGCCCGTCGCTGCGCTTCTGCACCGACAACGGCGCCATGGTGGCTTTGGTGGGAAGCCACCTGCTCGAGCAGGGCGACCGAAGCGGTCCCCGTCTCAATGCCGATCCCGCGCTGATCCTCTGAGGAGTCACGGATCATTAGCCGTCCTCGAAGCCCGTCCTTCGACTCCGGTGCGCTGGCGCTTTGCTACGTCTGTCCTGAACTTGTCGGAGGGCTCGGAACGAACGAAGGAATAGCTCGCACCTCCGTTCGTCCTGAGCGTAGCGAGTCCTGAGCCCGTCGAAGGGCGAGCGAAGTCGAAGGACATGGCCACTCTCCATCAAGAGGCGAAAACTGCCTGGCGCGAGCTGGGCTTCACGCCCAGCCGGGCGCGCGGTCAGAATTTTCTCGTCCATCGGCGCGTTATCGACACCATCCTTCAACTCCTCGACCTCGTCCATGACGACCGGGTCCTCGAGGTGGGACCGGGGCTGGGCTTCGTCACCCGCTGCCTGGTCGGCGAGGGCCGCAACGTCTGGGCCATCGAGGTGGACCCATTGCTGGTACGGTGGCTGCGCGACGGCCCGTTGGGGTCATGCCCGGGATTCCACTTGGTCCACGGGGATGTCCTGACGACGGACTTCGACCGGCTCCTGCCCGAGGACGGGGTCAAGGTCGTGGCCAATCTTCCCTACAGCGTGGCCGCGCCGGCGCTGTTGAGACTGTTCGAGGCGGGCCGGCATTTCTCCGTGGTGGTGGTCATGTTGCAGAAGGAGGTCGCTCACAGGCTCGCGGCCCAGCCCGGAAGCTCAGCCTATGGCGGCCTGTCGGTCTGGTGCCGGCTGTACGGAAGAATCACCCGGAAGGTAGCGGTGTCCCCGGAGGCCTTCACGCCCAGGCCCAGGGTCGACTCCACGCTCTTGAGGATCGAGCTGCACCGGGAACCGATGGTAGCCCGCGACGAGGTCCCCTTGCTGCGGGCGGTGGTGCGCGCGGGATTTTCCCGCCGGCGCAAGATGCTGGGTAACGCGTTGGCGGGTCTTTTCGAAGCGCGCGCCGGAGCCGTTTTCGAGCAGGCCGGGATCGACCCCCGGCGCAGGGCCGAGACGCTGGAGCTGGAGGAGTTCGCCCGCCTGGCGCGCGCGTACGGGGAAGTGGCCGGCGGGAAGGGCGGTCCCGGCCCGGGAGGGAGCGGCGGCAGTGCCGGAGTTGCCTGAGGTCGAGACCGTATGCCGCACGCTGCGCAAAAGGCTGCGTGGGGCGAGAATCCTCCACGTGCGGGTCATCGAGGGCCGCTTGCGGCAGCCGGTGGCGGCGGACTTCGCCGCCACCGTGGAGGGAAGGACGGTGGAAGCCGTGTCCCGTCGCGGCAAGTACATCGTGATGGACCTGGAGGGCGGCTGGAGCTGGGTCTCGCACCTGGGGATGTCGGGCAAGCTGACCTTCCGCGAGCGTGACGCATCGGTGGAGAAGCACGACCACCTGGTGTTCACCCTCGATGACGGCGCCGAGCTCCGCTATCACGACCCGCGCCGGTTCGGCCTCTGCGTGGTCCTGCCCAGCCGGGAGCTGGACGCATGGCCGCCGTTCGCCAGACTCGGGCCGGATCCCCTGGAGCGCCGCTTCACCGGCGACTACCTGTATCCTTTGCTGCACCGCTCCCGCAGGAGCGTCCGGGACCTTCTGCTGGACCAGCAGATCGTCTGCGGGCTCGGCAACATCTACATCAACGAGGTGCTCTTCCGGATCGGGATTCGTCCCACCCGCCGAAGCCACCGCCTGTCCAGGGTCACCACCGCGGAGTTGGTGCGCGAAACCCGGGCGCTCCTGCGGGAGGCCATCCGTTGGCGCGGAAGCTCGGTGTCGGACTACCGCGACGGCAACGACCGCCGCGGCGGATTCCAGTGGCAGCTCCAGGTCTACGACCGGAAAGGCGCGCCCTGCTACGGATGCGGCGCCGCCATCAAGCGGATCGGGCTCGGAAACCGGGGCGCCTTCTACTGCCCCCGGTGCCAGAGGTAGTCAGCCGATGATCTTGTAGTCACCGCCCAGGTAGCTCCGGCACAGCTCCGTGTAGGTGGCGGAGCCCATCTTGATCCAGTTGAGGGCTTCGCCGCTGATCTCCTTCTTCACCTTGGCGGGACTGCCCGCGGCCAGGCAGCGCGGGGGGATGCGGGTATGCGGCACCACCACGCTGCCGGCGGCGATGAGGGCTTCCTCGCCGATCTCGGTGTCCTCCAGCAGCGTCGAGTTCATGCCGATGATGGCGGACCGCCGGACGGTGGCTCCCTCCATGATTGCGGCGTGCCCCACGGTGACGTCCTCTTCGATAATCACGGCTCCCTCGCCCGAGTGCATGACGCAGTTGTCCTGGACGCTGGTCCTGGCGCCGATCACGATGGGGTTCTGGTTCTCGTCGGAGCGCAACACGGCGCCGAACCAGATGCTGGCTCCGGCCTCCACGGTGACGTCGCCGATGAGCACGGCGGTGGGAGCGATGAAGGCTTCCGGCGAAACCTTGGGGCTGTGCCCCTTGTACTGGATGAGCATGAGTAACTCCTTGCGTGGGAGGCGTTTCGATTCAGAGAAGCTCCGGAACACGTTCTTCCGTTCGTCCTGAGCGTTCCGGAGCGAAGTCGAAGGACGCCATCGTCTCCGGGATTTCAGGCGTCCAGGTGTCGCGCCGCGGTACGGCAGATGGTGTCCGCGATCCCCAGCGACGAGGTGGCGCCCGGGGACGGCGCGTTGAGCACGTGGACGGCGCCCTCGGACTCGGCGATGACGAAGTCGTCCACCAGCTTGCCGCTGGCCGATACCGCCTGGGCGCGTACCCCCGCGCCGCTGTACACCAGGTCGCCGGACTGGATCTCCGGAACGAGACGCTGGAGCTCGCGGGTGAAGGCGCGCTTGTCGAACGAGCGCCGCAGCTCCGGCAGCGAGGTCTTCCAGTGCCTTCGCGCCATGGCCCAGAAGCCGCCGTAGGAGAAAACCTCATACAGGTCGCGCACGTTCACGTCGCTCTGCCGGTATCCTTGCCGCGCGAACGCCAGCACGGCGTTGGGCCCAACCTCCACACGGCCGTGGACGGTGGGAGTGAAGTGAACTCCCAGAAAAGGGAACTGAGGATCGGGCACGGGGTACACGAGCCCCTTGACGAGTCCCTGCTTGTCGGGCTGGAGGCGGTGGTATTCTCCCCGGAACGGGACGATCCGCACCGGCTCGTCGATGCCGCCGCTGGCGCTGTCGGCAAAGCCCGGCGTCATGGCGGCCACCCGGTCGACGAACAGGCCGGCGCAGTTGATGAGCGTGCGGGTCTCCACCGCGTCCCGAGAGGTTTCGATGACGAATCCGCGGCCCGACCGCATCATGCCGGTGACCTCGCACGACGTGCGGATGGCGCCGTCGGCCTCTGCGAACAGGCGGGCGTAGGTCCGTGCCACGTCGCCGAAGTCGATGATGCCGGTGAAAGGGGCGTGCAGCGCCTTCAGGCCGATGCAGTGGGGCTCGATTTCCCGCAACTCCTCGGGGCCGATCATGCGCACGCCGTTCACGCCGTTGGCCTCGGCGCGTCGGTTCAACTCGTCCAGGCGCGGCAGCTCTTCCGGTCGCGTGGCGACGATGACCTTGCCGCAGAGGTCGTAGTGGATGCCGTGCTCGTCGCAGAACTCCTGCAGCGCCTTCTTGCCGGCGACGCAGGTCCGCGCCTTCACGGACCCGGGGCGGTAGTAGATGCCCGAGTGGAGGACGCCGCTGTTGTGACCGGTCTGGTGCATGCCCAGTTCCGGCTCCTTCTCCAGCAGGGCGCAACGCAACCCGGGGTGGTCTCGGGTCATGCGCATGGCGGTCGCCAAGCCCACGATGCCGCCGCCGATGATGGTGAGGTCGAAGGTATCCATGAGATGAGAAGGGTCGCCCCCTGGAAATCATGAGGGCCGTCCGCGAGAGCAGACCTTAACAGCTTCGCGGCGCGCGTGTCCAGGGAACCCGCGGTCGGGCCGGTGCGTCGCGGCGGTTTTGCACACCGCACGTCCGCGGTGATATTTCTTTGACATGCTCAAGGAACGGAAGGCGGGGCAATTTCGCCTGGTGGCGGACTTCCAGCCCCAGGGCGACCAGCCCCGGGCCATCGAGGAGTTGGTGGAGGGACTGGAGGGAGGACGCCGCCACCAGGTGCTGCTGGGGGTGACGGGTTCCGGCAAGACCTTCACCATGGCCAACGTCATCAGCCGCATCAACCGGCCCACGCTGGTGATCGCCCCCAACAAGACGCTGGCGGCGCAGCTCTACAACGAGTTCCGGCTGCTCCTGCCGGACAACGCGGTGCGCTACTTCATCAGCTACTACGACTACTACCAGCCCGAGGCCTACGTCCCTTCCACCGACACCTACATCGCCAAGGACGCCTCCATCAACGACGAGATCGACAAGCTGCGCCACGCCGCCACCATGGCCCTCCTGGAGCGCCGTGACGTGGTCATCGTCGCCAGCGTCTCCTGCATCTACGGCCTGGGCTCACCGGAAGCCTACTTCGACCTGATGGTCTACCTGGAAGAGGGCATGCGCATCGACCGCGACCGCATGCTGCGCAAGCTGGTGGACATCCAGTACGAGCGGGTGGACTACGACTTCCATCGCGGCACGTTCCGGGTGCGGGGGGATACGGTGGAGGTGTTCCCGGCGTACGAGGACCGGTCGGCGTTGCGCATCGAGTTCTTCGACGACGTGGTGGAGTCGCTGCTGGAGGTGGACCCGGTGCGCGGCAAGGTACGCCGGCGCGTGGACAAGGCCACGGTGTATCCAGCCAGCCATTACGTCACCACCGCGGAGCGCATGAAGGCGGCGGTGGTCGCGATCCGGGAAGAGCTCCGGGAACGGCTGGCCGAGCTCAAGACGGAGAACAAGCTCCTGGAGGCGCAACGCCTGCGGCAGCGGACCCTCTACGACCTAGAGCTGCTGGAGGAAATGGGCTACTGCCCGGGCCTGGAGAACTACTCCCGCCACCTCACCGGCCGGCGCCCGGGAGAGCCGCCGCCCACGCTGCTGAACTACTTTCCCGACGACTTCGTCCTGTTCGTGGACGAGAGCCACGTCACCGTCCCGCAGATCGGCGGCATGTACCGCGGTGACCGCTCCCGCAAGGAGACGCTGGTGGAGTTCGGCTTCCGGCTGCCCTCGGCGCTGGACAACCGGCCGTTGAACTTCGAGGAGTTCGAGGAAACTCTCCACCAGACCGTTTATGTTTCGGCGACTCCAGCCGATTATGAGATCATGAAGAGCGGGCACGTCCGGGTGGAGCAGTTGATCCGTCCCACCGGCCTTACGGATCCCGAGATCGTGGTGAGGCCCGCGGCCACCCAGGTGGACGACCTGCTGGAGGAGATCCGCAAGCGCACCGCGGTGAACGCACGGGTGCTGGTGACCACCCTGACCAAGCGCATGGCCGAGGACCTCACCGACTACTACCAGGACCTCAACGTGAAGGTCCGCTACCTGCACTCGGACATCGACGCCATCGAGCGGGTGGAGATCATCCGGGACCTGCGCAAGGGGGTGTTCGACGTGCTGGTGGGCATCAACCTGCTGCGGGAGGGGCTGGACCTCCCGGAAGTCTCGCTGGTGGCCATCCTCGACGCCGACAAGGAGGGGTTCCTGCGCTCGGAACGGTCGTTGATCCAGACCATCGGACGCGCCGCGCGCAACGTGGACGGCACCGTGATCCTGTACGCCGACGTCATGACTGATTCCATGAAGCTGGCCATCGGCGAGACCGAGCGCCGGCGCGGCGTCCAGAAGGCCTTCAACGATGAACACGGCATCGTGCCCCGGAGCGTGGTCAAGCAGATCGACGAGCCGCTGATCCAGCCCTACGACGCCGACTACGTGGACGTGCCGCTGGTGGCCGACGACGGGCCGGTGCCGAGCGAGATCCCACGCATGGTGGCGAAGCTCAAGAAGGAAATGAAGCAGGCCTCGGACCGGCTGGAGTTCGAGAAGGCCGCGGAGATCCGGGACCGCATCCGCGGCCTGCAGGAGAAGGAGCTGTCCGGGCCGTACCTCGCCCGCGGTGTCGCCGGGCGGCCCTGAAGCCGGTACTTGCAAGTCATGAACGTCGAGGAACTGAAAGACCATCTCGACACGCTCCCCGCCGGGCCCGGCGTCTATCTGATGCGGGACGGCGGCGGCAAGGTGGTCTACGTAGGCAAGGCCAAGGAGCTGCGCGCGCGTGTGCGTTCCTACCTGCGGGGCGGCGACGGACGCCCGCACGTCGCGTTCCTCATGCGCCAGGTGGCGGACATCGAGACCTTGGTGACCAGCAACGAGAAGGAAGCGTTGATCCTCGAGAACAACCTCATCAAGCAGTACAAGCCGCGCTACAACATCCGTCTCAAGGACGACAAGAGCTACCTGAGCATCAAGGTCACCGCCGGCGACTGGCCGCGCATCCTCGCCACCCGCAGCATCGTCAAGGACGGCAGCCGCTACTTCGGCCCCTACGCCTCCGCCATCGCCGTGCGCGAGACCCTGGAGATCATCGAGAAGCACTTCCTGCTGCGGAGCTGCACCGACTACAACTTCCGCAACCGCGACCGCCCGTGCCTGCAGTACCAGATCAAGCGCTGCCCGGCGCCGTGCGTCCACTCGGTGGATCCGGAGGAGTACGCCGGCAACCTGCGCCAGGCGGTGCTGTTCATCGAGGGCAAGAGCGCCGACCTGCTGCGCCAACTGCGCGTGCGCATGCGCGAGCGCGCCGACGCGCTGGAGTTCGAGCAGGCGGCCAAGCTCCGGGACCGCATTCGGGCGGTGGAGAAGACCCTGGAGAAGCAGCGCATGGTGTCCCACTGGGGCGCCGACCAGGACATCTTCGGACTCTACCGCGAGGGCGGTTTCATAGAGGCCCAGGTCATCTTCGTGCGCCAGGGCAAGCTCACCGGCAACCAGGCCTATTCCCTGGAGGACCACCACTTCGACGACGAAGAGATCGTCGCCGCCCTGTTGACCCAGTTCTACCAAGGCAACCGCTTCGTTCCCGAGGAGATTCTGGTGCCGGTGGATCTGGAGGACCGGGACGTGCACGAGGAGTACCTGGAGGAGCGCAAGGGACGGCGGGTGACGGTGCACCAGCCCCAGCGGGGCGAGAAGCGCAAGCTCCTGGAGATGGCCATGAACAACGCCCGCCAGGGCTTCAGCGAGCGCCACGACCAGGAGCGGGAACGGGAGAAGATGCTCCTCGAGCTGCAGTCCAGGCTCCGGCTGCGGCGGTATCCGCAGCGCATCGAGTGCTACGACATCTCCATGATCCAGGGCACCCATGCGGTGGGTTCGCGGGTGTCGTTCTTCGACGGCGAGCCCGACAAGCAGAACTACCGGCGCTACCGTGTGCGCACCGTCGCTCCCGAAACCCGCGGCGACGATTTCGCCATGATGTACGAGGTCGTCAAGCGGCGCTTCCAGCGCGGCCTGCGGGAAACGGACCTGCCGGACTTGGTGGTGGTGGACGGCGGCAAGGGGCAGTTGCAGGTGGCGCTGACGGCGCTGGCGGACCTTCGGGTCACCGGCGTGGAGGTGGTGGCCATGGCCAAGATGAGGGTCACCGCGTCACCGCGCCTGGCCGAGATCGAGCGCTCGGAGGAACGGATCTTCCTGCCTTACCGCAGCAATCCGGTGGTGCTTCGACGCAATTCCAACGCCCTGTTCCTGCTGCAGCGCATCCGCGACGAGGCGCACCGGTTCGCCATCACCTATCACCGCAGCATCCGCAAGCGCGAGACCCTGCGCTCGGACCTCGACGGCATTCCCGGCGTGGGCCCGGCGCGCCGCAAGGCATTGCTGCGGCGCTTCGGCAGCATGAAGCGGCTGCGGGGCGCTTCCCTGGACGAGCTTCTGGAGGTCCCGTCCATCAGCCGGCCGGTGGCCCGGCGCATCGTCGAGTCCTTCCAGTCCGCGGACTAGCGGTGAGGCTCCCCCTGCATCGTGCAGACCCTGTCCGATGTCCGGCCTCGTCGCCACCATCTTCCCGACTCCTCCCACTCCCTTTCCCTTCGGGAGAGGGTTGGGGTGAGGAGACTTGCACAGCACCCTCATGATCCCCCTCCTGGTCCCGCTTGCGGCTCTCCTCGCCGGTCAAGCCGCGGCGACCGTGTCCGGTTCCGGCAGCGTCTGGCCGCTCACGGTGTTGCTGGTCGCACTCTCGCTGCCCTTTTGCTTCATGCGTCGCCGCTGGGGACTTCTCGCCCTGGCCTGCGCGCTTGCGTTCCACTGGGGTTTTGCCGCCCACCATCGTCTGTTGCATCCGGGCTCTTCGCCGGATAACGTCCGGTATCTCGCACGCACGGAAACCGTCATCGAGGGACGGCTCTATCGCGAGCCCGAAGGGCAGGGCACCTGGAACCGCTGGTACTTGTCGGCAAAACGGGTGTGGACGCCGCAAGGCTCCCGGAAAACCTCCGGAAACGTGCTGATAACGGTGCGCAACGCATACCGCCACTGGCATTACGGGGACGTGGTGCGGGTCCCCCTGCGCCTGCGCCCGCCCAGGAACCGCGGCGAGCGTTTCGACTACCGGGCCTTCCTGGCCCGGCGGGGAATCTACCGAGTCGCCTACCTCCACAACGACTGGGAGGCGGTGCGGGTGAGCCGCGGCGGCGGCCTTCGGGGCTGGATCGAAACTGCGCGGCGGCGCATAGGGCGGTTCGTGGAGCGCCGCTTCGAGCCGGAGAGCGGTGCGCTCGTCAAGGCTCTGATGCTCGGGGACCGGGGCGGGCTCTCCCGGGAGACGCGGGAGCGGTTCGCCGCCGTCGGCATGTCCCATGTCCTGTCGATATCGGGCCTGCACGTGGGCATGCTCGGTTTGGCGGCGTTCGTCTTGTTCCGGTCGGTGGCGTCACGCAGCACCCGCCTGCTGCTGTCACTGCCGATGTATAAGCTGGCGGCCTTCGGCTCCCTGGTGCCGGTGGTCCTCTATACCCTGGTGGCCGGGGCACGGATCCCCACGGTGCGGGCCGCCATCATGATCGGACTGTACCAACTGGCCGTGTTGAGCGGGCGGCACGTGAACATCTTCGTGACCCTTGCGTGGGCTGCTGTCATCGCGGCGCTATGCTGGCCCGGCGCGGTCATGGAGGTGTCGTTTCAGCTCTCCTTCCTGGCGGTGCTGGCCATCGTCGCCGCTCTCCGGCTCTTCCGGCACACTCCCTCCATGCGCTCTGCGGATTCGCCGGCAAGCGGACGGTTGCACCGGCTGTGGCCGTCCGTCCTGCTGGCGTTCCTCGTGCCGTTCTTCGCCGCGGTCGGAACCGGGCCGCTGGTGGCCCACCACTTCGGCTACCTGTCCCTGGCGGGCTTCATCGCCAACCCTTTGCTGGTGCCGCTGGTGGGATTCCTGATTGTGCCCTCGGCTCTCCTCATGGGTTCTTTGTGTCTGCTGTTTCCCGCCGCATCGACGCTGCTGGCCGGCGTGCTGGAACCCTTCGTGGCGCTCTTCCTCAGGGCCGTCGAGCTGCTCGCCGGGTTTCCCATGGCCGCCTTGTCCGTGCCGAGGCCGGACTGGCCCATGGTGGGACTCATCTACCTCGTGATCCTCGCGGTGGCCGCGGGCGCCTATGGGCTCCTGCGGAGAGCCTCCCGAAAGGGGCTTTGTTGACTTTCCGGCGTCCCTCTGTTAGCTCGTATCCCTGACAGCACGTCGTCTCCGGCGCGTGCAAATCCTCCTGTCATCGGTCACCGATCCCCCTTATGACAAGCATGATTCCGTCGCGGACCCCCGTTCGGGGGTGCTTATGAAGTTGACCCGCATAAAGGGCTTCTCCGACGTTCCGCCTGATGAAGTGGAGCTCTGGCAAAGGATCGAACAGACGGCTGTACAGGTATTTGCCGCTTATAACTTCAAGGAAATTCGAGTCCCCGTCCTGGAGAAGGCGGAGCTCTTTTCGCGTTCGTTGGGGGAGAGCACCGACGTCATCGAGAAGGAGATGTACACCTTCGCCGACCGGGACGCGAAGGCCACCTTGCTGAGCCTGAGGCCGGAAGGCACGGCGGGCGTGGTGCGGGCCTATGTCGAGGGAAAGCTCCACCAGGTGGAGCCGGTGAGGAAGCTCTACTACCTCGGGCCCATGTTCCGGCGGGAGCGGCCCCAGAAGGGAAGGCTGCGCCAGTTCCACCAGATCGGCGCCGAAGTGTTTGGCCGCACGGACCCCTTCGTCGACGCCGAGCTTCTGCTCATGCTGCGTGACCTGTGGGATGAGCTGGGGGTATCGGGGACGGTGCTGGAAGTGAACTCCATCGGCTGCGTCGACTGCCGCCCCGGGTACCGCGCGACGCTCGTGGATTTCCTGGAAGGACGCGGGGACGATCTGTGCGGCGACTGCGACCGGCGGCGGGGAACCAACCCGTTGCGGGTGCTGGACTGCAAGCGCGAGTCCTGCGCGGGCATCGTGACCGCCGCGCCGTCGATACTGTCCCATCTCTGCGCTGAGTGCGGGGAGCACTTCGACGCGGTGCTGGAGCTGCTGAAGGACATCCGTCCGGAGCCGGTGGTCAACCCCCGGCTGGTGCGCGGGCTGGACTACTATTGCGGGACCACGTTCGAGTGGAAGGCCGGAACGGGCCTGGGGAGCCAGAACACCGTGGCCGCGGGCGGGCGGTATGACGGCCTGGTGCAGTCCCTCGGGGGGCCTCCGGTGGCCGGAGTCGGGTTCGCCCTGGGGGTCGAGCGCCTGGCGCTGCTGCTGTCGGAGGGCGGCACGAGCGAACCGGCGGCGGCGCTGCTGTACCTGGCGTGGATGGGAGAGGAGGCGCAGCGGTGGACCTTCGCGTTGGCTCAGCGCCTGCGTCGGCGAGGCGTCCGGGTGGATCTGGACGGGGAGGCCAGGAGCCTCAAGAGCCAGATGAGGCGGGCCGACAAGCTGGGCGCGCGTGGGGTGCTCATCGTGGGGCCCGACGAGATGACGAAGGGCAGGGCCGTCCTGCGTCTCATGGCGACAAGGGAACAGATCGAGGTGGATTTCGTCAACGTCGACGACCGTCTGGCGGAGCCGTTCGGCCCCGCCTCGGCATGAGCCCTTCGGGTGAACGGGTTCACCTTCCTAGGTGAACAGGCGAGCCTTTCGGGCGAGCAGGAGCCCTCCGGGCTAACAGGTGAACCTCCCAGGTGAACAGGTGAGTTCTTGAGCGAACAGGTGAACAAGCGGAATGTGGATTTGATGGGCGACTGGCAGCGGAGCTGCCGCTGCGGAGAGCCGGGCGAGAACGACGTGGGCCGGGAGCTGACTCTGATGGGTTGGACCCAGTCCCTGCGTGACCACGGTGGGCTCCTCTTCATCGACCTCCGGGACCGTGCCGGTGTCGTGCAGGTGGTAGTGAACCCCGAGTTCACGCCGGAGGCCCACGAAAAGGCCAAGCGCGTGCGCTCCGAGGACGTGCTGGCGGTGCGCGGTACCCTGGTGCGCCGCTCCGAGGAAACCGTGAACACGAACCTCGCCACCGGCGCGGTGGAGCTGATGGCGCAGGAGCTGCGCGTGCTCAATCCCTCGCGTGTACCGCCGTTCCAGGTGGACGACGACACCGAGCCTACCGAGACCAGCCGTTTCCGCTACCGTTACCTCGACTTCAGGCGGCCGCGCAGCCTGCGTCCGCTCGAGATCCGGCACCGCATGCTGACCACCATCCGCGCTCATCTGAACGAGCTGTCGTTCATGGAAGTGGAGACCCCGGTCCTCACCAAGAGCACTCCGGAAGGCGCCCGCGACTACCTGGTGCCCAGCCGCATGCATCCGGGCAAGTTCTACGCCCTGCCGCAATCGCCCCAGCTCTTCAAGCAGATCCTCATGGTGGGCGGCGTGGACCGCTACTTTCAGATCGTGCGCTGCTTTCGCGACGAGGACCTGCGCATGGACCGGCAGCCCGAGTTCACCCAACTCGACATCGAGATGTCGTTCGTCCAGCCCGAGGACATCTTCGCCATGGTGGAGGGCATGATGGCGCGGGTGTTCCGGGATGTCAAAGGGGTCGAGGTGCAGACGCCGTTTCCCCGCCTGAGTTGGGAAGAGGCGCTGGGGCGCTACGGCACCGACAAGCCCGACCTGCGCTTCGGCCTGGAGCTGGTGGAGCTGTCGGATCGGTTCCGCGACTCCAGGGTCGCCATCTTCACCCGTGCCCTGGAGGCCGGCGGCATCGTCAAGGGCCTGTGCGTGCCGGGGGCCGGAAACCTTTCGCGCAAGGAGCTGGATGACCTCACCGAACTGGTGGGGCGCTACGGCGCCAAGGGGCTGGCCTGGATCAAGGTTACCGAGAACGAGTGGCAGTCGCCGCTGACGAAGTTCCTGAGCGAGGGCGAGAAGGAAGCGCTCGCGACGCTCACCGGGGCGCGGCCCGGCGATATCATCTTCATGCTCGCCGACGACTTCGACATCGTCAACGAGGGCCTCGCCAACCTGCGCCTGGAGATGGGCCGCAGGCTCGGGTTGGTGGAGGAAGGCCTCCAGGCCTTCTGCTGGGTCCTCGACTTCCCGCTGGTGGAGTGGAAGGCGGCGGAAGGGCGCTACACCGCCGTGCACCATCCGTTCACCGCGCCGCGGGAGGAAGACCTGCCGCTGCTCGAATCGGACCCTGGCGGGGTGAAGTCCCGCGCCTACGACCTGGTGCTCAACGGCATGGAGCTGGGCGGAGGCAGCATCCGGATCCATTCGCCCGAGCTGCAGCGTCGGGTACTGTCGCTGCTCGACATGAACCCCGACACGGTGGAGGAGCAGTTCGGCTTCCTGCTGGAGGCGCTGGATCTCGGCGCCCCTCCCCACGGCGGCATCGCCTTCGGCGTCGACCGCATGGCCATGCTCCTGAGCGACTCGCCGGCGATCCGCGACGTCATCGCGTTCCCCAAGAGCCAGCGGGCGGTGTGCATGCTCACCGAGGCGCCAACGCCGGTGGATGCGCGGCAGCTTTCGGAGCTGCAGATCAGGACCCTGGGCGGAGATTGACCGGAAATACGGGCGGGCTTCGTCGCCGGCTGTCTTGCCGGCGCGGATGTCAGGGCGACCGGCCGGTCGGCCTCTAACCACAGAATGCAGGATGGTTGGCGTTTATCGATTCGCCCCGTACCGTGCCAGCTCGGTCAGGTAGGTCAGTGTCGAGAGGTCGGGCATGCGGTCCAGGTAGACGTGGCCGCGCAGGTGGTCCACCTCGTGCTGAATGACGCGCGCATGGAAGCCCTCCGCAACGAAATCCAGTTCCTTCCCGTCGCGGTCCAGCGCGGTTACCCGCAGCCGCTTGTAACGAGGCACCAAGCCGCGGATCTCGGGGATGCTCAGGCAACCCTCCCAGTCCTCCTCGGTTTCGTCTCCCAAGGGCGCGATGATCGGGTTGACGAGGATGGAAAGGGGCACGGCGCCCTTGCCCGGATAGCGGGGATTCTCCGCTACCTCCAGCACGGCCACCTGGAGGGATTCGTGGACCTGCACGGCGGCGAGCCCCACGCCGTCGTACTCGCGCATGGTGACCACCATGTCGTCGACGAGTCGCTGGAAATCGGCCCGCGCGATGTCGGCAACGGGAACTTCCGGGGCGGGTGCCCGCAGCACCGGATTGCCGAGGCGCGCTACCTTGAGGATGGCCATGAGGGCTTGGTAGCACGGCGAATTCGGCCTCTTCAAGACGGGATGAGTGTCGGCGGTTTGACAATGTGGACGCATTAGGTCTATATTTCACGTGCAAGGTGATCGAGGGATTGCCGCGCTCTGGTGCGTATAGCCCACTGGGAGATCCGGCATGCAAGAAACTGCTGTGAATTCCGCCAAGTCCACGGCCGACCGAAGCTCGCTGATGAACATCGGCAGGAAGGTCGACTATGCCGTGCGGGCGCTTTCGTATCTGGCCGCCCAACCGGAGCGATGGGTGGTGGGGAGCAAGGAGATCGCGGCGCGGCAGGACATTCCGACGCATTACATGTCGAAGATCATGAAGGACCTTGCGGCGGCGGGGCTGGTCCACTCCCACGTGGGCCGCAAGGGCGGCTTCAGTCTGGCGCGACCTCCGGAATCCATCAGCGTCAAGGAAGCCTACGAAGCCGTCGAGAAGCCGCTGAGCCTGATGGACTGTCTGGATAATCACTGCTGTCCCTATGACACGGTGTGCACGCAGATTTCCGTGTGGGAGCGGGCGCAGATGCTGTTGGTGGAATACCTGGCGGGGGTCTCCATTGGGAGCCTTGCCGACCGGGAGGGCCTCAAGGGCCGCTTGAACGGCCTGCACAGTTGAACCCTGTACGCCGAAGATGGACATCCCGCTTCGGCGCGCGTGAAGGAAATGGCAAATATGGAACTCGACAACGAGCTGGTCAGCAGCGAGTACAAGTACGGCTTCGTCACCGATATCGAGGCCGACCACGTACCTCCCGGCTTGAGCGAGGACGTGGTGCGGTTGATCTCGGAGAAGAAGGGCGAACCGGAGTGGCTGCTGGACTGGCGTCTCAAGGCCTACCGTTACTGGACGAAGCTCGAGAAGTCCGAAGCCGAGCCCAAGTGGGCCAACGTGCACTATCCGCCCATCGACTATCAGAGCATCATCTACTACTCCGCTCCCAAGGCAAAGAAGGACGCCCCCAAGAGCCTGGACGAGGTGGATCCGGAGCTTCTGGCGACCTACGAGAAGCTCGGCATCCCGCTGCACGAGCGCGAGGCATTGGCCGGGGTGGCGGTGGACGCCGTGTTCGACAGCGTATCGGTGGCGACCACCTTCAAGGACAAGCTGGCGGAGATGGGCATCATCTTCTGTTCGTTCTCCGAGGCGGTGCGGGAGCACCCGGAGCTGGTGCGTCAATACCTCGGCTCGGTGGTGCCCTACAGCGACAACTTCTTCGCCTCCCTCAACTCCGCGGTCTTCAGCGACGGGTCGTTCTGCTACGTCCCCAAGGGCGTGCGCTGCCCCATGGAGCTGTCCACCTATTTCCGCATCAACGCGGCCCAGACCGGCCAGTTCGAACGCACGTTGATCATCGCCGATGCCGGCAGCTACGTGAGCTACCTGGAAGGATGCACGGCGCCCATGCGCGACGAGAACCAGCTCCACGCCGCGGTGGTGGAGCTGGTGGCGCTGGAGGACGCACAGATCAAGTACTCCACGGTGCAGAACTGGTA
>JAPPHF010000055.1 GCA_028821115.1 Deltaproteobacteria bacterium | reverse complement strand
GTGTGCAGTTTTCGATTGCCAAAAGTGTGCAGTTTTCAGTTGCCATTGACACTCGCACCTGAAGACTCTCACCTTCGCGAACTACAAGCGATATCTGGATCGGTACTGGCGGGCAGGAGCACAGACGATGTTGAATCACCTTACCGGTGCCAGCACGGTGCTCAAATGGACCGATTTCCGGTTCCGCAACAATCTTGAAGACAGCGAATTCACCCACTTGTCACTCCGACGCATACGCTGATGCGATTCCGCGGCGCAATTGCGGCCCTCGTGTTCATGGCTGCCGCGGGTGCCGAAGCCCAAGCTCTCGATTTCTCGGGCGACCTGAGCCTGCAGGGACGGTGGTATCCGCAATCACCGGCCTTCGCGGGTCAGCGTTCGGGCACTGCCGGGCTGGTCGTTGAGCCGACGCTTCACGGGGAGATCGCACAACAAACCAGCTTTACCCTCACCGCGCTCTATAGGTACGACAGCGCCGATTCGCAGCGCACGCATGCGGACCTGCGCGAGGCCTACCTGTTGGTGTTTGGAGACCGGAGCGGGAATTCCTGGGAGCTTCGGTTGGGACTGGACCAGGCTTTCTGGGGGGTGGCCGAGGCTCACAATCTCGTGGATGTCGTCAACCAGGTGGACCTCGTCGAGCACCCGCGCAATCGACCCAAGCTGGGTCAGCCCATGGCCCGCCTGACGGTCTCCGGTGATTGGGGCCTCGCCGAATCATTTCTGCTGCCGTATCATCGCAAGCGCACATTTCCCGGGCGTTTCGGACGCCACCGATCGGGCCGCCCGATCGACGACAACGCCTTGTACGAGAGTGGTGCCGAAGAACGCCATGTGGATTTTGCGTTTCGCTACGGCAATGCCGTGGGCGCGCTTGATTTCGGTCTGAGCACCTTTGTCGGGACAAGCCGCGATCCCTCGTTCGTTTTCGGCCCTCAATCCGGGCCGGTGCCGGCAATTGACACGCCGTTGATCCCGTACTACGAGCAGATTCGGCAATTCGGCTTCGACGCGCAACTCACCACCGAGCCTTGGCTTTACAAGACGGAAGCCATTTGGCGTAGCGGAGCGCGCAATCTCCTGGGCCAGGAGGAGGATTACGGCGCCGTCATCTTCGGCTTGGAACGCACGCTCTACGCGTTGTTTGGTTCCCGAGCGGATTTGACCTTCTTCGCCGAGTGGCTCTACGACGGTCGCGGACGCCGTGCCACAAGTACTTGGGCGAACGACCTTTTCGTGGCGGGCTTGCTGGCGTTCAACGACGTGCAGGGTACCGAGCTCCTGGTAAGCATCCTGGGCGATCTCCGCCATGATTCTCGTTCGTTGAACCTGGAATTAAAACGCCGCCTGTCGGATAGTTGGACGATGCGCCTGGAAGCGATCGCCAACCTGAGCGCGGACCCGGACGATTTGACGTACGATGGAAGGCGCGACAGCTTCCTGGGCGTCGACTTCACGTTCAGCTTCTGATGATACAGCCTGGCGCTAAATCCTTGCGGAAGATCGCGGTTGTCGGGCGGGGAACCGCGGGGTCCCTGGCGGCCGCAAGCGTAACGCGCCTTCACCCCGACCGCGACCACGAACTGCACCACATCTATGACTCGCGCATCCCGGCCATCGGAGTGGGTGAGGGCAGTTGGCCGAGCCTGGTTCAGGAATTGCGGCGACTGACGAATTTGCCCCATGAAACCGTCCAGCAGCGCTTGAAGGGAACGCGCAAGTACGGTGTTGCGTTCGAGGGATGGGGCCGGCGCAATCGGGACTTCACCCACTACTTCACGCCGCAGCAGGTGTCGTACGCCTACCACCTGTCCGCCGACTTGATGGCGGACTTACTGGAAGAAAGCACGCGAGCGCGCCACATCGACGCGAGAGTGCTCAATATCACGACGGTGGAGGGGGGCGCGCAAGTGGAGTTCGAGGACCAGGCGCCGGAACGCTACGACCTGGTCTTTGATGCCCGCGGGTTTCCCAGGGAACTCCATCCCGACCAGCACATCGACATTTCTTTCATCCCGACGAATACAGCCGTGATCCGCCGCTGCCCGGAAATCGTCAACGAGGGGGATGGGCCGGTTCTGGAACATACCTATACCCGTGCGGTGGCACGTCCGCACGGTTGGATATTCGTTATTCCGCTAACCGTACACACATCATACGGGTACATCTTCAACCGCGAGGTATCCGGCCTTGCCGAAATCGAAGCGGACTTTGACGCGTTCCTTGAGTCCGACGGGGTATCGAAATTCGAGCAACGCGCCGTCATTCCGTTCCCAAATTTTGTCCACCGCCGGCTGTACGATGGCGCGGTGGCCCGCATCGGCAACGCAGCGGCCTTCATGGAGCCCCTCGAAGCCACGGCGATCGTATCCGCCCAGTTGCAGATTGGGATGGTTCTCCACACACGCTTGAACCGTTCACTGGAGCACCTTGAGCGCGACGCGCCGGTGGTCAATCGATTCCTCGTCAACAACATGCTCTGCTACGGCCTGTTCGTCGGTTGGCACTATTCCTGCGGCTCCAGGTACGACAGCGAATTCTGGCGTCACGCCCGTGGCCACGCCTGGCCGCAACACCGTCAGGTCGTGGACCCCGAGGCGGTGGATTGCGCCGCGCTCCACAAATTCGACGAAATGATCGGACTGCTGAACCAGCCGGTCATCGACAAGGCGGACTGGGGTCGGATGTGCGCGGTCCCTCTTACGAGCTATGCGCAGATGTCTCAGGGTCTTGGTTGCTAGTGTGGCGGGGGGGGGGAAAAAAAAAAAAAAAAATTTTTTTATTTTTTTTTATATGGGGTGGTGTTTTATTTGGTTTGTGTGGCCGCCCGCGGGGGGGGGGGGGGCCGCCCCCCCCCCCGTGGGCCCCACCCCGCCCCCCCCCCACTCTAAAGCCCCCCTGGCCCAAAAAAAAATTACCGCCAAAAATTTTTGCTTTAATTTTCGGGACGCCCACTAGCCGGTGGCGGTGGCCTGCTCCTGCCCCCGACGCTCGAAGTAGTCCTTGGCGACGTCTGGGAACAGCGTGTAGGAGAGCACGTCCTCCTCGCTGGCGGCGAGGTCGCCGATTTCCTTGCGCGCTTCTTCCATCCGGGGTTTCAGGAGGTCGGCGGGGCGGCACGTGATGGGGTCCTTCTTGCCCAGGACCATAGCCTTCATCTCCTCGCTCACCTGGCCCGGTGCCGCGCCGTAGTGCCCCATGACGTAGTTGCGCACCTCCATGGTCACCACTCCGTAGCGTTTGCCCATGAGGACGTTCAGGGTAGCCTGCGAACCCACGATCTGGCTCGTGGGGGTCACCAGCGGGGGGTAGCCCAGGTCCTTGCGCACCGCCTGCACTTCCTGGAGCACCTCGTCCAGCCGGTTCTCGGCGTTCTGCTGCCGCAGTTGGGACACCAGGTTCGAGAGCATGCCGCCGGGGATCTGCGACTCGACGATGTCGGCGTTGACGCGGTTGCTGATGGGGCTCTCGAACTCGCTGTACTTGCCACGCACTTGGTTGAAGTAGTCGGCGATGCTGGCCAGTTGCTGGAGGTCGAGGCCGGTGTCGTAAGGCGTGCCCCTAAGGGCCACCACCACGGCTTCGGTGGCGGGCTGGGAAGTGCCGTCGGAAAGCGTGGAAATGGCCGTGTCGATGATGTCCACCCCGGCTTCGACGGCCATGATGTAGGCCATCTGCGCCATGCCGGTGGTGCAGTGGGAGTGCAGGTGGACCGGGATGTCGAACCGTTCCTTCAGCGCGCCGATGAGATCCTGGGCTACGTACGGCGACAGCAGGCCGGCCATGTCCTTCACCGCCAGCACGTCGGTGCCGGCGTCCACGAGCTTTTGGGCGAAGTCGACGAAGTATTGCGTGGAGTGCACCGGGCTGATGGTGTACGACACCGCGGCCTCCAGGGTCTTGCCGGTTCGCTTCACCGCGTCCATGGATGCCTTCATGTTGCGGACGTCGTTCATGGCGTCGAACACCCGGAAGACGTCGATACCGTTCTCCGCGGACTTCTCGACGAACGATTCCACCGCGTCGTCGGGGTAGTTGCGGTATCCCACGATGTTCTGGCCCCGCAGCAGCATCTGCAGCCGCGTGTTGGGCATGGCCTCGCGAATCCGCCGCAAGCGTTCCCACGGACATTCGTTCAGGTAGCGCAGGCAGGCGTCGAACGTCGCCCCGCCCCACATCTCCACCGACCAGAAGCCGACCTTGTCGATCTCCGCGGCAATCGGCAGCATGTCCTCGGTACGCATGCGCGTCGCCAACAGGGACTGGTGCGCGTCCCTGAGCACGGTCTCCATAATCCCGACTTTCTTCCCTTCCATGAATATCTCCCGGTTGTCTCGCGGTTCGTGAATCGGACCGGCGGCCGGTCCCAGAGCATTAACGCGCTAAAATACGGGAAACGCCGCGCAGTAGCAAGCAATTAGGCCCTTGCGCGTGCAAATCGAACCGGCACGATGCTTCAGGCGACGAAGCTCTTCTCGGAAGTGTCCTGGAGCGGCAGCGGAGCGGTGCCCGAGGCGCATCGCAGGTAGATGGAGACGCGGGTGCCCTTCCCCGGTCGGCTCTCGATCTTCATCTCGCCGCCATGCGCCTGCGTGATGTGCTTCACGATGGCGAGGCCGAGGCCGGTGCCGCCGAGTTCCCGCGACCGCGCCTTGTCGACGCGGTAGAAACGCTCGGTGAGCCGCGGGAGGTCCTTCTCCGGGATGCCGCAGCCTGTGTCCGATACGGTCAGCGCCAGCCGCGGCGGGTGGTCTCCGTCGGAGCGCGGCTCGAGGCCGGCATGGACCTGCACTTCGCCGCCCTCGGAAGTGTACTTGAGGGCATTGTCCACGAGGTTGATGAGCAACTGCTGCAGGCGATCCTCATCTCCCAGAATGTCCGGCGTAATGGCGTCGGCGTGGATGCGGATGTGTTTCTTGCCCGCCTGATCGCGGAACAGCTCGAGCACGCGCTCCAGCAGCGGGCGCGTCGCCACCCGCTCCCTCCGCACGTTGACGTTGCCCATCTCCAGGTCCGACAGGGCCAGCAGGTCGTCGATGAGCCGGCCGAGGCGCTCGGAGTGGCGCGCGACCACGCCGAGGAACTGCCGGGCCATCTTCGGGTCGCCGGGCGGGTTGTGCAGGAGCGTCTCGGCATATCCCTGTATTGCGGTCAGGGGCGTGCGCATTTCGTGGGAGACGTTGGCGACGAAGTCGACGCGGATCTGCTCGAGCCGCTTCAACTCGCTGACCTCGTGGAACACCAGGACGTAACCGAGCAGATCCTGTTGCGAGTGCTCCAGCCGCGCGGCATTGACCGCGAACCAGCGGTCGTCCCCGAGGGTCAGCTCCCGGTGGAACGCGTTCCGGCCGCTGTCTCCCTCCACCACCTCCAGTATGAGGGCCTGCATCCCGGGGTGGCGCGACACCTCGACGGTGGACATGCCGCGGACGCTGGTGTCCGCCGGCAGGTTGAACATCGCCTGCGCCATCTGGTTCACCAGAATGACCTTGCCGTTGGTGTCCAGCACGATCACCCCTTCCATCATGCAGCTCAGGATGGACTGGAGCTTCTCCCGTTCCGCCGTCACGTCCTGGAGGCGGCTGGTGAGCGTGTGAGCCAGCTCGTTGAGACTCTCCTCCAACGCGCCCAGCTCGTCGCCGCGCTGCACCGGCAGGGACTTGTCCGAGGGGTTGTCGAGGACGGCCTTGCGGCAGAAGGCCACCATGTCGGCCACGCGTCTGTGCCCGCGCCGGAGCCAGACCACGGCTGCCAGGAGTCCCGCGGGAAGGGCCGCCCACAGGGCGTAGGACAACCATGCTCCGGCCTCGCTGGGAGGGGCTGCCGTGTTCGAGAATTGAAAGTAGAGGACGGCCAGGACGACGAGAGCCAAGGGGAGGTAGCCGAGAAACCACTTGGCCAGCGTGCTATGTCTCGAGGGATCTCTCATCCAGCTTGTAGCCCACGCCGCGCACGGTGACGATCCAGTCCGGGCTGCGATCGTCCTGTTCCAGCGCTTCCCGGATTCTTCGTATGTGGACGTCTACCGTACGAGGCGTCACGTAGACGTCGGAGCGCCATACGCCGTCCAGGATCTGGTCGCGGCTCAGCACCCTGTTGCGATTCTGAATCAGATAGCGCAGAACTTCAAACCCCTTGAGGGTGAGCTTGACCGGCCTCCCCGCCACCTGCACTTCATAGGTCGTGAAGTCGACCTTCAGGGGGCCCTTCTCGTAGAACTCCGCGAGATCGGGCGAAGCGGGGGACCCGGTCCGCCGCAGCACCGCCTTGACCCGCGCCACCATCTCCCTGGGACTGAAGGGTTTCGTGATGTAGTCGTCCGCCCCCAGTTCCAGGCCCACCACCCGGTCGGCCTCTCCCGCTTTTGCGGTCAGCATGAGGATCGGCGTCTGGGCGGTCTCGGGAGTCTGCCGGATGATCTTGCAGAACTCGATCCCCGAGAGGCCCGGCAGCATCAGGTCGAGCACGATAAGGCGCGGCGTCTCCTTCCGCACCAGGTCCAGCGCATTTTCGCCGTTCTCGGCTTCGAGTACCTGAAAACGCTCCTGGTGCAGGTGGTACGAGATCAGCTTGCGGATGTCCGCTTCGTCCTCGACGACGAGAATTTTGTCCGCCATGGGACTCCGGCGTTTGTGAGACAGGACACTAGATGGAACGGGGCACTTCCTTGACGTGGCGAATGCTGGTCCCCTTGACCAGGAATATCACCATCTCGGCGATGTTGGTGGCATGGTCCGCGATTCGTTCGAGGTACTTCGAAACGAAGGTGATCTTCATGGCGCGGTTGATGGTCCTGGGCTCGCTGATCATGTACGAGACCGTCTCGCGGAAGATCTGTTCGTTCAGGTCGTCGATCTCCTGGTCGTCCTGGCATACCTTGAGCGCAAGGTCGGTGTCCTCGTGCACGAAGGCATTGAGGCTCTCGGATATCATTCGCCGGGAAATCTCGGCCATGCGCGGGATGTCGATATAGGGCTTGAGCGGCGCCTCGCGGATCAGCTCGAGGGAACGCTCGGAGATATTCACCGAGATGTCGCCGATGCGCTCGAGGTCGGTGGTGATCTTGAGGGCCGTGGTTACGAACCGGAGGTCCTTTCCCGCCGGTTGATGCAGGGCAATCAGCCTGACGCACAGCTCGTCGATGTCGGCGTCCATCTGGTTGACCTCGGCGTCCCGTTCGATGACGGTTTCGGCGAGCGCCGCCTCGCGGTCCACCAGCGCCTTGATGGATCGGTCGATCTGGTCCTCGACCAGGCCGCCCATCTGTATGATCCGTTCCCGGAGGGACTTGAGCTCTTCCTCGTATTTCCGATCGGTGTGTTCGGGGCGCATAGGCGACCTCACGGCTATGGCAACGCCGATTGTTAAACACCATGTCGCCACGCGACGTCGGCAGTTCGTGTTACACCTTCGTTACAATCGCATTAAATCGAAGGATCTCGCAGGGTTCCGGTGCCGTCGCGGAAACACGACACTAGGTGGTCTCGATCTCGTAGGCCTCCTGGTGCAGCGCCGAGTCGGCCTTGATGATGACCTGGCGGTCGATCTCGCGCTCCAGGGCCTCCAGGCCTTCGTTGGCATCGTCGTACAGGAAGTTGGCGATACCCGGATGGACGTGCACGGTGATGCGGCTGCCGTTTTGGAGTTGGGCGCTCTCCCGCTTGATATCGCGGAGGATCTCGTACGCGACGGTGGGTTGGGACTTGATGCGGCCGCGTCCGACGCAGTAGGGGCATGCGCTCAACAGGACGTTCCCGAGGTTCTCCCGGGTGCGCTGACGGGTCATCTCCACGAGCCCGAGCCTGGAAATGGGCAGCACGCTGGTCTTGGCCTTGTCCTGCTTCACCGCTTCCTTCAAGGCGTCGTAGACCTTCTTGCGGTTGGCGGCCTGTTCCATGTCGATGAAGTCGATGATGATGATCCCGCCGACGTTGCGCAGGCGCAGCTGTTGCACGATCTCGCGCGTCGCCTCCAGGTTGATCTTGACGACGGTCGCTTCCAGGTCCTTCTTTCCGACGTAGCGTCCGGTGTTCACATCCACGGCGGTGAGCGCTTCGGTCTGCTCGATATGGATGGATCCGCCAGAGTTCAGCCAGATCTTGGGCTCCAGCGCCTTGCGGATCTTGCGCTCGATCTCATAGCGGTCGAGCAACGGCTCGGGTTCGTCGTACAGCGCCACGCGCCGCTGCAGGCGCGGCATGAACTGTTTCACGAACTCGACCACGCGCCGGTACTCCCTGGGCTGGTCGACCACGACTTCCTCGGTGTTGGCATTGAAGAAGTCCCGTATCGTGCGCGGCACCAGATCCAGGTCCTGGTGGATCAACTCGGGGGTCGAGGCGGATTCCAGCCGCTTGCGGATCCGGCCCCAGAGTTTCGTCAGAAACCGCACGTCGCTCTGGATGTCCCTCTTGTTGCGCCCCTCGCACGCGGTCCGGATGATGAAGCCTTCATCCTCTTGCGCCAGTTCCTGGACGATCTCCTTGAGCCGCTTTCTTTCCTTTTCGTCCTCGATCTTGCGGGAGACGGCCACGTGGCCCGTGTTGGGCATGAACACCAGGAATCGGCCGGGCAGGGATATATGGGTGGTGATGCGGGCGCCCTTCATTCCCAGCGGGTCCTTGGCGACCTGGACCAGGATCTCCTGGTCGGGGCTGAGCTGCTGTTCGATCCGGAGACGGCGCTGCTCGAGAGCGGGTTCGAACAGCACCTCGTCGTCATTTCCGTTGGCGGTCGCCGGCAACCCCGCGGGCGATTCGATGTCCGAGGCGTGGAGGAAGGCGGCTTTCTCCAGTCCGATGTCCACGAAGGCCGCCTGCATCCCAGGCAGCACCCGTCCGACCCGTCCCTTGTAGATGTTGCCGACGCAGCCTTCCTCCTGGTTGCGCTCGATGAGAAACTCGGCCAGACCGTTGTCCTCCATCACGGCGATCCGGGTTTCCTGGGGTGTGGTGTTGATGAGGATCCGTCTCATGGGCCACTGACTTGCTCGAAAGGGGGAAGAGGGCGCCTCCAGGATAGGCCAGTCGAGGACAAATGGCAAGGTGGCGACGGCGGAGCGGACCGGGCGCGTTTGACAAGACGTTCGCGAAGGGCAATAAGATCAGGGTGATTCAACCTGGGACCTTGGTGGATGCCGGTAGACGCCAGGCAGGGAGTCCGGGCATGGGCCGGCTGGGCCGTTCTCCGATGCACACGAAGGTGCTCATGTTGAACCGTTCGTATCTCCCCATCCACGTCACCTCGGTCCGCCGAGCCTTCACGCTTCTGTACCTGGGCATCGCCAAGGTCGTCAACGAAAGATACCAGACCTTCGATTTCAAGGACTGGAGCGACCTCTCCGCGTCGGTTCACGAGGAAACAGTGGGGCTCGTGGGCCACGTGATCCGGGTGCCTCGCGTTATCCTGTTGGTAGGTTACGACCGCGTCCCCAAGCGCCAGGTCCGGTTCAGCCGGTACAACATCTACGCGCGTGACAAGTCCACCTGCCAGTACTGCGGCAGGAGGCTGCCGCGCCACCAGCTCAACCTCGATCACGTGATTCCCCGCTCCCGCGGAGGCACTTCACGTTGGGAGAACGTGGTGTGCTCGTGTGTCCCGTGCAACCGGCGGAAGGGCGGGCGCACGCCCCAGGAAGCGAGGATGAAGCTGCTGCGTCAACCGTACAAACCCACCTGGACCCCGTTCATTCAGGAAGGGGGAGGGAACGTCCGTTACCGCGAATGGCTTCCGTTCCTTTCCACCGTCGACGCCTCCTACTGGAACACCACCCTGGACCCGGAATAGCGAACTCCAATATGTTGTGGTGGAGCTCCCATTCCATCACTTCATGTTGTGAAGTTTGCTTGACATCGTCCCCGCCTGTGAAATAAAATCATGTGGACGCCCTGCATCGGCAGGGCACCGGCGTCTTGTCCGCTTTGTTGTCCGTATTTCGGGCGGCGTGGACGCCACCAAGGCGGGGACTCATCGTATGCGGCTGAAGGCTCTGGAAATTTCCGGGTTCAAGTCTTTCGCGGACAAGACCGTCCTCAACTTCACATCCGACATCACCGCCATCGTGGGGCCCAACGGTTGCGGAAAATCCAACGTCGTCGACGCGTTGCGTTGGGCCATGGGCGAGCAGAGCGCCCGGTACCTCCGCGGCCAGACCATGGAGGACGTCATCTTCAGCGGTAGCGAGCAACTGGCCCCCATCGGCATGGCGGAGGTCACCGCGCTGCTGGACAACTCCGACCACACGGCCGCCGCCGACTACCGCGCTTTCTCCGAGATCGCCGTGACCCGGCGGATCTTTCGCTCGGGCGAGTCGGAATACTCCATCAACCGGATGCCCTGCCGCCTGCGTGACGTCGTCGAGTTGTTCGCGGGGACGGGCGTCGGCAACAAGTCGTACTCCATCATCGGACAGGGACGCGTCGAGGAGTTGGTGAACGCCAAGGCGGAGGACCGCCGTCGCATCATCGAAGAGGCGGCGGGCACCAGCGGATTCAAGCGCCGCCGGCAGGCGGCGGAGAGGAAGATGGAGCAGACCCGGCAGAATCTCCTGCGGGTCAACGATATCCTCCGGGAGGTGGAGCGGCAGCTTCACAGGATCGAGCTTCAGGCGAAGAAGGCGGAGCGCTACCGCAATCTCCAGCAACAACTGAAGGAAAGGGAGCTTCGTTGGGCGGCTGTCCGCAAGCAGGGACTGGAACGGGAAATCGCCGCACTGGGCGCTCAGGTGGACGCCGTCGACGACCGGATTACATCGCTGACGGCAACCGTCCGGGCGAGGGAGGCGGAAGGCGAGCAAAGCCGCACGGCGCGGCTGGTGCTCGACGGCGAGATCGCATCGCTGCAGGAACGGCTTTACGAGCTCAGGGCGGAGGTCAAGGGGGAGGACCGGCGCATCGAGTTTCTGGAGCGCGAAGAAGGCGAGTTGCGGGAGGCTGCCGAGAGGCTCGAAGCCGACGTCCTCGACACCGGGGCGCACTTGGCGAAGGTGTGCGCCGACATTGCGGAACTGGACAAGGCGAGCGAAGAGTTCACGCGGCTCTCCAGGCTCGAAGCCGAACGCGTGGAGCGGGCCGAACTCGATGCGGCTGATCTGCGCGAGCGGATGAAGGAGCTTCACACCGAGGTCGAGCGAGAGAAGGACCTGTTGGTGGATCGCATGGGCGTCCACTCCCACCTCACCAATGCGCGGCAGGCCCACGAAGAGCTCCTGCAACGGCTGAAAGCCGAGTCGGCGCAAAAACAGGGCGAGCGCGGCGCCGTCGAGCAGGAGCTCGAGTCCCTGGGCGATCAGCGCTCCCGGGTGTCCGGGGAACTGGAGGAATGCAGGGCGCGAGCGGCGGAGCTGGGCGAGAGCCTTCGCCGGACCGAAGCGGACCTGGAGGACGCCCGGTCGGCCCGGGACGGACACGAGGAGGCCCTCGCGGGGCTCAAGGAGAATCTCCACGAAGCGCGTTCCATCCTGCGCTCGCTGGAGACTCTGCAAAGGAACTTCGAGGGCTATCAGGAGGGAGTCCGCGCGGTCATGCTCAAGCATGAAAGCAACGGAGCGTCGGACGGAGTGTGCGGGGTGGTCGCCGACTTCATCGAGGCTCCGGAGGAGATCGAGAAGGCCTTGACCGCGGTGTTGGGCGAACGGCTTCAGTACGTCATCGTCCAGGGACACGAGGAAGGGGTGGAGGCCATCGAGTACCTCAAGCGGGAATCGGCGGGGCGCGGCGGCTTCATTCCGCGCCGGTTCGAGCGCCGCAACGGCGCCGCTCCCGCGATGGCGTCGGGTCCGGACGTGATAGCCCCCTTGCTGGGGCTCGTGGATGTGAAGGACGGCTATCGGGACGTCGCCGACTATCTGTTGGGCGACGTGGCGGTGGTCAAGGATCTGGAGGCGGGACTGGGGGTTTGGCGCGCCAACGGGTTCAGCCACTCGCTGGTCACCCTCGACGGCGAAGTGATCGATCCCATGGGCGTCGTCACCGGCGGCAGCGCCGAGAGCCTGGAGGGGAACCCGATCTCAAGGCGCCGCAAGGTCAAGGAGCTGGGCCAACAGGTGGTGGAGCGGGAAGAGCGGGTGCGGTGCCAGGAAGGACGCGTTGACGAGAGCCGGTGCGAGTCGCACCGGGTGGAGTCGGAGCGCGAGCGCCTGACCCACGAGGTGCGCGATCTGGCGGTCACCACGGTGCGCCTGGAGCAGGAGTTGCTGCGCACGGACCGGGATGTCGCCCGCTGCCGCCAGGATCTGGAGACCATCGACCAGGAGCTGGGCCATGTCTCCGACGAGGTGGCCGGGCTGAACGAGGCCTTGTCCGCCAGCGATGCGGCCATCGCCGAGAGCGTGCGCGAACGGGAGGCCCTGGATGTCCGTCTCCGGGAGTTGCAGCGGACGCGGCACGAATCCGAGGAAAACCTGCAGGCCGCGGACGCCAGGCTGAGCGAGTTCCGCGTCAGGGGGGCGGAGGCGAAGGAGAAGGCGGAGAGCATCAGGTCGAATCTCGGGAACAAGGTGGACCTGCGCGAGACGCTTACCGCCCAGCTCGGAGAGAGAAAGGCCCGGATCGCGGAGATGGGCCGCAAGGCCCTGGAAATGGGTACGGCGCGCGAGCAGTCGAAGTCGCGGGTCGAGACGTTGCGGGGGCGGCTCGAGGAACTGGAGGGAGATGTGGCGGCGCGCCAGGAGGAGTATCACGGACTCTCCGCCCGTCTCCGCGAGGTGGAGGAGGCCGTTCACCTGATACGTCCTGACATCGACGCCAGGCAGGACGACAAGCAGCGGCTGCAGTTGTCGAAGAGCGAGAAGTCCATGGAGCTCGGCTACATGGGCGACGATGTCCGGGAAAAGTATGGCATGGAGCTGGCGGCAATTCCCGCCGCGACGGACGAAGAGTCTTCCCTTGCCGACGGGCTGCAGGAGGAGGTGGCGGAGTTGCGCGGCCGGCTTCAGCGCATGGGCGAGGTCAATCTCGCGGCCATCGGCGAGTTCGAGGAGCTGACCGAGCGGAGCCGGTTCCTGACCGCGCAGCGAGAGGACCTGGAGCGTTCGATGGCGCTCCTGCAACAGACCATCACCAAGCTCAACCGGATCTGCCGGCTTCGGTTCCAGCAGAGCTTCGAAGAGATAGACCGGGAGTTCCAGGCGATCTTCCCGAGGCTCTTCGACGGCGGCAAGGCGTCGCTGACGCTGACGGACAAGAACGACTATCTGGAAACCGGGGTCGACATCGTCGCCCAGCCTCCCGGCAAGAAGCTTCAATCCGTCAGCCTGCTATCCGGCGGCGAGAAGGCCTTGACGGCGGTGAGCCTCCTGTTCGCCATCTTCATGACCAAGCCGAGCCCGTTCTGTTTCCTCGACGAGGTGGATGCGCCGCTCGATGACGTCAACCTCGAGCGTTTCATCGACGTGGTCAAGGACATGACACGGCTGTCGCAGTTCATGATCATTACCCACAACAAGAAGACGATGCTGGCCGCGGACGTGCTTTACGGCGTCACCATGGAAGATCCCGGGGTGTCCAAGATCGTGTCCGTGGAGATGGTCTAGCGCCAGGAAGAACGAACTTCCTCAAGTCCCCATGAATCAGAACGCAGGGCTCCTGGCGCGTCTCAGGCAGGGCTTGTCGCGGACGAGAGCGGCATTGACCGGCCGCCTCGAGAGGGCCCTGGCGGAGGCGGCCGGGTCGGAAGACGAATGGGACGCGTTGGAGGAGCTGCTCCTCGGCGCCGACTTCGGCGTGCAGGCCACCCAGAGGTTGCTGGAAACCATCCGTAATGCGCACCGGGCCGGCGATGGCGACGGGGCCGCGTTGTTGCGGCGGGAACTCGCCAACCTGTTGAAGGAGACGGGCGCCATGGGCGCCCGCCGGTATTCGGAGTCCCCGTGGGTCGTCCTCGTGGTGGGAGTCAACGGAGTCGGCAAGACCACCACCATCGGGAAGCTGGCGCATCGGTTGGAACGGGACGGTCGTAAGGCGCTGCTGGCCGCGGGGGATACGTTCCGGGCCGGGGCCATCGAGCAGCTCGAGATCTGGGGAAGCCGGGCGGGCGCGGAAGTCATCAAGCACGCACCGGGACAGGACCCTTCGGGGGTCGTGTTCGATGCCGCGCATGCGGCTCAGAAGCGGGGGGCGGACGTGCTCCTCATCGACACGGCCGGCAGGCTTCATAACAAGGTCAACCTCGTGGAGGAGCTCAAGAAGATGCGCCGCGTTCTCGGCAGGGTACAGGAGGGGGCGCCGCACGAGACCTTGCTGGTGGTCGATGCCAGCACCGGCCAGAACGCCCTCGCCCAGGCCAGGATCTTTCAGGAGGCCGTGGGCGTCAGCGGGATCGTCCTTACCAAGCTCGACGGCACGGCCAAGGGCGGTGTGGTGCTGAGGATCCAGCAGGAACTGTCGATACCGGTGGAGTTCGTCGGCGTCGGAGAAGGCGTCGACGACCTACAGGAGTTCGATCCGGAGGCGTTCGTGGGGGCGTTTTTCGAGTGAGTCCGCGAGCCCCCGTCCGGCTTGACATCGGTAGCCGACAAATCTTAAACTATCAATTTAAGATTTGTTCATTATTTGTTTCATGGACCTTGACAAACTCACACAGTTGGAGCTCCGGGTGGAGCGGCTCGTGGAGCAGAATCAGAGGATGAAGAAGGCGAAGGCCAAGGCGGAAACGCGCCTGCAGGAACGGGACGCGCAATGCAAGAGCCTGAACGACCGGGTCCAACGGTACGAGCGCGAACGGGCCGCCTTGCGGGAGCGGTTGAACAGGATCATCGGCCAGTTCGAGAATCTGAATCTTTTCTGACGGCACAGAGGCGTTATGCAAAAGGCTGTCGAAGTCAAGATCCTGGGGCAGAAGATCACCCTCCGGAGCGACGACGAGGAGGAGCACATACGGAGGGTGGCGGAATATGTCGACGAGAAGATGCACGAGGTGAGCAAGTCGACGAGCCCGCGGGGCAAGTACAGCGTGGCCATGCTGGTGGCGCTGAACATTGCCGACGAGTATCATCGCCTCAAGGAGAACCATGACGCGGTGGCGAGCCGTGTCGACCGCCTGATCGACAGGTTGGAGACCGCCTTGTCGGAGGACGGCTGACACGGATACTCGGAGGCAGGTTCTCGCGAACTTCGCCTGTTTCTTTGCATGTATTTGTATGAGATAGTGAACTATGCGCCGAGGAGCGCGGGCAGGAAGTATTCGGTAATCGGTAACTGGAATATGCAGGCTTTGGAGTTCATGGACGTGATGAAGCGGGTCCGGCCGAGAGAGTTCTTTGCAGACAGTGGATTTCAAGAGGGGGAGATCCAACCGTCACCTCACGGGTATCGATTGTCCTCGAGGAGACTCTCAGCCGGCGTGTGATCGAAAGCCTTCCTGCCGCTCACGCCCTCGTATGCGGTCGAACGCCGCGGGCGTGACAACACCTCGCCCTTGGCGCCCTTGCTCAGGACTTGATCATGAGTTCTTTGATGAGGGACAGGAAACGGGCACTCAGGGGTGCGATTCAAGCGAAACGGGACTCTCTTTCCTCTGCCCTGGCTCGCGCCTGGGGAGAATGCGTTCAGCGTTTCGCGCTGATGCTTCCTGTCTATATGGCCGCCGAGGCCCTCGCGCTCTACAGCCCACTGGGCAACGAGGTTGACACATCCGAGATAGGCCGCATCGCCTTGGGGGCGGGAAAGCGCCTCTATTATCCGAAGGTGACGGACGGTTGTTCGAGTGTCGTTCGCGTGCGGTCCGAAGCCGAACTGGTTCCCGGCCGTTACGGAATCCTCGAGCCTGCCGGTAATCAGTCGTTGCCCCGCGGCGAGTCCAAGGGACTGGTGGTGTTTGTTCCAGGCGTTGCCTTCGACCCTCGCGGAAACCGCCTGGGTCGCGGGGCCGGTTGGTACGACCGGTTCCTGGCCGGTCTGGATGCCCGGGTGCCGAGAATCGCCTTGGCCTATGAATTCCAGGTACTGGAGGAGGTGCCCGCGGAACGGGGAGACCTGCCCGTGCACATGATCGTGACGGAGAATCGGGTAATTTCGTGCGGTGAAGCGGGGGATTGTGCGGAGGTGTCTGACGCATAGACCCTTACATCGTTCCGATGCTTCCGGGAGGTAGCTTGTTTTGGTTACATGGACATCATTAGTCGTGGGTCTGGTCGTGGGTTGTCTGCTGACGGTCGGCGTGTTTCTGATCCGGCGGAAGCAGCACCGGCTCCAGAGTGAACTCGATCGGAACACCGCCGAGCGTATCCTGGATGAGGCGCGAAGGGAGGCCGGCGCGATCCGCCAGGATGCGGAGATCGAGGCGAAAGACGGGATCCTCAAGGCGCGCGCCGAGTTCGAGGACGATATCCGGGAGACCCGGAGGGACCTGCAGTCCCTGGAGCGGCGCTTGCTGGGCCGGGAGGAGGTCCTCGACAAACGGTTGGAGGGCCTGGAGAACAGGGAAACCGGGCTTTCCAATCGGGAGGGGGCCATCGAGAAGAAGGAGCAGGCGGTCGGCGAGAAGGAGATGGAGACGCAACGTCTCGTTGACGAGGCCAAGCAAAGGCTTGAGATCGTCGCCGGCATCAGCCGGGAGGAAGCGAAGAAAAGCCTGATGGAGGAGATGTTCGAGGAAGCGAGGTACGATTCGGCCAGGCGCATCCGGGTCATGGAGGAGCAGGCAAGGACGGAGGCCGATCGTGAGGCCAAGAAGATGATCGCGCTCGCCATCGCGCGGCTGGCCGGCGACTTCGTGACCGAGCGCACCGTTTCGGTCGTGTCTCTCCCCAACGACGAAATGAAGGGTCGGATCATCGGTCGCGAGGGTCGCAACATCCGCGCCCTAGAGGCGGCCACCGGCATCGATCTGATCGTCGACGACACCCCGGAGTCCGTGATCATCTCGGGTCACAACCCCATCCGCCGCGAAATCGCGCGCATGTCTCTGGAAACGCTCATTTCCGACGGCCGCATCCATCCGGGGCGGATCGAGGAGGTGGTTCGCCGTTGCGAGCGGGAGATAGACGACGTCATCAAGGAGGCCGGACAGAAGGCGGTGTTCGACGTCGGCGTCCATGGCATCCACCCCGAACTGGTGAAGCTCCTGGGGAGGCTGAAGTTCCGTTACAGCTATGCGCAGAACGTGCTGTTGCACTCCATCGAGATGGCGTTCATCTGCGGCAGCATGGCGGCCGAGCTTGGCCTCAACGAGAAGCAGGCCCGGCGGGCGGCGTTGCTGCACGACATCGGCAAGGCCGTCGACCATGAGGTTGAAGGCTCACACGCCATCATCGGAGGAGAGCTGGCGAGAAAATACGGCGAGTCGCCGAAGATCGTCAACGCCATCGCCGCCCATCATGAGGAGGTCCGGGCGGAGACAATACTGGCGCCGTTGGTGGACGCCGCCGATGCGCTGTCCGGGGCCCGTCCCGGAGCGCGTCGCGAGATGCTCGAGACCTACGTGCGGCGGCTCGAGGAGTTGGAACGGATCAGCAACTCCTTCAAGGGAGTCGAGAAATCCTATGCCGTGCAGGCTGGACGGGAGCTCAGGATCATCGTCCAGGCGGCCCACGTGTCGGACGACGAGGCCGCTTCGATGGCCCGGGCCGTGGCCAAGAAGGTCGAGAACGAGATGGCCTATCCGGGCCAGATCAAGGTCACGGTCATCCGCGAGACCCGGGCCGTCGAGTATGCTCACTAGCGACTTGCCAGGGATCGGCCGACCAGGATGAACATGAGCCCCCAGGAGCAGTTGCGGCGCTTGAAGCGCGGAGCGGTGGAGATCATCTCCGAGGAAGAGCTTCTCAGGAAGCTCGAGAGAGGAACGCCGTTGCGTGTCAAGACCGGTTTCGATCCCACGGCTCCGGATCTGCACCTGGGTCACACCGTGCTGATCCAGAAGATGAAGCAGTTTCAGGAACTGGGGCACGAGGTGATCTTTCTCATCGGCGACTTCACCGGGTTGATCGGGGACCCTTCGGGGAAGTCGGAGACCCGCAAGCAGCTCAGCCGGGAAGAAGTCCTGGAGAACGCCGCGACCTACAGGGAACAGATCTTCAAGATACTCGATTCCGAGGCGACGGTGGTGGAGTTCAACAGCCGCTGGATGGGGGAGTTGGGCGCGGCCGGGTTGCTGGACTTGAGCGGCAAGTACACGGTGGCCCGTATGCTGGAGCGGGACGACTTCAGGAAGCGGTACCATGCCCAGGAACCGATCAGCATTCACGAGTTCATGTATCCGCTGATCCAGGGCTACGACTCGGTGGTGCTCGAAGCCGACGTTGAGTTGGGGGGGACGGATCAGAAGTTCAACCTGCTGGTCGGGCGCGAGCTGCAGCGAGAGGCCGGGATGGAGCCCCAGGTGGTCTGCATGATGCCCTTGCTGGAGGGCACCGACGGGGTCCAGAAGATGAGCAAGAGCCTGGACAACCACATCGGAATCGCCTCGCCGCCGGAGGACATGTACGGCAGGACGATGTCCATCTCCGACGAGTTGATGTGGCGGTATTGGGAGCTTCTCAGCAGCCGTGACCTGGAAGAGATCGAAGTCGAGAAGTCCGCGGTAGCGGCCGGCTCGCTGCATCCGATGGAAGTCAAGAAGGCCCTCGCCACGGAGATCGTGGAACGTTTTCACGGCGGCGAGGCGGCGAAGTCGGCGCGGGAGTACTTCGAGACCCGGCACCAGCGGCGAAGCATCCCGAGGGACATCCGCAAGAGCTTCTCGCCTCCGGAGAAGATATGGGTTTGCCAGTTGCTGCTGGACCTCGACTTCGCCCGGTCGAAGAGCGATGCGAGGCGGCTGGTGGCCCAACGGGCGGTGCGCGTGGACGGCGCGGTGGTGAGCGATCCCAACTTCGAGTTCCAGCGAGACACTCATCGCGTGGTCGAGGTCGGGAAGAACCGTATCGCGCAGGCGGAGTGACCGAAAACTTTCTCCATGCGGTGGTTGACACCACCGGAACTTTGCGTTAAATCTTCCCTTCTGCCGTTGGGCAGGGAAGCTTCGGTCTTTGAAAACTAAATAGTAGCGTTGCCCCAGAGATGGGGCAGAGAAGGTTCAGGGCTCTCAATTTGTCGCCGCTGTGCAGTTCTTTCATGTAAAGAGCCGCGTCAAGCGGCAAAGCTTTTTTCGAGAGTTTGATCCTGGCTCAGAACGAACGCTGGCGGCGTGCTTAACACATGCAAGTCGTACGAGAAAGTCTCTTCGGAGATGAGTAAAGTGGCGCACGGGTGAGTAACACGTAGGTAACCTACCTCAGGGACCGGGACAACCTACCGAAAGGTGGGCTAATACCGGATCAGACCACGGGGGCTTCGGCCCCAGCGGCAAAAGTTGGCCTCTGCGTGCAAGCTAACACCATGAGATGGGCCTGCGGACCATTAGCTTGTTGGTGGGGTAATGGCCTACCAAGGCTGAGATGGATAGCTGGTCTGAGAGGATGATCAGCCACACTGGGACTGAGACACGGCCCAGAC
>JAPPHF010000153.1 GCA_028821115.1 Deltaproteobacteria bacterium | reverse complement strand
CCACCCCCACCCCACCCCCCCCCCCCCCCCCCCCCCCCCCCCCCCCCCCCCCCCCGACTCTTGCCCCGAGCACGGCGCGAATGTACGGCTCCGGGTTCGTCAACTGGTCTCCCGCCTGTTGCGCGAGTTCAAAGAACGGTCCGGCCGCCACGCCCATCACCACGGCCAGCACGGCAAGGGTCACGATCGGACCCAGCATGAGCGCCATGCCGGCGCCCGGCGCGTTCACGGCGGTCCCGTCCGGCAACGGTTTCCAGAACGCCTCGGCCCAGATCTTGGTCATGGAGAAGAGCGTCAGCAGGCTCACCCCCAACGCCGCCGCCACCACCACGAACTGCTCGAGGCCGAGCCCGGCCTTGACCAACACCAGCTTGCCGAAGAAGCCGGACAGCGGCGGCACCCCGGCCAGTGAGAACGCCGACAGCAGGAACAGCATGGAGACCCACGGATGGGCGCGGTAGATGCCGCCCAGCTTCTTCAGGTCGTAGGTCCCGTGGAACCGGTGCGAGACGCCGCTCACCAGGAACAGGTTGGTCTTGACGAAGATGTTGTGGACGATGAAGAACACCGTGCCGGACAGCGCCAGCGGCGTGAAGAACCCGAGCCCCATGACCATGTAGCCGATCTGGCTCACGATGTGGAACGACAGCAGCCGGCGGAACTCGTACTGGGCCACCGCCCCGAGAACGCCCGTCACCATGGTGATTGCGCCGACCCAGAGGATGATCGTGTGGGTGTAGTCGACGTTGTTCAGGAACAGCAGCGTGAAGACGCGGATCAGGGCATAGACGCCCACCTTGGTGAGCAGCCCGCCGAAGATGCCGGAGATCGCCACCGGCGGCGTGTGGTATGAGGCCGGCAGCCAGAAGAACAACGGGAAGATGGCCCCCTTTATGCCGAAGGCCACCAGGAACAGGATCGCCAGGGTGGTCACCAGCCCCGGCTGCGCCACGTCCCCGAGCCGCACCGACAGGTCCGCCATGTTGAGGGAGCCGGCCATGGCGTAGAGGATGCCCACCGCCGCCAGGAAGAATGCCGACGCCACCAGGTTTAGGGTCACGTACTTGATGGCGCCCTCGAGCTGGGCCCGCTCGCCGCCCAGCGCCAGCAGCACGAAGGACGAGATCAGCAGCACCTCGAACCAGACGAACAGGTTGAAGATGTCGCCGGTCAGGAAGGCGCCGGACACGCCCATGATGAGGATGTTGAAGAGCGGATAGTAGCCCCAGGATTCGCGGGCGCGGTCCATGCTGCCCAGCGAGTAGACCACGATCACCAGCGTCACCACCCCGGTGGTGGCGATCATGACCGCGCTGAACATGTCCGCCACGATGGTGATGCCGAAGGGCGCGATCCAGGCGCCCTTCTGCACCGCCTGGATCCCCTCCGACGCCACCCGCTCCAGCAACACCACGGAGACAGCGAGGTAGACGATGCTCCCCGCCAGGGTGAGGATCCGCTGAGCGGCCACGTAGCGCCACACCACCACGCAGCTCGCCCCCACCAGCAGCGGGAGCAGGATGGGCAGGGCGATGAGCGAGTTCACGTGTCCGTAGCCTTCATGCCGTCGAGGTCGTCGGTGCCCACGGTCTGGTACGCGCGGTAGGCGAGCACCATGGCGAAGGCCTGCACCCCGAAGCTGATGACGATGGCGGTCAGGATCAACGCCTGGGGCAGCGGATCCGCCACCGTTCCGGTAATGGCCTTGGCTCCCTCGGGTATCACCGGAGGAACCGCGCGGGTGAGCCCCGCCGCGGTGAACACCAGCAGGCTCGCGCCGTGGGCCAGCAGCGCCAGCCCGATGATGAGCTTCACGATGCTCCGGCGCATGAGCATGTAGACGCCGGAGGCATAGAGAACGCCGATGACGATGGCCAGCAGGCCTTCCACTAGTCCTCCTCCTCCACTTCCTCCGCCAGGCTCATGATGACGATGAGCACCACCCCCACCACCGTCAGGTAGACGCCGATGTCGAAGAGCAGCGGCGTGCCCAGGTGGAGGTCGAGACCGAAGAAGTAGACATGCGCCCACTGGCCGGTCATGAACGGCTGGCCCTTGAACATGGACCAGACTCCGCTCCCGGCCGCGGCCAGAAGGCCCCAGGCGATGATGGTCTGGGCCCGGCAGGGCAGGAAACGGCGCATGGAGCGTACGTCGTAGGCGATGGCGTAGAGGGTCAGCGCGGCCGCCAGCACCAGCCCGCCGACAAAGCCGCCGCCGGGGTCGTTGTGTCCCCGCAGCAGCAGGAAGACGGAGAACTGGAACAGCAGGATCAGCAGGAAGCGGCTGGCCGTCCTGAGAATCAGCGAGTTCACGAGTCCCCTCCCTTCCCGAGCCTGAGCCGGATGAGCGAGTAGACGCCGATGCCGGCCACCGCCAGCACCGTGATCTCGCCCAGCGTGTCGAAGCCACGGAAATCAACCAGGATCACGTTGACGATGTTTCGCCCCTGCCCCATCAGGTACGAATTCGCCGAGAAGTAGGTGGAAATGGTCGGGTGCCACTGCACCGAGGTCGCCACCAGCACGAGCAGGGTGAAGAGCGCCCCCACCGCGGTGCCGATGGCCGCGTGGCGCATGATCACCGGGCGTGTGGAGAAGCGCTTGAACGGGGGCATGTAGTAGAACACGAACACGAACAGGATCAGCGACAGGGTCTCGATGAGGAACTGTGTCATAGCCAAATCGGGGGCGCCGTAGAGGACGAAGAACAGCGCTACGCTGTAGCCGACGACCCCCAGGGCCACCACCGCGCGCAGGAACGTCTTCGCCCTGACCGTGGCGATGGATGCCACCAGCGCGACGATCCCCAGCACCCACTCGTGGACGCCGATATCGCCCCAGTTGAACTCGATGACGCCGGCGTCCGCGTGCGCGAGAAAGGTGTACCAGGCAAGCACGGCGGTGACCGTCATGATCGTGGCGAGGTAGAGCCGCAGGTATCCGTTCTGAAGCACCCGGGTCTGCCCCACCGCCGACCAGTTGAGGAACCGGAGCCACAGGGCGTACCACTGGGACGGGCCGCGCCGGACCACCGGCAGGGCGAACTCCGTGACCCTCTGCAACCTGGCAAGGTTCAGGTACACCAGCACACCCAGCGCGAACGTCACCAGGCTCAGCACCAGCAGCGCGTTGAACCCGTGCCACAGCGCCAGGTGCATGTGCACTTCCTTGCCCAGCACCGACCCCGCCGCGGCCGACAGGAGCTTCTCCGGAAGCGCCGGCATCAGCCCGAACAGCACGCTCAGGCACCCCAGGAAGACCGGACCCAGCCACATGGTCCAGGGCGGATCGTGTGGGTGTTTGGGAGTGTGGGTCTCCTCGCCGGAAAACGGCCGGATGCCCGCCAGCCAAGCCACGGCAAAGAGCAGCATGCTGGTCAACACGCCGACCACCGTCACCAGCACGTTGTCGTGGGTCAGCGCCTCGTAGAGCGCCTCCTTGCCGACGAAGCCGAAAAACGGCGGCAGGCCGGCCATGGAGAGCGCCCCCACCGCGGCGCCGGCACAGATGATGGGCATGGTCTTGCGCAGACCGCCGAGCTGGCGGACGTCACGGGTGCCGGTCTCGTGGTCGATGGACCCGGCCACCAGGAAGAGCGCCGCCTTGTAGAGCACATGGGCCATGAGAAACACCATGGCCGCCTGAATGGCGTACTTGCCGCCGAGGCCGATCAGCATCGTGAGAGTGCCCAGGACGCTCACCGTGGAATAAGCCAGGATCTTCTTGAGGTCGGTCTGGTAGAGTGCCTGGTAGGCGCTCACCAGCATGGTGGCGGCGCCGAAGCCGGTGACCACGTAGAGCCAGATGTCGCTGCCGCCGAGGACCGGACTGAGCCGCGCCAGGAGATAGACGCCGGCCTTCACCATGGTGGCGGAGTGGAGGTACGCGCTCACCGGCGTGGGCGCCTCCATGGCCGACGGCAGCCAGAAGTGGAACGGCACCTGGGCCGATTTCGTGAACGCGCCCGCGAAGACCAACGCCAGCACCAGCGGATACAGCCGGTGCCCCTGGACGGCGGCGTTGTCCGCGGCCAGCGCCGATATTTCGAAGCTGCCGCCGATCTGTCCCATGAGCAGCACGCCCGCCATGAGCGCCAGGCCGCCGGTGCCGGTGACGATCAGCGCCTGCAGCGCCGCCGCCCGGGCGGTGTCCTTGTCGTGGTCATAGCCGATCAGGAAGTAGGAGGTCACGCTGGTGAGCTCCCAGAACACGAACAACGCGATCAGGTTGTCGGACAGGACGACGCCCAGCATGGACGCCATGAACATGAGGATGAACAGGTAGAAACGCGGCAGCGACGGATGGCCGTGCAGGTAGCTGCCCGCGTAGGTGATGATCAGCGTCCCCACCACCGTTATGGCCAGGGCGAAGAGCAGCCCCAGGCCGTCCAGGTTGAAGGACAGCTCCAGCCCCATGGCCGGGATCCAGGGATAGGTGAACCGGAGCCCGTGGCCGCCCACCACCTCGCCCATGTGGCTCAGGAACCACAGCGCCAGCACGGCGGGAAAGATAGAGAAGACGCATCCCGCCCAGCGCGCGCTCAGCCGGTACAGGGACGGCGCCAGCAGGGCCAGGGCGAAACCGGAGAGGACGACGACGATCATCGGAAATTATCCAGCGACGCGGTCGGCGTCACGAGGTCCAGACCCCCTCCGGGTCATACTTTCTCACGGCGAGGATCTCGTCCCGGGACGGTTCTGGCGTCTCCGTGACGTCCGGGGCAACCTTTAGGGGCCAATCCGTCTCGTCCCGGATCTCCTGCACGGTCACGCCGGGATGATACGACTCGATCTGCATCTCCCGGGTCACGGGGTCGAACGAGAAGATGCCGAGGCTGCTGATGGTGCGGCTGGGCCCTCCTCCCGGAAGACCGTGCCGTTCGCGCCAGCCGGCGCCGTCACCGTAACCCGGGGAGGTGACGTACTGGACCCGCGGAACGAAACGGCGCCGCTCGTGATTCATGATGATGACGCACCGTCCGGCCAGGGTGGCGATGTCCGCGGCGCCGCCGCTGCCCGGAAGCCGCAGCCGTCTGCCGTCGTCCCCGACCCAATGAGTGTTGAGATTGCCGTGGCAGTCCACCTCGGCGCCGCCGATGAAACCCATCTCCACCCGGCCGCTCTGCAACAGGCTCATCACTTCGATCAGACCGCAGCAGAAAAGCGCGCCGGCCACGTTGGGCGGGTCGCTCATGGTGAAGATCGGCTCCAGCGCCGGCCAGTCCCGCAACACCCCGCTCTCGAAGATGCCGATGGCGTTGGGCGCGTGCAACTCCTTGGCCACGGCGAACCCCAGGAGCGGAAGCCGCATCCCCACGAACACGCGCTCGCCGTCGCGAATCTCGCGGGCCGCTGCAATGACCATGAGCTCTCGCCGCGTGTAGTCCATGGGTTTGCGTAACGAAAGGGTCGCGATGCGGAAGGGTCGCGATGCCTCCACCGCCTCCACGTTCCACTCCGGGTAGCATTCCCCGCGCCGCGATTCAATGACCCCGGCCCTGCCTCGTTGATTACCGCATCCAACGCATGGCTTTCATGCGAGCGCCCTCACCCCAACCCTCTCTCAGACGGAGAGGGGGGTTGGAGACCCACTAATATCCATAGCTGACCGGCGCGGCCATGTGGTCGCCGTCAGGCTTGAGGCGGGCCACCCGCTCGCCTCCGAGCCGCTCGACATAACCGTCGTGACCGTCCACACCCAACACCCACCGCTCCAGCCACTCGTCGAATCCGGCCCGGTCCCGGGACTGGGCATGATAGTCGAAGTAGAAGTCGTCGTCGCGGCGGCTGTAGCCCTGTGTGGGCGACGGGTGTGAACCCAGCGGGACGCAGGCGACCGCGGCCACCAGAAACCCAGGGACCAGAGTCCGGTTGGGATCGCTCAGGATCACCTCGTGGGGTACGATCTCCTCGCAGGTGAGCACCACCTTCCCCGCCGCCATGGCCGCATCCTGGGTGACGCCAAGGTTGCCCCACACGTGGGCGTTGCCCTCCTCGTCCGCGCGCTGCACGTGCAGGATGGCGACGTCGGGCTTCACCGCCCGCACCGCCAGCAGATTCTCGTCGGTAAACGGACAGGCGACATCGGCGAACGACGCCTCCTCGCGGAAGTCGCTGCCCATGAGCGTTCGCGTGGGCAGGAACGGCACTCCCATGGCCGCGGCCTTGAGGCCCAGCGCCATGGAGAAATTGGAGTGGTTCTCCACCGCCAGCGGCGCCGGCTCTCTCCGCTCCACGGCGCGCCGGTAATTGTGGCCGAGACCCGCCGCCACGTTACCGACCCAAGCGCCGCATACCCTACTGACGCAGTCCGCGCCGATGAGCTGGTCGAACTGCATGTCCGATATGGTGGTCATCAGCGTGAGGTCGCGCTTGCGCTGGCGGATGATCTCGTAGCCGGCGGCAAAGGGGATGAGCGACTCCAACGCAGCCCCCATGAAGACGGACATGCCGTCCTCGATCTCCTCGGCGATGGCCTCTCGAAGGCCGCGGAGCTTCGGCATGGCAGAGGGTTCTAGCCGTTTGACCTTGGCGAGGCAAGCAGCCATGGGCAGCCGTCCGGCCACGCGAGCCGTTGCCGCCCCTGTCCAGTCTCTTCTCGGAACGAGACTGAACCACTCACACCCGCGTCACTCGAAGTCTCGCCTGGCGACGCTCTTCCTCAACCAGTCCTGACCCCCGAAGGCGATGAGCGCGATATAGATGTGTTGTACGACAGGATCGGGGCGAAGAACGATCGTGATCCTGCGGTCTCGCCCACCGTGGCATACAAGCCAGCCTTCGAGCCGACCGGACAGACGAACGCCCGAAAACGGGTCTCGTGCGATGTCCTGCAACAGGTCGTCGATCTCATCGAGCCGACGACAATCTTCGGGGTATTGGACCACATCTCACTGCCGCTCGGTTTGACTGCCCGGAGCGCAGGTGGATATATAGCCGCTTGGAGGCACTCATGCGTTACGGATTTGTCATCGACCAGAACCGCTGCATCGGCTGTCACGCCTGCACCGTGGCATGCAAGGACGAGCACGACGTGCCCGTGGGGGTCAACCGCACCTGGGTCAAGTACATCGAGAAGGGCGCCTTTCCGGCCACCAGCCGCCATTTCGCGGTGCTCCGGTGCAACCACTGCGACGACGCTCCGTGCATCGAGATCTGCCCGACGGTGGCGCTCTACCGGAGCCCCAACGGCATCGTCGACTTCGACAACGACCGCTGCATCGGCTGCAAGTCGTGCATGCAGGCGTGCCCCTACGACGCCCTGTACATCGACCCCGACCACAACACCGCGGCCAAGTGCAACTTCTGCGCGCACCGGGTGGAGCTGGGGCTGCAGCCGGCCTGCGAGGTCGTGTGTCCGACCCAGGCGATCATGTCCGGCGACCTCGACGACCCGGAGAGCCCCATCGCCCGCACCGTGGCCACCCGGAAGGTCTCCCTCAGAAAGCCCCACAAGGGCACCCACCCCAAGCTGTTCTACGTGGGCGTCGAGGAAGACGCACTGCAGCCCACCATGACCGAGACCGAAGACACCCACTTCTGGGCCGACAAGTACCCCGGCGAAGACCTCTACGCCCTCTCCTCTTCCCGGCATGGAAGCCCGGTGCCGGGCGGCGCGCGCGAGGTCTACGACGTGCCGCACCCAAGGCCCTGGGGACCCAAGATCGCCGCCTACCTGTGGACCAAGTCCATCGGTTCGGGAGTCCTGTTGGTGGCGGCGTTTCTGATGGCGCTGGGCCGGCTTCAGGAAGGAGCGGTGCTGAACATCGTGAGCCCGGTCATCGCGCTGGTCTTTACCGTGCTCACCACCGGGCTTCTGGTCTTCGACCTCAAGCGGCCCGACCGCTTCTACTACCTCTTGACCAGGCCCAACCCGCGCTCGTGGCTCGTGCTGGGAGGCTACATCCTAATGGCCTACTCTCTCGCCAGCCTCCTGTGGCTGGGCTACGGCATCGGCACCGGCGGGATGCCGGGATGGGTGGTGGCGGCCTGCGTGGTCTTCGGCATCGGCGCCGCCGGCTATACCGCGTTCCTCTTCGCCCAGGCCAAGGGGCGTGACCTGTGGCAGAGTCCGCTGTTCTTCTGGCACCTCCTGGTCCAGGCGGTCAGCGCCGGCGCCGCGACGCTGCTCCTGGTGGGACTGGTGGCCGGCCTCGATGCCCAGGTCATGACGACCATGAGCATCGTCCTGCTGGTCTCGCTGGCCATGACGGGCGGCCTGGTGCTCGGAGAGGTGTTCCTGACGCCCGTGAGCGAGGACGTCCGGCGCGCCACCGAGTTGCTGACCTGCGGCGCGCTGCGCGAGAAGTTCTGGGGCGTGTTCATGTCCGTGGGCGTCCTTCTGCCGGTGATCTTCCTGTTGTGGGCGTGCGTACAGGCACAGGCCGCCTGGTTCCTGCATCCCCTGTCAGCGCTGCTGGCCCTGGTCGGACTCTGGGTGTTCGAGAACCTGTGGGTGGAGGCCGGGCAATCCGTCCCGCTCAGCTAGGCCGCGAACAAGCCAACCCGACTCGGACAGACTTCGAACAAGGAAAGCCCTCGCGATGAAGAACGAACCGCAACCCCTGAGCCCCGACGCCGCCAACCTCGAGCCGCCCCAGGGCGGGCTCCGCAGCTTCCCGCCACGGGAGCGCTGGTCGGACTGGACCGAATACGACGCCGCCGCATGGCCCAGGCGGGTGGAACGGAACTACGACCTGGTCCCCACCATCTGCTTCAACTGCGAGGCGGCCTGCGGCCTGCTGGCCTACGTGGACAAGGAAACCCTGAAGGTCCGCAAGTTCGAGGGCAACCCCGAGCACCCGGGCAGCCGCGGCCGGAACTGCGCCAAGGGACCTGCCACCATCAACCAGGTGTACGACCCCGAGCGCATCCTCTACCCCATGAAGCGGGTGGGCGAACGCGGCGGCGGCCAGTGGGAACGAGTGAGCTGGGACGAAGCACTGGACGACCTCGCCGGAAGGATCCGCAAGGCCATCGAGGAAGACCGCCGCAACGAGATCATGTACCACGTGGGGCGCCCCGGCCATGAGCTGCTCTATCACCAGCGCATCATGCACGCGTGGGGCATCGACGCCCACAACAGCCACACCAACGTCTGCTCCGCCGGCGCCCGCACGGGCTACGCTTTCTGGTGCGGCATCGACCGCCCCTCGCCCGACCACGCCAACGCGCGTTTCATGCTGCTGCTGAGCTCGCACCTGGAGACCGGCCACTATTTCAATCCCCACGCCCAGCGCATCATCGAGGCCAAGGAGCGCGGCGCCAAGGTCGCGGTCATCGACACCCGCCTCTCCAACACCGCGTCCAAGGCCGACTACTGGCTGCCTACCTGGCCCGGCACCGAGGCCGCGGTGCTGTTGGCCATCTGCAACGTGCTGCTCCAGGAGGGCCTCTACGACCGCGAGTTCGTGAGGAGGTGGGTCAACTGGGAGCAGTTCCTGCGCCAGGAGCATCCGGACGCGCCGCAAACCTTCGAGCGGTTCGAGGAGGAGCTGAAGAATATCTACGGGGGGTACACGCCGGAGTTCGCCGCGGAAGAGTCCGGGGTGGATGCGGCCATGATCGTGGAAGTCGCCCGCGAGGTGGCCCGGGCCGGCTCGGCCCTGGCCACGCACGTGTGGCGCAACGCCGCCGCCGGCAACCTGGGCGGCTGGGAAGTGGCGCGGGCGCTGGAGTTCCTGGTGGTGCTCGCGGGCGCCGTGGGCACTCCCGGGGGCACGACCCCCAATGCCTGGAACAAGTTCATCCCGGCGCCGCCGATGATGCCGCCCCCGGCCAAGGTGTGGAACACGCTCATGTACCCGCCCGAATACCCGCTGGCCTTCTTCGAGATGAGCTTTCTCCTACCGCACCTCGTGAAGGAGGGCCGGGGCAAGCTGGCGGTGTACTTCACCCGGGTCTACAACCCGGTGTGGACCAACCCGGACGGCATGAGCTGGATCGAGATGCTGAGCGACGAGGCCAAAGTGGAGCGCCACGCGTGCCTGACGCCCACCTGGAGCGAGACCGCGTGGTTCTCGGACTACGTGCTGCCCATGGGCCTGGCGTCGGAGCGCCACGACCTCATGAGCCAGGAAACCCACTCGGCGCGCTGGATCGGCTTCCGCCAGCCGGTGCTCCGCGTGGCCCTGGAACGGCGGGGCAAGACCTTCGACACCACCTGGGAAGCGCATGCCGAAGCCGGGCTCGGAGAGGTGTGGGAGGAGGACGAGTTCTGGATCGAGCTGTCGTGGCGCATCGACCCCGACGGCTCCCTGGGCATCCGCAAGTACTTCGAGTCGCCCTACCGGACGGGCGAGAAGCTTACCGTATCGGAGTACTACCAGTGGATGTTCGAGAACAGCGTCCCCGGACTGCCGGAAGCCGCGGCCGAAGAAGACATCTCGCCGCTGGAGTACATGCGCAGGTACGGCGCCTTCCTGGTGGCCGAGAACATCTACAGCAGCCACGAGACCGCACTCAAGGAGCCGGACATGGCCGAGTCCACGGTGGACCCGGTGACGAAGCTGGTCTCCAAGGGCGGCGCGGTCATCGGCGTGGAAGTGGACGGCACGGGCTACGCCGGGTTTCCCACGCCCTCGCGCAAGCTCGAGTTCTATTCCGAGACCCTGAAGGACTGGAAATGGCCCGAACATCGCTATCCGGGGTACATCAAGAGCCACGTCCACCACTCCAACATCGATGCGGAAAAGGGCGAGATGCTTCTCCTTCCCACATTCCGGCTCCCGACCCTGATCCACAGCCGCTCGGCCAACGCCAAGTGGCTCTACGAGATCTCGCACAAGAACCCGGTGTGGCTGCATCCCCAGGACGCCCAACGGCTCGGGGTGGATACCGGCGACCTCGTGAAGGTCCACACCGAGATCGGCTATTTCGTGGACCGGGTGTGGGCGACCGAGGGGATCCGCCCCGGTGTGGTGGCGTGCTCCCATCACCTGGGACGCTGGCGCCTTGAGGAGGAGACCGGCGGCGGCCGCTTCGCCACCGCGCTGGTGAACCTGGAGCAGGTGGAGCCCGGGCAGTGGATGATGCGCCAGCTCCACGGAGTCCAGCCGTTCGAGAGCGCCGACAAGGACTCCGGGCGGGTGTGGTGGCAGGAGGCGGGAGTGCACCAGAACCTCACCTTTCCGGTGCAGCCCGACAACATCAGCGGACAGCACTGCTGGCACCAGAAGGTGCGGGTGGAGAAGCCCGGCGCGGACGACCGCTACGGCGATATCTTCGTGGACACCAACAAGTCCCACGAGGTCTACAAGCGCTGGCTCACGCTCACGCGGCCGGCGCCCGGACCGGGGAATCTCCGCCGTCCGCTGTGGCTGCTGCGGGCCTACAAGCCGGCGCCGGAGGCGTATGAGTTCAAGCCGTGAGGCCCAAGTTTCAGAAACGCTGTTTTTTCATCTATAACTTGGGACTCGAATCCACGAAGTAGGAGCGTTACGTGTTCGAAGCAATGGCCGATGGCCTCACCGCGCTGTTGAGCGTGGAACGGTTTCTTTTCATGATGTTCGGCGTCCTGGTGGGAATGGCGCTGGGCGCCATTCCGGGGCTGGGGGGCGTCGTCGGACTCGCCCTGCTGCTGCCGTTCACGTTCGACATGGATCCCACAGCGGCCATCGCCATGCTGGTGGCCCTTTCCTCGGTGCCGGTGACCACCGACACGATCCCCTCCGTGCTGTTCGCTGTGCCGGGGACCGTCGGCTCCCAGGCCACCATCCTGGACGGCCACCCGATGGCCCGGAAGGGCGAAGCCGGACGGGCCTTCGGGGCCGCCTACTTCTCCTCCCTGCTGGGGGGCGTCGTCGGCGCCGTCATCCTGGGGATGCTGATCCCCATCCTGAAGCCGCTGGTGCTACTGTTCAGGGCCCCCGAGCTGTTCTCCCTGGGCATCATGGGCATCTCCATGGTGGCCATCCTGAGCGGCCGGGTGCCGCTCAAGGGCATCGTCGCCGGCGGCATGGGACTGCTCTTGTCGATGATCGGCATCGACAAGCAGGAAGGGCTTCTGCGCTGGACCTTCGATTCGCTCTACCTGTTCGACGGCCTGAACATCATCGTCATCAGCCTGGGGATCTTCGCGCTGCCCGAGTTGGCGGACATGGTCATCGAGGGCAAGCAGATCAGCAGCGTGCCCAAGCAGGCCATGAAGGGCGTGGGGCACGGCATCCGTGACGTGTTCACCAACTGGTGGTTGATGCTCCGCTGCGCCTTCCTGGGAACCTGGGTGGGCATCATTCCGGGCCTGGGCTCCGCGGTGGTGGACTGGCTGGCCTACGGACACGCCAAGTCGACGTGCAAGGACGCCGCCCTGACCTTCGGCACGGGCGACGTGCGCGGCGTGATCGCGCCGGAGAGCGCCAACAACGCCAAGCAGGGCGGCGCGCTGGTGCCGACGCTGGCCTTCGGCATTCCCGGCAGCGCCTCCATGGCGCTGCTCATCGGCGCCTTCATGATCCACGGCCTGCAACCGGGCCCGGCCATGCTGGAGCAGCACCTGGACATCACCTTCGCCATCGTCTGGAGCACGGCCATCGCCAACATCATGGCCACGGTCATCGCGCTGTGCTTCACCAACCAGCTCGCCAAGATCTCTTCGGTACGGATCAACATCCTCGCGCCGCTGGTGACGGTGGTGGTGTTCCTGGCCGCTTACCAGGCCACCGCCAGCATCTTCGACCTGGTGACGGTGCTGCTCTTCGGGCTGCTGGGATGGGTCATGAAACGGTGCGGATGGCCCCGGCCGCCGCTCCTCCTGGGGTTCCTGCTGGGCGGGCTCATCGAGCGGTATCTGTTCATCTCCGTCCGCGCCTACGGCGCCTCCTTCCTCATCCAGCCGCTGGTCCTGGTGGTTCTCGCGGTCACCATCGCGACCATCTACTACAGCGTCAAGCAGGAACGTAAGGTCCGGCAGCTCACCGGCGACACGCGGGAGGGGGAGTAGCCATGCGCGCTACACCGTCGCTCCTGTTCACGCTGTTCGTCGCCGTGGTGGCCGCCGCCATGGTCTACACCGCCCGGGACTGGCCGATGGGCACCGGCCTGTTTCCCCTTTCCGTCGGCGTCCCGGTCCTGGTGATGGCGCTGATTCAATTGGTCATGGACGCCTACCGCTCCATGAAGCCGGCCGGCGGACAGGAACGGGAGACCGGCGACCTCCAGGTGGACTGGACCATGTCGGCCGCCGAGGTGGCGGCCCGGGGCCTCGCCTTCGCCGGGTGGCTCCTGGGCATGTTCTTCGGCATCCTGCTGATCGGCTTCTTCATCACAGTGCCGGTATTCACCCTGCTGTATCTCAGGTACCAGGCCAAGGAAGGCTGGACGCTGACCCTGTCGCTGACCGCCATCATGCTCGTGTTCTTCGTCGGCGTGTTCGACCAGATCCTGCACATCCACTGGCTTGAGCCGGTCATTTCCGGGCCCGAGAATTTCCTCAGGGTGCTCATGCCCTGGCTGGGGTGACTGGAATACGAAAGGGCGCCGGGGACTGCATGGCCCCGACGCCCTTCCTTGTGACTCCGATTGTTCTTGATGGGTGCTACTTCCCGCCCTTGGGATTGAATATCTGCGACACGATGGCCTTGTCTTCCGGCGAGGCGGCGATCGAATCCTTCCACATCCTCTGGAGATCCGCGCCTTTCGTGGGGTTGACCGGCCGCTTGAGCTTCTTGGCCTCCGCCAGGAACTTCGGGTCCTTCATGGTGTCGTCGAAGGCCTTGCGCACCAGCGCCACGCGTTCCGCGGGGACTCCCGGCGGAAAGGTGTACGGACGCCCGTAGCGCGAAAGCAGGAAGGTGGCCCGCACCAGGTTCTTCTGCTTCTCCGTCTTGGCCAGCTCCTCGAGCAACGGAGCGTCGGGGAACTCGGGAGCCTTCTTTCCCTCCACCGTGCCGGTCTGGGCGAGCATGACGAGCTTCCCTCCGTGCCACATGTCTCCGAGCTGATCCAGGAACGACGAGGTCACGTTGCCCGAGGCGTCCACCTCGCCCTGCCTGAGCGCCAGGCTGTACTGGCGCGCGCCGGGATAGCCGAAGACGTACTCGAACAGCTTCTCGCCCCGCAGCTTCTCCAGGATGTTCCCCATGACGAAGCCGCCCGACTGGTTTCCGCTGATGCCGACCCTGGCCAGCTTGCCTGACTCCTTGATTTCGTCCAGCGACTTGAACCGGTCCTTTCGCGTGTAGAACAGGCCGTTCTCGATGACGATGACGCCGATAGCCTGCATCTTGTTGAAGTCGAACTGGCCGCCACGGGCCTTGTCACCAACCACCTGCCAGTTCCACACGCCCCAGTTGATCTGCTCCATGACGGTGCCGTCGCGCCGCGCCTTGTTGTAGAGATAGCTTGCCGCCCGGACGCCGCCCGCTCCCGGCATGTTCTGCACGATGACCGTCGGGTTCCCGGGAATGTTCCTGCCGATATGCCGCGCCAACAGCCGCGAGTAGGTGTCGTTGCCGCCGCCGGGTGAAGACGAGACGATCAGGCGGATCTTCTTGCCCTCGTAGAAGTCCGCGGCCCCTGCCGAGCCCGCGCCGAACAGGAACAGCGCGAGCACCACGAGACTCATTACTGCCTTCATTGTCACCTCCCAGGACATTTTTCGGAATCCTGCATCAAGCACCCGAAAAAGACAACACGGCGAACCTGCCGCCAAACGCGAAGGGCGCCGGGAACTCGATGTCCCCGGCGCCCCTGGCCATAACGCAACCCCCTACAGCCGGGTCAGCGCTACTTCTTGCCCTTGGGGTTGAAGATCTGCGACACGATGGCCTTGTCCTCCGGCGAGGCGCCCAGCGAGTCCTTCCACATCTTTTGCAGGTCCGCACCGCTGGTGGGGTCCACGTCGCGGCCGAGCTTCTTGCCTTCCGCGATGAACTTCGGGTCCTTCATGGTGGCGTCAAACGCCTTGCGCACGAGCGCGACCCGGTCCGCCGGGACTCCCGGCGGAAAGGAGTACGGACGGCCGTAGCGAGAAAGCAGGAAAGTGGCCCGCACCAGGTTCTTCTGCTTCTCGGTCTTGGCCAGGTCCTCGAGCAACGGAGCATTCGGGAACTCCGGGGCCTTCTCGCCCTTCACCGTGCCGGTCTGGGCGAGCATGACGATGTCCCCCGCCTTCCACATGTCCCCGAGCTGATCCATGAACGAAGAGGTCACGTTGCCCGAGACGTCCACCTCGCCCTGCCGGAACGCGAGGCTGTACTGGCGCGCGCCGGGATAGCCGAAGACGTACTCGAACAGCGTTTCGCCGCGCAGCTTCTCCAGAATGTTTCCGATCACGAACCCGCTGGACTGGTTTCCGCTGATACCCACCCTGGCCAGCTTGCCCGACTTCTTGATGTCGTCCAGCGATTTGAAGCGATCCTTGCGGCTGTAGATCAGGCCGTTCTCGATGATGATGACGCCGATGGCCTGCATTTTGTTGAAGTCGAACTGGCTGCCACGAGCCTTGTCACCCACCACCTGCCAGTTCCACACGCCCCAGTTGATTTGTTCCATGACGGTGCCGTCGCGCTTCGCCTTGTTGTAAAGGTAGCTCGCCGCCCGCACGCCGCCCGCTCCCGGCATGTTCTGCACGATGATGGAAGGGTTCCCCGGTATGTGCCTGCCGATGTGCCGCGCCAGCAACCGCGAGTAGGTGTCGTTGCCGCCCCCGGGCGAGGACGAAACGATCAGCCGGATCTTCTTGCCCTTGTAGAAGTCCGCCGCCCCCGCGTTTCCAGCTCCGAACAGAAACAACGCGAGCGTCGCGAGACCCAATACTGCCTTCATTGTTACCTCCCAGGTTTTTGCCGATGTCCGGGGCCCTCCGCAAACGAGAGCCCCCGCCCGAATCGTTACGAACCGGGCATTATAAGGAGCCGCCCGCGAGCCTGTCAACAACAACGCCGGATGCCGCAACGAGAAAGCGCCGGGAACTTTCGCTCCCGGCGCCTCCTTGCAGTACCGTCGAAATGAGGTCGCGGTACCCTACAGCCAGATGTCCTTGATGATGGCCACGTTCTCGGCCGGCGCGCTGAGGACGTCCTTCCAGAGCTGTTGGAGCTCGGCCCCCGTGGACGGGATGATGTCGCGCTTAAGCCGCTTGGCCTCCGCCAGGAACTTGGGGTCGTTCATGGTGGCGGTGAAGGCCTTGCGCATGAGCTCGACACGGTCCTTGGGCGTGCCCGGCGGCATCGCGTACGGACGGCCGTAGTGCGTGAGTCCGAAGGTCACCTTGATGAGTTGCCGGTGCTCGTCAGTCTTGGCGAAGTCGAGCAAGGTCGGCGTGTTCGGGAACTCCTTGGTCCTGCCTCCCTCGGGCGTGGGCGCCTGCACCAGCATGGCAATTTTGCCGTCGTCCCACATGTCGCCGAGCTGGTCCCTGAACGAGCCGGGGGTGTTGCCGGAGGACTGCACCTCACCCTGCCGGAACGCGAGACTGTACTGGCGCGCGCCGGGATACCCGAAGATGTAGTCGAAGATCTTCTTGCCGACGAGCTTCTCCATCACCTTGCCCATGGTATGGCCCAGCGACTGGCGCCCGCTGTTGCCGCTGGTGATGAGCTTCTTGGAGGCCATCACCGACTCCCAGGTGGGGAACTCGCTCTTGCGCGTGAACAGGATGGCGCTTTCGATGGCGGCGACGCCGAGGGCGTTGATCTTGTTGAAGTCGAACCGCGCGCGCTTGTCGCCGACCACCTGGTGGAACCACACGCCCCAGTTGATCTGCTCCATCACCGTGCCGTCCCGCTTGGCCTTGCGATAAAGGTAGTCCGCCGCCATCACGCCGCCCGCGCCGGGCATGTTCTGCACGATGATGGAAGGATTGCCCGGAATGTGCCGGGAGATGTGTCGGGCGATCAGCCGGGAGTAGGTATCGTTACCGCCGCCCGGAGACGACGACACGATCAGGCGTATCTTCTTGCCCTTGTAGAAATCCGCGCCATGGAGCGGACCGGATATCATGACAGCCACAATCAACGCCGTCATGGCCATGAATAGTCTCATCTGTACCTCCTGATAGGGTTGATCACTCGCACCGGGAAACTTTTTTCACGTATCTCACGGAGTGTCAACCCAAAGGGCGCGCATCCCCCTTTTTGGGAGCGCCGCGTCTCCGCACGGCCTCCACTCGATACCCCCACAGGCATGTGATATGACGACAATGACTTCACGGAGCCCGTGGAAGTCCATTCCGAGAAGAGACGAACATGGCTGAGATCGTTCTGGCGCTGGCGACATCCCACACGCCTCAGTTGAGCATCGCCGACTGGCGCCTGTTGCAGGTCAAGGACGAGACCGACCCCCGGCTTGACTATCCGGGGCTGGTGGCCGCGGCAGGAGCGGACATCCCGCAAGAGACCACGGCGGAGAAATACCGCGAGCGCTTCGAGGCCTGCCAGCGCGCGCTGAGGGTCCTTGGGGAGAAGCTGACGGGGGCCAAGGCCGACGTGGTCGTGACCCTGGGCGACGACCAGCACGAGCAGTTCCTGGACGACAACATGCCGACCTTTGCGGTCTACCATGGTGCCGAGCTGCCCGTTCCACCGCGCACGGGCGCCATGCCCGAGTGGAAGCAAGCGGAACAGCGGGGCTGGGCCGAGACCTCCCCGGTGTATGCCAACCATACGGAGCTGGCCGAACACCTCATCGCGTGGCTCTCGGACCACGAGTTCGACATCGCCCGCACCAACCGCTTGCGCGAGGGCATCGGCCACGCTTTCAGCTTTCTCTACCGGCGCATCCTTCCCGGCGGTACCCTGCCCATGGTGCCGGTGATGGTGAATACCTACTATCCGCCGAACCAGCCCACGCCGGGCCGGTGCTACGCCCTGGGACGGTGCATCCGCGAGGCCATCAAGTCCTGGGATTCCAACCTCCGGGTGGCCGTCATGGCGTCGGGCGGCCTGAGCCATTTCGTGGTGGACGAGGAAATCGACCGGGCCACCTTAAGGGCGCTGGCGGAGAAGGACGTGGACGGACTCCGTTCGCTGCCACGGGAGAAGCTCCGGAGCGGCACCTCCGAGATCCTCAACTGGGTGGCCCTGGGCGGCGCGGTGGAGCCCATGGAGATGACGCTGGTGGACTACGTCCCGGGATACCGGTCGCCGGCGGGCACGGGCTGCGGCATGGGCTTCGCCTATTGGACGTAACCGACTCCGGTTTGGAACGACACGAGAAACCCATGTCCGCTGAAAAGGACCTTGTCGAGCGACTCTCCCGGCTGGATACCTGCGCCGTATCCGACGCCCTGGATCGTCTCGGCCTGCGCGGCGCCACCACCGGCGTCGGCCCGCTCTGGCCGTGCCCGAGAATCTGCGGCCGGGCCGTGACCATGAAGCTCAAGCCCGCCGGGCTGGACCAGTCGAAACAGCACCTCGGCACCCGCGCCATCGAAGCCGCGGAGGCGGGCGACATCATCGTCATCGACAACGCAGGGCGCCCGATCTCCGCGTGGGGCGGGCTGCTGTCCCTCGCGGCCAAGCAAAAGGGCGTTGCCGGCGTCCTCGTCGACGGCGCGTGCCGCGACGTGGACGAGAGCCGCGAGCTGGGGTTTCCCGTGTACGCCAGGAGCGCGGCGCCCATGACCGCCCGCGGCCGTATCCTGGAACAGTCCTGCAACGACGAGATCCAGTTCTCCGGCGTCCAGGTGCATCCCGGAGACCTCGTCATCGCCGACGGCAGCGGCGTCGTGTTCATCCCGCGCCAGAAGGAAGCGGAAGTGCTGGCCGAGGCCGAGAAGATCGCGCACCGGGAGAGCCTGATGGCCGCGGAGATCCGCAAGGGCCGCGCGGTCAGCGAGGTCATGGGCCTGAGCTACGAGTCCATGCTCAAGGACGGAGGCGAGCAATAGGCCTCCCTCACCCCGCCACCGAAGACGCCTTCCGGAAGCAGGCCCCCGCCGTACTGCTGATGGCGGCGATCTTCCTCCTGAACTTCACCGGACGCGTGATCCTGGCGCCCCTGCTGCCCACCGTGGAGACGGACCTGGGCATCACCCATGCCCAGGCCGGCATGTTCTTCCTGTTCATCTCCGCCGGATATCTGACCGCCATGTCCGGGGCCGGTTACGTATCCGCCCGTTTGATGCACCACCGGACCATCGTGCTGTCCTTCGCGCTCCTGGGACTATCTACGCTGGTGGTGGCGCAAGCCTCCACGTTGGCGGGCATCCGGCTCGGGCTTTTCGCCATGGGCCTGGGCGCCGGCCTCTACCTGCCGTCCGCCATCGCGACCATCACTTCCCTGGTCACCCGGCCGCACTGGGGCAAGGCCATCTCCATCCACGAACTGGCGCCCAACACCAGCTTCGTCGTCGTCCCGTTGCTCGGGGAGCTGCTGCTCAGAAGTCTCTCCTGGCGGGCCATCCTGTTCTACTTCGGCCTCGTCAACTTCCTGGCCAGCGGGCTCTACGCCGTACTCGGCCGCGGCGGCAGGTTCGCCGGCGAACCCCCGGTCCCGGCCGTGATCCGGCGGTTCCTGAAGGACCCCATGCTGTGGATCATCCTCGCGCTCTTCATCCTGGG
>JAPPHF010000033.1 GCA_028821115.1 Deltaproteobacteria bacterium | reverse complement strand
TCTGTTATCGTTTCTCGCGGGGGGGGGGGGCGCGCCCCACCAAAACAACCCCCACCCCCCCCCCCGGCCGGGGGGGGGGGGGGCCGCCCCCCCCCCCCCCCCCCCCCCCCGGGGGCAGTAGGGAAGGGACGTCGGTTAGATGTCGTAATAGAGGGCGAACTCGTAAGGGTGGGGCCTCAGCTTCATGGGCTCCACTTCGGCGGACCGCTTGTAGTCCAGCCATGCCGTGATGACGTCCTTGGTGAAGACATCGCCCTTGGTGAGGAAGGCGTTGTCCCGTTCCAGGGCGTCCAGCGACTCCTCCAGGCTGCCGGGCAGCGATTCCACTTTTGCCGCCTCCTCGGGCGCTAGGTCGTAGAGGTTCTTGTCGAGCGGCTTGGGTGGCTCGATCTTGTTGGCGACGCCGTCGAGTCCGGCCATCAGCATGGCCGAGAAGGCATAGTAGGGGTTGCAGCTCGGGTCCGGGCTGCGGAACTCGAGGCGCCGGGCCTTCTCGCTGGTGGAGTAGGTCGGGATCCGCACGGCCGCGCTGCGGTTGCGCTGGGAATACATGAGGTTGATGGGGGCCTCGTAGCCCGGCACCAGGCGGCGGTACGAGTTGGTGGTGGGGGCGATGAACGCGCACAGCGCCGCCGCGTGCTTCAGCAGCCCGCCGATGTAGTAGCGCGCGGTGTCGCTCAGCAACGCGTAGTTCTTCGGGTTGTAGAAGATGTTCTTCTTGTTCTTCCACAGGCTCTGGTGGGTGTGCATGCCCGAGCCGTTGTCCTGAAAGATCGGCTTCGGCATCATCGTGACGGTCTTGCCGTTGCGCATCCCCACGTTCTTGACGATGTACTTGTACTTGAGCACCTGGTCGGCCATGGCCGTGAGGGTGGTGAAGCGCATGTCGATTTCCGACTGACCGGCCGTTCCCACCTCGTGGTGATGGACCTCGCACACGATGCCGCAGGACTCCAGCGTCTTGACCATCTCGGAACGGACGTCCTGCAGGCTGTCCATGGGCGGCACCGGGAAGTAGCCTTCCTTGTAGCGCGGCTTGTAGCCCAGGTTCTTCTTCTCGCCGTTGCCGGAGTTCCAGTAACCTTCCTCGGAGTCGATGTAGTAGAAGCCGTAGTTGTAGCTCTGGTCGAAGCGGACGTTGTCGAGGATGTAGAACTCGATCTCCGGGCCCCAGTAGCTTGTGTCCGCGAGGCCGGTGGACTTGAGGTACATCTCCGCCTTCAGCGCGACGTAACGCGGGTCCCTGGTATAGGGCTGGCCGGTCAGCGGATCCTTGATGTTGCACACAAGGTTCAACGTGGGCAGCGAGGTGAAGGGATCCATGAAGGCGGTGTCGGGATCCGGGAACAGCAGCATGTCCGACTCGTCGATGGTCTGGAAGCCACGAATGCTGGAGCCGTCGAAGCCGATGCCGTTCTGGAACAGGCCGGTGTCGAACTCGTTGGTGGATATAGAGAAATGCTGCCACAGTCCGGGCAGGTCGGTGAACCGCAGGTCCACGATCTCCGCGCCGTTCTTCTTGGCAAAGTCGATTACTTGTCTCGGTGTCATGGCCTTCTTCCTTTCGAGCCGCGTATTTGCTGGAGAACCCTCTGATACGGGTCCTGACAAAAGCAAACTTTGTGCCACATCGCCCATGCCGAGCAAGTTGCACACCTTAGCCGCGCGAAGGCCATATTTCACGGCCGGTGGGGCACGTGTGCCCGAGATTCTTGCACAGATATTGTTCAGCCGATGCTCAATTATTGAGCATCGGTTGACATTCAGCCGTACCGCATGCCCGCGTTCGGGGCGTGCGTATCGTCGCTTCAGTGCACCTGATCCGCGGGTTGGGAGAACCGCCCGGACCCTCCAAAGCTCTGGCTGAGGGCGATGACCGGGGCGAGACCCGCGGCGACGATGATCAGGGCCGCGATCACGGCTTGGTCGAAGGCTTCGTAGGAGGCGTATTCGTAGACGTGGGTGGCCAGGGTGTTGAAGTTGAACGGGCGCAACAGCAGCGTCATGGGCAACTCCTTCATGCCGTCGACGAAGACCAGCATGGCGCCCGTCAGGAGGCTGCCCCGCAGCAGGGGAAAATGGATACGGGCCAGGACCCCGCCCGGGCGATGTCCGAGGGAGCGGGCGGCGGCGTCCATGCTGGGGGTGATCTTGGTAAGGCCCGCTTCCAGTGACCCGAACGACAAAGCCAGGAACCGTACCGTGCAGGCAAATACCAGGGCGCACAGCGTGCCGCTCAGGATCAACCCGGTCGAGGTTTCGAATCGGGTCCTCATGAACCCGTCGACGGTGTTGTCCAGAGCCGCCGCGAATATGATGACCCCGATCGCCAGCACCACCCCCGGCACGGTATAGCCGATGCTCGCAATCCGGGTGGCCCACTTGACCAGCGCGGTCCCCGAAAGGCGGGCGCCGTATGCCAGGAAGAGCCCCGCGCACAGGCAGGCCAGCGCGGTAAGGCTGGCCACGGCCACGCTGTTGAAGGCCAGCGTCAGCGTGTCGACCCCGGTCGACGAGCCGTAGCTTCCAAACGCGGAGACGGCCATGATTACGGCCGGCACCACGAAGCCCAGAACCAGCGGCGCGGTGCAGGCGCCAAGCGCCATCATCCCGCGATAGCCGCGAAGTCGTGCCAAGGGATGGCGGCGTGGCGCGTTGTGGTTGAACTGATAGCGCCGGCGGCCGCGGGCGATCCTCTCCAGCGTAGCCATCACCAGCACCAGCACGAGCACCATGGACGCGAGCTGCGCGGCGGCCGGCGGGTTGTTCATGCCGAACCACACCCGGTAGACGCCGATGGTCAAAGTCTGCACCGCGAAGAAGTCCACGGTGCCGAAATCGTTCAGCGTCTCCATCAATGCCAGCAGCACGCCGATGGCTATGGCGGGTCGGGCCAACGGCACGGCCACGCGCCAGAAGCATTCCCAGGTGCCGAACCCGAGCCCGCGCGCCGCATCCCACAAACTCTGTGACTGCTCGGCGAAGGCGGCGCGGGCGAGCAGGTAGACATAGGGATAGAGAACCAGCGACATGAACGTCACGGCGCCACCGAGGGAGCGGACCTCGGGGAACCAGTAGTCGCCCGGGCTCTGCCACCCGAACAGTTGGCGCAGCCACGTCTGCACAGGCCCGGCGAACTCGAGCACGTCGGTGTAGGTGTACGCGGCGATGTACGCGGGCATGGCCAGCGGCAGCAACAGCGCCCATTGCAGCACCGACCGTCCGGGGAACTCGAACATGGTGACCAGCCAGGCCGTCGCGACGCCGATGATCAGGATTCCCGCAGCAACGCCAGTGATGAGCAGCAGAGTCTCTTTGACATAGGTGCCGAGAACGGTGGAGGCGAGGTGCGCCCAGGCATCGCCGGTGTCCTCCAGGGCGACCCCCAGCACCGCCAGGAGCGGGCCGGTGAACAGCGCTGCCAGCGCCAGTATTCCAAGTGTCCAGCCGTCCACCCGGGGAACCCATGAAAGGGCCGGGATTGGGGGAACCGGCGACACCGCGGGCGCCGCGCTTGCCGGGCTCGTCTGCATGTCGTGCATCTGCTGGTGGTTCGGAGCGTGGCGCGCCACGCCCGGTACCTGTCGCAACGGGTTCGAGGCCCGTAACTACGTCAGATGCACGACCCTAGCACAGGAAATCCCGTTGCTCAAATCGTAGATCTTCGATGGTAGGAACTTTTCAGGAACCGCTTGCCGAACGCGCCTGTTTTGCTCCCGTGGCGACCCTTGGACGGATCCTCTGGGGGTCTTCCGTGGCTGTGTCGGCTTCTCCGGGGACGGGGTTTGCAGCCTCGGCGGGGTGCCGGTCCAGGTAGGTCCCGCCGGTGAGCACCCGGGTCATGACCCGCTCCAGACGGGCGGAAGGCGAGTCCGGCTGCACTGCGCGGGGGACGGCGTGAAGCTCTCCAGGAACATGGTCCTGCACGAGATCGCCGAAACCCCACCGTGCCAGCATGTCGGCGCAGGTGTCGGGCTCGCGCGCGTCGAGGATCTCCATGCCGCCGTTGCCATCGGTTTCGACCGTAACCTCCGCGGGCCGTCCGAAGAGATTGTGGTCGCTGCTGAGGGCTTCCTGGTACGCGCCAAGGAACAGGATCGCCAGGGTGTAGGAGTCATCCCAGGGCGGGGCGTGGAGCTCGAAGGTGGAGCGGGGCTCCTGGGGGTGCGAGAACTTGTTGATCACGCCGTCCGAGTCGCAGGTCAGGTCGGCGAGGATGGCCTTGACGGCGGGTTTTTCCTTGAGCCGGCAGGTGGGCATGATGGGGAAAAGCATGTCCAGTATCCAGCTGTCCGGCAACGACCTGAAGATCGAGAAATTGAAGGCGTGCAGCCGCGCGGCGATGCGTTCCAGGGCCGCCTTGTCCTCGCCGTCGAAGCGTCCGTGACGCGAAAAGCGGCTTGCCAGCTCCACGATCCGGGCGAACGCCGATTCCGCCTGGGCCCTCTGCTTCAGGGAAAGGAACCCCAGGGAGAAGGCCGAGAGCATCTCGTCCTTCTTCTGGTAGGCGTCGTGCAGGTACTCGCGCCAGTTCTTGCTGTTGATCTCCACCACCATGTCGTTGAGCTCGTTGACGGCGTCCACGTTGGATGCCCGGGCCCGGGCGCGGCCGGGTTTGGGCGTCAGCCTGGGTTGCTCGAGAGGATCCACGAGCAGGGCCACGTGGTGGGTCACCAGGAAGCGCCCGGCTTCGGTGATGATGCGCGGCTCCGCGATGCGCGCGCGGTCCAGCACTTCCTTGGTGGTGTAGATGATGTCGTTGGCGTATTCCTGGACGTTGTAGTTCACGCTGGAATCCGCGGAGCTGTTGCTGCCGTCGTAGTCCACGCCCAGGCCGCCGCCCACGTCCAGCGTGTCCAGGGGAACCCCCAGTTCCTTGAGCTCGACGTAGAATCGCAGCGCTTCCTGAAGCGCCTGCTTGAAGTTGCGGATGTTGGTGATCTGCGAGCCCAGATGGAAGTGGAGCAGGCGCAGGCGGTCGAGCAGCCTGCATTCCTTCAGCAGGCGGGTGGCGTCCAGCAGGTCGGAAGCGGTGAGGCCGAACTTGGAAAGGTCCCCGGACGACTCCTCCCAGCGGCCCATGCCGCTGGCGTTGAGCTTCACCCGCGCGCCCAGCGCGGGGCACGGCAATCCCTTGGCGCGAAGCTCGCTGACCAGCTCGTACTCTCGCGGCCGTTCCACCACCACGACGACGTTGTAGCCCGCTTCGCTCGCCGCCGCCGCCAGCTCGATGTAGGCCGTGTCCTTGTAGCCGTTGCAGATGATGGGGCCGCCGCTGTCGCCAAGCATCGACAAGGCGATGCACAGCTCCGCCTTGGTGCCCACTTCCAGCCCGGCGCCGTGGGGGCGCCCGGCCTCGCAGATCCGCGACACCGTCGCCTTGCGGCTGTTGACCTTGAGCGGGTAGACGGAGGTGTAGGAGCCGCGGTAGTCGAAGGTCCTGATGGCCGTTTCGAACGCCCGTTGGAGGGTTCCCATCTGCCGGTCGATGAGCTGCGGAAAGCGCACCAGCACCGGCGGACGGACCCCTTGCCGCCGCAACCGGGTCACGAGACTGTCCAGATCGACCTTGTTCCGCGTGGCCGGATTCGTGATGATCTCCAGGTGTCCGGCGGCGTTCACGTCGACGAAACCTTCGCCCCAGGAGCGCCATGTAAACGGCTCGCCAGCGCCCAATGGCAGCTTCTTCATCTTCCTGGCCTTGTCTCCCTTTCCCGTCGTGACGAAATGTTCGTTTCCATCGAGTCCGCCCCTCGACGGCGATCAAATTCTAACACAGTTTACTGTTGTTTGTGGGATCGGCGGCCTATCGTGCCAGCCGTAGCGGCACGTCGGCCTCCGGCCTCGGTGTGTGCAGTTCGTTCAGGTAAGCGTGGATGGCTTCCTGGGCGCGCGTCCGTTTGCCGCCGGCAACGGACCTGTAGCGGTTCTTGAGGTCCTTGTCCAGCACTCTCGCCTTGACGTTGTCGTCCCACACGATGTCCAGCACGTCGCGGAGCTGTTTCTTCAGGGACGGGTCGTAGATGGGGCAGGCCACTTCCACGCGGTGGTCCACGTTGCGTTCCATCCAGTCGCCGGAGGCGATGTAAAGCTTCTCGGTGCCGCCGTTGGCGAACGCCATGACCCTGGAGTGCTCGAGGAAGCGGTCGAGGATGGCGGTGGCTTCGATGCCCTTGCTGACGTCCTTCACGCCCGGGACCAGCGAGAACATTCCGCGCACCATGAGCCGCACCTCGACGCCGGCCTGGCTGGCCTCGTAGAGCTTTCGGATCAGGCCGCTGTCCTCGAGGTTGTTGACCTTGAGGATGATATGGGCGGGACGGCCCCTGCGGGCGTTCTTGATCTCGGTGTCGATGAGCTTCGTGAGCCTGCGCCGGGTGTCGTAGGGCGAAACCAGCAAATGCTTGAAGGTGGTCCGACGGTAGTTGTTCTCGAGAAAGCCGAAGACACGGCTCACCTCGGAGGTGATGCGCTCGTCGGCGGTGAACAGGCTGTCGTCCGTGTAAATCCGCGCCGTGGTCTCGTTGAAGTTGCCGGTGCCGACGTTGGCATAGAGCACGGTCTTCCGATGCGACACGCGGGTTATGAGGATCAGCTTGGCATGCACCTTGAGTCCGGGCACGCCGTTGATGACGCGGACGCCTTCCTCCTGGAGCCGTTCCGACCAGTAGACGTTGTCGGCCTCGTCGAAGCGGGCTTGCAGTTCCATGACCACGGTGACCCGCTTGCCGTTGCGGCTGGCGTTGATCAGGGCGTTGACGATCTTCGAGTTGCGGGCCACCCGGTACAGCGTCATCTTGATGGAACGGACCTTGGGGTCGATGGCCGCCTGGCGCAGGAACTCGATGAGGTAGTCGAAGGTCTGGTACGGATAGTGCAGCAGGATGTCCCGGCGCCGGATCGCCTTGAAGAAGGTGGCCGCGGCGTCGATGTCCGGGTGCGCCAGCGGTTCCAGCGGCGCCGCCGAGAGCTTCTTCGGGCCGATGCGCGGGAAGCCCATGAAGTCCTTGAAGTTGTGGTAGCGTCCGCCAGGGATGAACGGGCCGGACTCGGTGTCGAGGCCCATCTTGTCCTGGAGCAGCCTGAGCAGCCGCCGGGGGATCTGGTTGTCGTAGATGAAACGGACCGGCGCCCCGGACCTCCGCTGCTTGAGTCCCTTGGAGATCTTCTCGATGTAGCTCCCGTAGAGGTCGTCGTCCAGGTCGAGCTGTGCGTCGCGCGTGAGCTTGATGGTGAAGGCCTCGAACTGGTCGAAGGGGAAGATGGAGAAGATGTCCTTCAGGCAGTAGCGGATGACGTCGTCCAGCAGGATCACGTACTCCCGGTCGCCGACCTCGGGCAGGATGACGAAGCGCGACAGCACGTCGGTGGGGATCTCGATCAACGCGTATTCCGAGCGCCGGGACTTGCTGCTGTAGAGGCTGACGGCCATATAGATGGCCTGGTCCTTCAACTGCGGGAACTCGGTGAGGTGGTTGATCATCAGGGGAATCAGGGTGGGTCGCAGCTTCTGCTGGTAGAACTCCTTGATGTAGGCTTCCTGAGCGGGGTTGAGCTCGTTTTCCTTGATGATCGAAATGCCGTGCTCGTCCAGCTCCTGGAGGATGCTCCGATAGGTGCTCTCGAACTGTGCCTGCTGCTTCAGCACGATGGCGTGGATCTCCTTCAGCACCGCGGAAGGGTCCTCGCGCATGAGCCGCCGCGCGCCTGCGCCGAACTGCTCGAGACGCCGGAGAAGGGCCACCCGGACGCGAAAGAACTCGTCGAGATTGGACGAGAAGATGCCGAGGAAGGTCAGGCGTTCCAGCAGCGGTACCGAGGTGTCCGACGCCTCCTGGAGGACGCGCCCGTTGAACGCCAGCCAACTGAGCTCCTTGTTGCGCAGCGGCAGCGTCGATTTCTGTTTGGTGCGGCTCGGCATGGCGACAGGAACCGAGTAACTACTACAAATCCCGATGCGCTTCAATACGAAATCGACGCGCACGACGGACTGGGCGCGGCTTCCGCACGGCTCGCGCGGCGGAGTTTCCGGACGGTCCGCGCCGGATGCCGGGCGGAACCGCGGGCGGCGGACGTCAGGCCGCGGCTTCGGCGTGGTAGTGGAGATCGTAGTAGGCGGCGAGGTCCGTGCCCTTGCCCGGGGGCATGCCGAACGACACCCGGAGATCCAACGGCACCTGGAGGCCGGTCAGGTTGAGATCGGTGGTCGGCGGCAGCGCGGCGAGCTCCCTGGCCGCGCGTTCTTCGTCGATTCCCTGGGCTTCCCGCAGAAGACCCAGGGCGGCGGCGCGGTTGGCGGGATCGTTGCCCCAACCGGCGGCTTCCACGAGGCACCTGAGGAAGGCGACGAGCTCGTCCCTGTGGGCGCCCGCCCAGCGGGTGGTGACGGCGAACACCCCGCCCGGGTAGTCGGGCAACACCTCGCGGTAGTCCGCCATGCGTTTGAGGCCGGCCGCTTCGGCCTGCTTGTCCCAGGGAGGGTTGAGGATCCCGGCAAAGGTCTTGCCGCTCTTCATCGACTCGAAACGCGGTCCGGTGGCGCCGACCCCGTCGAGCCGGTAGTCGCCCCGGTCGAGGTCCAGCCCGTGGGCCAGCAGGATTCTCCTCAGCACCAGGGCGTAGGCCGTGTCCACCGCGTCCACCGCCAGCGTCCGCCCGCGCAGGTCGTCCCAGCCGCCGATCTCGGGGCGAACGTACACCGGCAGGGACATCCGTTGGGACGCCTGTGCGACGGCGTGGATGTCGGCGCCTTCGCGCCCCGACCAGGCGAGCACATTGTCGAAGGCGGTGGATGCGACGTCGTAGGTTCCGACGCTCAGGCCGCGCATCTGCTCCGTGGAGCTGCGCGTGATGGTGGTCTCCACCTCCAGGCCGCGGGAGGCGAAGAGTCCCCGCCTACGCGCGATGACGACGGCGGGGTTCTCTCCGAAAGTGATGAAACGTACGAGCATGCCGCGAAGTTGCTCTAGCGGATGGCTTCCTCGCCCCTTTCGTTGGTGCGGATGCGGATCACCTCGTCCACGGTGGTGACGAAGATCTTGCCGTCGCCGATCTTGCCGGTCTGAGCCGACTCCAGGATGGCATCCAGGGCGCTCGAGAGCAGCTCCTCGGGGAGCAGCACCTCGATCTTGACCTTGGGCAGGAAATCGACGGTGTACTCGGCCCCTCGATAGAGCTCGGTGTGCCCCTTCTGGCGCCCGAACCCCTTGACTTCGCTCACGGTCATTCCCGAGACCCCCACCGCGGTCAGGGCCTGCTTGACCTCGTCCAGCCGGAACGGCTTGATGATCGCTTCTATCTTTTTCATGAAACTTCCTCCTTGAGCCCTGGAGCTGTTTCTACCAGCTATAACCCCGCTCCTCGTGCTGACTCAAATCCAGCCCCATCTGCTCGTCGTCATCGGACACGCGCAGACCCATGGTCGCGTTGAGGACACCGAGAATGACCAGGGTGCCCACGAAGGCAAAGACCATGGTGGCCACCACGCTGACGAACTGGATCCAGAGCTGTCCCGGGTTGCCGAGGAATAGACCGTCGGCGCCGCCGGAGTTCACCAGCGTCGAGGCGAACAACCCGGTGGCCAGCGCCCCCCAGATGCCGCCGACACCGTGCACCCCTACCACGTCCAGCGAGTCGTCGTAACCCATGCGCGCCTTGAGGTTGCAGGCCACGTAACACAGGATGCCGCCGCCCGCGCCGATGATGATGGCGGAGACCGGACTGACGAAACCGGCCGCCGGCGTGATGGAGACCAGGCCGGCTACCGCTCCGGTGGCCGCTCCCAGTAGAGTCGGCTTGCCGCCGGTGGCCCATTCGGTGAACATCCACGCCAGCGCAGCGGCTGCCGCGGCCGTGTTGGTGGTGACGAACGCCACTGATGCCAGACCGTCGGCGGCGAGGGCGCTGCCGGCGTTGAAGCCGAACCAGCCCACCCACAGGAGCGAGGCGCCGATGACGCTGAACGGCAGGTTGTGTGGCATCATGGCGTCCCTGCCGTAGCCCCTGCGAGCGCCGTATACCATGGCCGCGGCCAGCGCGGAGATGCCCGAGCTGATGTGGACCACGGTGCCGCCGGCGAAGTCCAGGGCGCCCATGGCTCCCATCCAGCCGCCGCCCCATACCCAGTGGCACAGCGGCGCGTAGATGAAAGTGCTCCACAAGATCACGAACACGATGAAGGTGCTGAATTTCGCCCGCTCGGCGAAAGCGCCGGTGATCAGGGCCGGCGTGATGATGGCGAACATCATCTGGAAGACCATGAAGGCGAGGTGGGGCACACCGGCCACCAGGTCCGGGTTGGGCTCGGCGCCGACCCCGTTCAGGGCGAACCAGTCGAGGTTGCCGACTATGCCGCCGACGTCCGGACCGAAAGCCAGGGAATAGCCCCAGAGCACCCATACGATGCTGATCACGCAAGCTGCCACGAAACTCTGCATGATGGTGCCCAGCACGTTTTTCGTGCGCACCAGCCCGCCGTAGAAAAGAAACAATCCCGGAATGGTCATCATCAGGACCAAAGCCGAACAGGTGAGTATCCAAGCGGTATCGCCGCTGTTGATCTCCAACGCCTTGTCCCCCGTCGAGAGTGATTTCCGTCCCGTCAGCGCCGTGCGCCAGGAAGGATGCATGAAGGAAGAGGCAAATTGGATGCCAACGCCTGCCGCGTATCCGCCCTCCGACACCCTCTCCCTCTGGGAGAGGGCCGGGGTGAGGGTGCACGGGGTCAGCGGCGTGTCGGGTACAAGGAGTCGGAGGGGCAGGGTGGTCGGGCAGCCCTCACCCGGCCTTCGGCCACCCTCTCCCACAGGGCGAGGGGTTCAAGACGCGGCCGAGGAGTAGGCGTATCGAGGCCGGATCTGCCCAACAAACAGGCAAGTGCGCAACGAGTAGGCAGGGGGCGGGGTCCCGGTTACCCGGCCCTGAGTCTTTGCCTCAAGCCGGCGTGCTGCTCCCGAATCCCGGACGGGAGCCGGTCTCCGAACTTCTCGAAGAACTCGGACTGGCTTCGCAGGTTGGTGCGCCAGCCGTCACGGTCTACGTGCAGCAACCGGCGCATGGCGTCGCTAGATACGTCGGCGCCCTTGCGGTTGATGCCGGATGGCTTGGGCAGGTAGCCGATGGGGGTTTCGTCCGCCTTCCCGCCGTCCCGGGAACGCTCGATGATCCACTGGAGCACCCGCAGGTTCTCGCCGAAGCCCGGCCACAGGAAACCGCCCTGGTCGTCCCGCTGAAACCAGTTGACCCGGAAGATCTTGGGCGGGTTGGTCAGCCGCTTGCCCATGGAGAGCCAGTGATTCCAGTAATCGGCCATGTTGTACCCGCAGAAGGGCAACATCGCCATGGGGTCGCGCCGCACCACTCCCACGGCGCCGGTGGCGGCGGCGGTGGTCTCGGACGCCAGGGTGGCGCCGAGGAACGTGCCGTGGGCCCAGTCGAAGGCCTGGTAGACCAGCGGCACGAGCTTCTGCCGCCGGGCGCCGAACAGGATGGCGCTCACGGGAACGCCGTTGGGGTTCTCCCGCTCGGCGGAGATGGACGGGCACTCGCTGGCGGGCACCGTGAACCGGCTGTTGGGATGGGCCACCGGCCCTTCCTTGTTCCACGCCCGCCCGCGCCAGTCGGTGACGCTTCTGGGCACGGGATCGTCGTGTCCCTCCCACCACACGCCGCCGTCGGGCTTGAGCCCCACGTTGGTGAAGATGGTGTTCTTCTCGACCGTGCGCATGGCGTTGGGATTGGTCCTGGAGTTGGTGCCCGGGACCACGCCGAAGAATCCGGCTTCGGGATTCACCGCCCACAGCCGCCCGTCGTCGCCCACCCTCAGCCACGCGATGTCGTCTCCGACGGTGAACACCTTCCAGCCCTTCATGGACTTGGGCGGCACCAGCATGGCCAGGTTGGTCTTGCCGCAGGCGCTGGGCAGGGCGCCGCAGACGTAGGCGGTCTCGCCCTCGGGGCTCTCGATGCCGACGATCATCATGTGCTCGGCGAGCCAGCCTTCCCGCGCCCCCAGGGCGCTGGCCAGCCTGAGCGCCATGCACTTTTTCGCCAGCAACGCGTTGCCGCCGTAGCCGGAGCCCACGCTCCAGATGGTGTTGGCTTCGGGAAAGTGGCAGATGAACCGGCGGTCGATGTGCAGGTCCGCCTTGGAGTGGAGCCCGCGGGTGAAGTCGTCCGAGTCGCCGAGGTGTTTCAGGGCGACGTTGCCCATGCGGGTCATGGCGCGCATGCTCAAGGCGACGTACACGCTGTCGGTCACCTCGATGCCGACCTTGCTGAAGGGAGAGCCCGCCGGCCCCATGAGGAAGGGGATGACGTACATGATCCTGCCGGCCATGGCGCCGTCGTAGATCTTTCCGAGCCGGTCGTAGGCTTCGTCGGGCGCCATCCAGTTGTTGGACGGACCGGCGTCGTCCTGCTCCCGGGAGCACACGAAGGTCAGGTGCTCGGTGCGCGCCACGTCGTTGGCGGCGCTGCGGTGCAGGTAGCAACCGGGCAGGCTCTGCTGGTCCAGCGGAATGAGGTCCCCGACCCGGATGGCCACCTGGGTCAGCCGCTCCTTCTCCTCTTCCGAACCGTCGCACCACACGACGTCGTCCGGACGACACATGGCTGCCGCTTCCTTCACGAACTTCCGAACCGACTCATTCGCAACCATGCGTTCCCCTTTACTTCCCCCGTGTCTTCTTTTTCGCCGCGGCCCGGGCGGCATCCTGTTTGGCCGGCGGCCTGGCGGCGCGCTTCGAAGGCGCCGTCTTGGCGGCCTTGGGCTTGTCGACATCCTGTGCGGTGGCGGGTCTGGCCGGCTTCGGCGGCTTGCCCGTGGGATCGTTGGTGATGAAGTGCCCGCAGTTTATGCAATAGACGGTATAGGCCGGCTCACGGCGATGGTGAACCGTGTGGAAGTGCCCCTGGGAGCTGTTGATGCTGATGTCTACCTGGTAGAGTTGTATAACGACGTTGTGGTTGCAGTTCGGGCAGACTACCGTTTCAGGTACATCCGTTTTCGCCATCCGAACTCCTAGAAAGCCGACAAATTTGCGAAAGTTCACGCCCAACGGCTTGGGCCAGCGTTGGGGGGCCCTGGTTAGGGCTTACCTTATAACGGGGTATTCCGTTCACGTCCAGTAGTCTTCCCGGCCGCCCTGGACCCACCAGTTTTCGCGCGCACGGATGTCGAGTTCGAACCCCTTTCCGTGCTCCCGCGCCAGATCGTACAGCTTCTTGGCCAGGGCGATATCGACGATGCCCTGACCGCCCTGGTTCTTGTACAGGATGATCTGGTCATCGCTCGTGCGCCCCGGCGCCTTTCCGGTCAGAATGTCAGCAATATCAACGACTTTGTCCCAGGTAATGACGCCATCCTGGACCGGCCAGTAGATGTCGCCCTGCTGCGAATCCACCGCCTGCTCGCGGGACAGGGCGACGATGAAGTCGCACCGTCTGAGGGTGCCGTCGTCGATCTCCCGGCGGGGCTTGTCGAGGTTGCCGCTCTTGACCAGCTCGATGTTGCTGCCGATCACCGAGATGATGTACTGGCCCGGCTCCAGCCACGAGCCGTCGATGACCGGGACGTTGGTGTTGGTCATGCACAGGACGATGTCCACGTCCTGCGCGGCCCGGGGAGCTTCCTCCACCGGCTGGACCGGCACCCCGGTGATCTCCGTCATCTTGCGGGCGAAGGCCTCCCGGTGTGACGGGGTGGGGCTGAAGACCTTGGCGCTCTCGATCTCCCTGAGCTCGGTCAGTCCCACGAACGTGGAGTAGGCCTGGTTGCCGGAGCCGTAGATTCCCACCGTCCGGGCGCCGTCCTTGGCCAGCCGGTCCAGGCCCGCGAGGCTCGTGGCCGGCGTGCGCAGGTCGGCGACCCCCGCCGCATGCTTGGGACGGTGCGCCATGATCCCCAGCAGCGTTCCGGAATCGGTGTCGTAGATCACCGCCAGCTCGGTCTGGTCGGGATTGTACGGCGGGCGCCGCTGCTGGTCGCCCACGATGGCCTTGCGGTGCAGCGCCACCTGCGCGCCCACTGCGCCGTAGGTCGCCGCCCCACCGGCGTAGATGTTGAGCACGGTGTCGAAGGGGGCCTCGCCTACATTCCTGTGCAAATTCAGGCGCTTGCGAGGTGCATTGACGCCTTCGGGGGTGGCGAACTTCCTGAGCGCCGCCTCGGTGATCGAGACGGCTTCCGGGAAGGGAACCAGCTCATCCACGTCTTGCGAATGGAAAAACAGCGCCATGATGCCTCCGGGTATGGTTGCCGTGGGGACGTCCCGTGGACGGGTCGACGGAGAGTACCCTGATCGTCTATCGAGTCGAAGTTATCAGATAGCCCGCACGTCGGTGAAACGCAAGGTAGGGAGCGCCGGGAAGGCTCCTAGAACACCATCTCGACCTTGGACGAGCAACGAAAGCCGTAGTACGCGTGGCCCCTGGCCTGCCTGCCCGGGTCCACGGTGTGTCGCGAGGTGGCCGTCAGCCCTTCGTGCCCGCTCGAGGCGTTGCCACCCCGGGTGACCCGTGGATAGGGTACCGACGGGTCTTCCCGTCCGTCCTTGGAGTCGTAGGGATAGGACGTCGCGGTGGAGCGGGTCCACTCCCACACCTGGCCGGCCATGTCCAGGACGCCGTAGGGACTGCGTCCCTTGGGATAGCGGCCCACGGGCACGGACTCGCCGCGCCAGCCGCCGAAGAAGGCCAGCTCCTCCGTGGGCGGGCCGTTGCCCCACGGATACAGCCTCCCGTCGGTGCCGCGCGCGGCCTTCTCCCATTCGGCCTCGCTGGGGAGCCGCTTTTCGAGCCACTTGCAGTAGGCGATCGCGCCGTGCCAGGCCATTTCCGAGGCCGGGTAGTCGTCCCAACCGGTCTCCACTTGCCACCTGCCCTCTATCAGGTGGATCCGATTGTCCGAATCTGCAACGTCCAGATACTGCTCGCCGTTCGGTCCGACCGGCCCCTTGGCCTGGATGAATTTCGCGTATTCCTTCATCGTGACGAGGTTCCGGTCGATGTGGAACGCGGGCAGGAACAGCTTGTGGGCCGGCCCTTCCTCGGGCGGACCGCCGTCGCGCCCCATGGTGAACTCCCCGGCGGGAATGAGGACCATGCCGGCATGCTTGCCTTCGGCGGCGTTGCCCTCGGCCGCGCAGAGGAGCAGGGTTCCGGCCAGCGCCAAACAGATCGCAGTAGACCGCGGATCAGGTGCCATAACCACCTCCAGCGTGGCCCGCGAAATGGGTCCGGGCCGGCAACAATTTAGTACGAAACGGGATGGCGGTCCAACCGCAAGGAGTGGGCGTCGAACCCGCTCCTGCCCGACCGCAACGGTGGCCCGCGTTCGGTGATCGTGCTACGAGAACTCTGAGGCCTCGGGGAGAATCGTCATGGATGCAGTGCAGATGGAAGTGGTCTACCGGGCCACCGCGCAGATCGCCAAGGAGCTGGCCCTCAACATGCTCCGGACCGGTTATTCGAGCGTGATCAAGGAGAGCCAGGACTTCACCTTCACGATCTTCGACCGCGACGGCCGCATGGTGACCCAGGGGCTGCCGCAGCCGCTGCACATCGGCGGCATCTCGGCCCAGGTGGGCGAGGTGATCCGGGTGTTCGGCGAGGACAACGCGGAAGGCGACGTCTACATCCTCAACCACCCGTACTTCGCCTGCCAGAACCACGCCACGGACGTGACCGTGGTATCGCCGGTCTTCCACGGAGGCCGGCGCGTGGCCTTCATCGCCAACACGGCCCACAAGCCGGATCTGGGCGGCAAGGTGCCGGGCACCAACTCGCCGGACGCCACCGACGTGATCCAGGAAGGGCTGCTGCTGCCGGCGCTGCGGCTCTACCGCGGCGGCGAGGTCAACCAGGACGTCAAGACCATCATCATGGCCAACACCCGCACCCCGGAGATCACCTGGGGCGATGTCCAGGCCCAGGCCCTGACCAACTTCTACGGGCTCAGGAAGCTCGCGGAGCTGATGGACCAGTACGGCTCGGAGGACGTGACCGCGTGCTGGCGGGAGTGGATGGACATCTGCGAGGCGGAGGTTCGCAAGGCCATCGAGAACATCGCGGACGGGGACTACGGTCCTTGCGTGGACTTCGTCGACGACGACGGGCTGGACCGGGAGCGTTCCTATCGCATCGCGGCGTCCCTGCGGGTGGCCGGCGACGAGCTGCACTTCACCCTGGAGTCGTCGGAGCAGGCCCGGGGTCCCATCAACCTCCGGCCCTGCGTCATCCGGAACTTCATCGACTGCCTGGTGGTGGCGGTTCTGTGCCCCGACCTGCCCGTGAACCAGGGCATCTCCCGGCCCATCCACGTAACCTTCCCGCCCGAGGGCTCGATCCTGAACCCCCGGTATCCCGCGCCGGTAAACATGTACGTCCGTCCCGCCCAGATGGTCACCTCGGTGGTGCAGATGGCGCTGGCCGAGGCCCTGCCCGAGGTGGTGCCGGCGCCGGACAGCGGCGCCGGCGGCTCCGTATCCATCTCGGGACAGGATGCCGGCCGCGGGCGGTGGTTCTCGCTCTACGACCTCAACTGCGGCGGCGGCGGCGCCCGCGCGGACTCCGACGGCCCGGCCGTCCTGAACTCGCTGGTGATCAACGTGATGAACACCCCGGTGGAGCCCCTGGAGACGGAATTTCCCCTCCGCATCGAGCGCTACGAGCTGTTCGAGGAATCGGGCGGCGCCGGATACTACCGCGGCGGCCTCGGCATGGTCCGGGACTGGAAGATGCTGGCGGAGGAGGCCTACGTCAACCTGCGGAGCGATCGCTTCAAGCATTCCGCCCCGGGGCTCCACGGCGCGGGTGACGCGCTGCCGTCCTCGGCCTTTCTCAACCCGGGCACGGAGAGCGAGCGGGCGCTCCCTTCGAAGGTCAGCCGGCTGCAAATGGGAACAGGCGACGTCTTCCGCATTCAGTACGCCGGCGGCGGCGGGCGGGGCGACCCCTTCGAGCGGGAGCCGTCCAAGGTGCTGGACGACGTCCGGGACGGCTACATCAGCGCCGACACTGCCCGCGAGGCCTACGGGGTCGCGGTGAGCGGCCAGCCGCTCGAGATCGACGAGGCCGAGACCCGCCGCCTCCGAAGCGCTTCCCGGAATGGCGGCGGCGCGACGGACCGGCCCTAGTGTCTTGCCGGCAAGTCGCGACGACGACCCGTAGGGGCGGGCTTCAAGCCCGCCCATTCCCGCCAGGACCCTAGACCCCCGTGGAACCGCACAACGAAACACCGAAAGGCTGGCTCCGGGATTTCCTTCTCACCTGCGGCGCCCGCTTCGGGCTTTTCTTCGCCATGTTCCTGATCGAGCCGGCGTTCCCCGTCTATCTCAAGAACATGGGGATGAGCTCGTTCATGATCGGCGTGGTCATGGCCGCGTTCCCGCTCGGCGCCACCTGGATCCGGCCGCTCGTTGGCGCCTACATCGATCGCCTGGGCAGCAAGGTTTTTCTCGTCGGCGGGCTGACTATCTTCATCACCGCCGCCACCGGCTATATCTGGACCGGCTCGGTGCTGGCGGCGCTGCTCCTGCGTACGTACCACGGCTTCGGGTGGTCGGGATGCACCACGGCCATAGGCACGCTCGTGGCGGATATATCTCCGGACCACCTCCGCGGCACCCTCATCAGCTACTCCGGGGCGGTGAGCACCACGGCCTACTCCATCGCGCCGGCCGTCGCCTTCAAAATCGTCGAGTGGTATGGATTCCCGACGGTGTTCGCCAGCGGGGCGGCGGCTGCGGGGTTCGGCCTGTTGTCGGCGGTCCTGATCCCCTCGCCGGCGAAGGACAAGCCCACGCGCAAGCGGCGGCGCTGGTTCGAGACCTTCATCCTGCCCGCATCCATCATGCCCGCGGTGAGCATGGGCCTCCTGGGGATTTCCCGCGGCAGCATCATCGCCTTCCTGTCGCTCTACGCCCTGGAAATGGGGGGAGATCCGGGTATCTGGTTCAGCGTCTTCGCGGTGGCGGTGGTGGTCGGCAGGCCCATCTTCGGCCCGCTCTCCGACCGCAAGGGCCGGCCGTTCGTGGTCATCCCGACCTACCTGCTGGCCCTGTTGGGCATGCTGGTGCTGGTGCTGGCGCGTTCGCCCATGACGCTGCTGGTCTCCGCGGCCATCCTGGGGTTCGGCTACGGCTCCGTACACGCCGCGCTCATGACCATGGCCGTGGATCTGGCGCCGCGCGACCGCTGGGGCCTCAGCATGGCCCAGTACCACCTGTTCTACGACCTCGCCATCGGCGGAGGCGGCGTGCTGGCCGGCGTCATGCTCAATTTTACCGGCAACAACTATCCCGCCATGTTCCTGGCCACCACGGTGGTGGGGCTGGGCGGGTTCGTGCTGTTCGTGACGACGTATCGCAGGAGAGCGGCGGGGTGAAAGTTGGAAGCGTCGGTTCCCCGGCGCCTTTCGCGGCGGCGCTCCGGCGCCTCGGGCCGTGGGCGCAGGTTTCCGAGGGTCGCAAGGGCCGGGGTCTCGTCCTGCTGGCCATCGTCGTTTACCTCCCGGCGTTTTTCAGCGGCTTCGTCTGGGACGACTGGATCTTCGTCACCGAACCGCTGATCCGCCGCCTCGACGGGATCGTCTCGATCTGGCTCTCACCCTCGGAGATCCGGTACGAGAACCACTACTGGCCCGTCGTCTACACAACCTTCTGGATCGAGCACAAGCTCTGGGGACTCCACCCCGTTGGCTACCACGCGGTCAACGTCGTGCTGCACGCGCTGAACTCGGTGCTGGTGTGGCGCCTGCTGGTCCGCCTCGCGGTCCCGGGCGCATGGCTCGCGGCCGCGGTGTTCGCCGTCCACCCTGTGCACGTCGAGTCGGTGGCATGGATCATCGAGCGGAAGGATCTCCTCTCCGCCCTCTTCTATCTTGGCGCCGTCCACGTCTGGCTACGGTTCACGGAGGCGCCGGGTCCGGGCCGCTACGTGCTGTGCCTCGCGCTCTTTGCCGCGGCGCTGCTCTCGAAGTCCATCGCGGTTACCCTGCCGGCCGCTCTCCTGATGCTTCAGTGGTGGCGGGAAGGCCGTGTCACGTGGCGCGACGCCGTGCGCCTGGCGCCGTTTGTCGCGCTCGCCTTCGGCGTCACGCTCGCCGATCTCGCCTTCTACCGCGACCGGATCCCCCACGCCTTCGATTACACCTTGGTGGAGCGTGCCTTCATCGCGGCACGGGCGCTGTGGATCTATGCCCGTCAGATCGTGTGGCCGTCGTATCTGCCCGTTTTCTATCCCCGCTGGGAAGTGCACTCGGGCGACATCCTCGGATGGCTCGCCGTCGGCGCCCTCGTCATCCTCGGCGCGGTGCTGTGGCTCGCCCGGAGCCGGACCGGCCACGGCCCGCTCGTCGGCGCGCTTTTCTTCGCGCTGACTCTCTCCCCGGTCCTCGGCTTCGTGGACTTCAGGTTCATGCAAATCGCCTTCGTGGCCGACCGTTTCCAGTACCTGGCGATGATCGGTCCGCTCGCGGTGCTGCTGGGCGTCGCGGTCCATTGTGCAGATCGGCTCCCTCTTCGGGGCCGCGCCGGAGCGATGGTCGTTGCCGCGGTCGTGCTCGCGGCGCTGGGTGCGCTCAGTTGGCGGCAGTCCGGGATTTACCGCGACGACCTGACGTTCGCCCGTCACGCCGTCGCGCTCAATCCGCGAAACTACCTCGGCCAGGTCCTCCTGAGCCACGGCCTGAACGTCGCGGGCCGCGACGACGAGGCCCTCGCCGCTGCCTCGCGAGCGGTTGAACTCTCCGAAGGTTTCTGGGGTTGACCCGATTTGGTGGACACCTAAAGAGTGAGAGAAGGAGGTGTCCA
>JAPPHF010000007.1:18761-19878 GCA_028821115.1 Deltaproteobacteria bacterium | reverse complement strand
CGTCATCGCGCCTTGCCGACGACGAAAAATCCTCCGCATATTATCATGCGAATTAACCGGACAGGACACTGGCGATGAACCCCCGCAGCACCTCGTTGAACTCCTTTGGGTGTTCGCGGAAGGAGAAGTGGCCGGCCTCGTTGATGATGTGCATCCGCGAACGGCGCTCGCGCATGCACAGGAGCTCGAAAAGCCGCATTCCCTGCCCTAGCGTGGCGGTGGGATCGTTGTAGCCCCACACCAGCAGCGTGGGCTTCCCCATGCCCCGCTCGCGGATCCAGCCCAGGGTCTCCCCTTTCTCGATCGAGTGCCGGGTCAGGAACAGGCTCTTTCTGAGGCCCTGGGTGATCATCTTCTCCACGCTCTCCTGGTACTTCGGCAGTTGCGCCATCTCGGTCACCACGTCGAGCCAGCCGTCGGTGACGTGGGCGCCGCTGTAGGAGTAGCGCTCCAGCACCCAGCGCTGGCTTTCCCGCGAGAGCCGCGGCTCGGGAGTGTCGGCGAAGACGATGTGGTTGCGTCCGAAGCCGGGCGCCAGCGTGTTGGTGTCCACCGGGATGCAGGACCTTACCAGGTCCGGCCGTTCCAGGGTCATGCGCGCCGCCACGTAGGCGCCGCGGGAGTGGCCCACGACATGCACGCCGCCCAGGCCGAGGGCTTCAACGAAACCGATGGCGTGGCGGGTGGTGGCGGCCATGGTGTAGTCGGCATCCGTGGGCGGGTTGTCCGTCAGCCCCTGCCCGAGCTTGTCCAGGGCGTAGACGTGGAACCACTGGGCCAGGGCGTCGAAGTTGAGCGCCCAGTCCACGCTGCAGTCGGCGGCGTCGTTGGAACCGAAGACGCCGCCATGGATCAGCACCACGTTCTCGCCGGTTCCCTTCTCGAAGTAGCGTGTGCGGATGCCGTCCACATCCACGAATTTCTCGTTTGCGGTTTGCACTGGGTTCCCTCCTCCAGGCGACGAAGAGAGCGCCGCTCTCGATGGCAAAACACTTGGTTCTTCGTTAACAAAGCTGAACAGTGAGTCTAGTGTCCTGTCCGGTCCATTCGCATGATAAGATACGCAGGATTTTTCGTCGTCGGCAAGGCGCGATGACGAGTGGGGGCGACCGTAGGT